>JAICMI010000026.1 GCA_025929315.1 Frankiaceae bacterium
CGTCGAGATCGGAGGGACGCCCATCAAGTAGGGCGAGAAGGTCGTCATCTACTACTCGTCGGCTAACCGCGACGAGTCGGTGTTCAAGGACCCCGACGTCTTCGACATCGGCCGCGAGCCCAACCCGCACGTCGGCTTCGGCGGCGGCGGGCCGCACTTCTGCCTCGGTCGGCACCTCGCCAAGCTCGAGATCGAGTGCCTGTTCCGGTCGCTGATCCAGCAGTGCGAGCGGGTCGAGCTCGTCGCCGAGCCGCGCCGCCTGCGGTCCAACTTCATCAACGGCATCAAGGAGATGACGGTGCGTTTCGTGCCCGCTGGTGCTTCCGCATGACGGACGTACTTGTCGCTGACCACGCGATCGAATACACCTACACGCGTTCGACCGGCCCGATCATCGGGGCGTTCCTCGCCGGCCTGCGCGACAAGCGGTTCGTCGGCGTACGCGCGTCGGACGGGCGAGTGCTTGTGCCGCCGGCCGAGTACGACCCGGTGACGAGTGACGATCTGACCGAGCTCGTCGACGTCGCCGACACCGGCGTCGTCACGACGTGGACGTGGAACGACGATCCGGTCGCCGGCCAGCCGTTCGACCGCCCGTTCGCGTGGGCGCTGGTCAAGCTCGACGGCGCCGACACCGGCCTCCTTGCCGCAGTTGATGTGCCGCGGGACGAGATGCGCACCGGCCTGCGAGTGCACGCGCGTTGGGCCGACGAGCGAGTGGGTGCCATCACCGACCTCGCCTGCTTCACAGCCGGCGAGGGGGAGGGCGTCACGCAAGGGACGGTTGGAGAGCCGGTAGCGATCGTCGAGACGCCGATCCGGTTGGACTTCTCCTACACGCCGGGTGTCGCTGCGTCGCGGTTCCTGCGGTCGGTGGAGAAGGGCGAGATCGTGGGGCAGCGCTGCCCCAAGTGCCAGAAGGTCTATGTCCCGCCGCGTGGTGCGTGCTCGATGTGCGGCGTCGCGACGGACGAGGAGCTGACGCTCAGCGGCAAGGGCACGGTCACGACGTTCTGCATCACCAACGTGCCGAGCCCGGGCCTGGATCCGCCCTACGTGACGGCGTGGATCCGCCTCGACGGCGCCGACATCACGTCGATGTTCCTGATCCAGGAATGCGACCCGAAGGACGTCCGCCTCGGCATGCGCGTCGAGCCGGTCTGGGCCGAGGACAAGCAGCCCAACATCGGCAGCATCAAGTACTACCGCCCCAGCGGTGAGCCGGATGCGCCGTACGACGACTACAAGGAATACATATGAGCCGGCGTAGCCGGCACCCTTATTGGGTGGCGGGCGGGGAGGAGGACGTCTGATGAGGCGCGACGTAGCCATCGTCAGCTGGGCGTCGTTCGAGACGCCGAGCGAGCCGGCTCGCAACGAGGTCGAGATGTTGCTCCCGGTGATCCAGGAGGCACTCGGCAAGGTCGGCCTCAGCCAGCGCGACATCGGCTTCACCGTGTCCGGGTCGAGCGACTATCTCCAGGGCTTTCCGTTCGCATTCGTCGGTGCCCTCGATGCAGTGGGCGCGTGGCCGCCGATCCGCGAGTCGCACGTCGAGATGGACGGCGCCTTCGCCTTGTACGAAGCGGTCAACGTTCTGCAGGAGGAGGGCATCGACACTGCGCTGGTCTACGCGTTTGCGCGACCTTCGCGCGGTGAGCTGGACCGGACGCTCACCTTGCAGCTCGACCCTTACGTGGTCGCCCCGCTCTGGCCCGACGCGCGCAGCCTCGCGGGTCTGCAGGCGCAGGCGCTGAAGGACAAGGGCGTCGACGTTCCGGATGTGCCGCCGACGCATGTAGCGGACGGCGCCGTCGCGGTCGTGCTGGCCGTCGGCGACCGGGCGCGGGCGTTGACGGGCAACCCCGTGTGGATCCGCGGCATCGACCATCGCATCGAGCCACCTGCACTCGGCGTGCGTGACCTGACCGTGTCGCCGTCGACCGAGACCGCGGCGAAGGTCGCGGGGGCGAGTGGTCTCGACGCGGCCTATCTGCACGTGCCCTATCCGCATCAGGAGCTCGTGCTTCGCCACGCGCTCGGTCTCAACGGGCAGACCGTTGATGCCGCTGCCGGGCCGACGATGGTCGGCGGACTCGAGCGCTTCGCCGCTGCCGCAGCGGCGATCAGTGCTGGTCGCGCCAAGCGCGCCGTGGCGCACGCGACGAGCGGCCCATGTCTCCAACAGAACCTCGTGGCTGTCCTGGAAGGTGCGTCGTGAGCAACCGCGTTGCCGTTGTCGGCGTCGGGCAGACCAAGTACGCCGCCAAGCGGCAGGACGTGTCGATGGCCGGCTTGCTCCGCGAGGCGGCGAAACGCGCACTCGACGACGCCGGCATGGGCTGGAGCGACATCGACGCGGTCGTCATCGGCAAGGCGCCCGACATGTTCGAGGGCGTCATGATGCCGGAGCTCTACCTCGCCGACGCCCTCGGTGCGGTGGGCAAGCCGATGCTGCGCGTGCACACGGCGGGGAGCGTAGGCGGCTCCACCGGTGTCATGGCCAGTCACCTCGTCTCCAGCGGCGCACACAAGCGGGTGCTGGTCGTCTGCTTCGAGAAGCAGAGCGAGTCCAACGCGACATGGGCGCTGTCGATCCGGCTGCCGTTCACCGGTGGCAGCGTCACCGGTGCGGGCGGCTACTTCGCGCCGGTGATCCGCGCCTACATGCGCCGGGCCAACGCCCCGGACCACATCGGCATCAAGGTCGCCGTCAAGGACCGGCTCAACGCGCTGCGCAACCAATACGCGCACCTCAAGCTCCCCGACATCAGCGAGGAGACCGTCCGCGAGTCCCCGATGCTGTGGGACCCGATCCGCTATCTCGAGACATGTCCGTCGAGTGACGGTGCGTGCGCCGTCGTACTCGCTGATGAGGACACCGCGCAGGGCACGCCCAACCGGCCCGCATGGATCCTCGGCACCGCGCTGCGCAGCGAGCCGACGATGGGTGCGGGTCGTGACACCGTCAACCCGCACGCCGGGCGCGACTGCGCCAAGGACGTCTATGCGCAGGCAGGCATCACCGACCCGCGCCAGGACCTCGACTGCGCCGAGATCTACGTACCGTTCTCCTGGTACGAGCCGATGTGGATGGAAAACCTCGGCTTCGCCGAGGAGGGCGCCGGCTGGAAGATGGTCGACGACGGCTCGACGTCGTTCGACGGCGACATGCCTATCAACCCCTCCGGCGGCGTGCTCTCGTCCAACCCGATCGGCGCGTCCGGCATGTGCCGCTTTGCCGAGGCTGCGCTTCAGGTGCGTGGCATGGCCGGCGAGCACCAGGTCGACGGCGTGCGGCGGGCGCTGGGTCACGCGTACGGCGGAGGCGCGCAGTTCTTCGCCATGTGGGTCGTCGGTTCGGAGAAGCCTTAGATGAACAGGTTCGAAGGCAAGGTCGCGCTGGTCACGGGTGGCTCGCGCGGAATGGGCGCTGCCACGGTGCGTCGGCTCCACAGTGAGGGCGCATCCGTTGTCACCGCGGACATCCTCGACGACGACGGCAAAGCGCTGGCGGACGAGCTGGGTGACCGAGTCCGGTTCGCGCATCTCGACGTCACGTCCGAGGAGCAGTGGCAGGACGTCATCGCGCAGACCGAGCGCGAGCTGGGAAAGCTGGACGTGCTGGTCAACAACGCCGGCATCCTCAAGTTCAACGCGCTGACGGACGTGCCGCTCGAGGAGTTTCGGCAGATCATCGATGTCAACCTCACCGGGGTGTTCCTCGGCATGAAGCACGCGATCCCGGCGATGAAGCGGGCCGGTGGTGGCGCGATCGTCAACGTGTCCTCGACCGAGGGCATGGCCGCGACACTGTTCTGCGGCGCCTACACCGCAAGCAAGTTCGGCGTCCGCGGCATCACCAAGGCGGCAGCGCTCGAGTACGCGGGCGACAAGATTCGCGCCAACTCCGTACACCCGGGTGGCATGGACACCCCGATGACGCGCGCCGTGATGGATGAGACGGGACGCAAGTACGTCGCCTCCAAGGTGCCGCTGAAGCGAATGGGCACGCCGGAGGACGTTGCCAACGTCATCGCGTTCCTCGCCAGCGACGACGCGGCCTACTGCACCGGCGCCGAGGTTCTGATCGACGGCGGCGTCATGTCGAGTGCGGGGTTCTGATGCGCATCGCCTACACCGACGACCAGCTCAAGCTGCGCGACGAAGTGCGGGCCTACTTCCAGACGATCGTCACTCCTGAGGTCGCGGCCGAGATGGCGGCGGGTGAGATGGGCGGCCCCAAGAGCCAGGAGGCCGTCCGGCAGATGGGCCGGGACGGCTGGCTCGGCGTCGGCTGGCCCAAGGAGTACGGCGGCCGTGGCTTCGGACCGATGGAGCAGTTCGTCTTCTACGACGAGGCACAGCGGGCGGGCGCGCCCTTCCCGTTCCTCACGATCAACGCGGTCGGTCCGGCGATCCAGCAGTTCGGCAACGAGAAGCTCAAGAACGAGATGTGGCCCAAGATTCTCAAGGGCGAGTGCTTCGTCTCGATCGGCTACAGCGAGCCCCAGGCCGGCACCGATCTCGCCGCGCTCAAGACGCGCGCCGTCCGTGAGGGCGACGAGTGGGTCATCAACGGCCAGAAGATCTTCACGAGCCTGACCGATCACGCCGACTACATCTGGCTCGCGGTCCGGACCAACCCGGACGCGAGCAAGCACAAGGGCATCAGCATCATCCTCGTGCCGACGACGTCGGAGGGCTTTTCCTACACGCCCATCCGCACGCTGGGTGATGCGACGACCTACGCGACCTATTACGAGGACGTGCGCGTCCCCGTGAGCAACACGGTCGGCGAGATCGACGGCGGTTGGACCGTCATCACGACGCAGCTCAACTACGAGCGGATCTCGCTTGCGTCGCCGGCCGTGCTCGAACGCGCCTACCTCGACACCCGCCGCTGGGCGCAGGAGACGAAGCTGCCCGACGGTCGCCGAGTCATCGACCAGGAGTGGGTGCAGACGCATCTCGCCAAGGTGCACGCCCGGCTCGAAGGCTTGCGACTGCTCAACTGGAAGAACATCTGGCAGGACAGCGTCGGCAAGGTCTCGATCGCCGACTCTTCTGCGGTCAAGGTCTACGGCACCACGTCCTACTGCGAGTGCTACGGCATGTTGCTCGAGGTCCTCGGCGGGGCCGGCATCCTCAAGCGCAGCTCGCCTGGGGCTGCCCTTTCCGGCCGGGTCGAGCGGTCCTACCGCGGCACGCTGATCCTCACGTTCGGCGGCGGCACCAACGAGATCCAGCGAGACCTCATCGCCATCTTCGGCCTCGGCATGCCCCGGAGCCTCCGATGACCACTGTTGAGTGCGACGTTTTGAACCTTGAAATGGCTGTTGCAACGTACAAAACGTCGCACTCAACGGGGGTGTAGGACATGGACTTCTCGATTACCGACGACCAGCAGTCGCTGCAGGATCTGGCCAAGCAGATCCTCACCGAGCGCGCCACGCACGACCAGCTCAAGAAGCTGGAGGCCGAGTCGTGGTCGATCTTCGACCGCGAGCTGTGGCAGAAGCTGGCGGACGCGGGCATCACCGGCATCGCGGTCCCGGAGAGCGCGGGAGGTGCCGGCCTCGGCTTCATCGAGGTGGGGCTGATCCTCGAGCAGGTAGGCCGGGCGGTTGCGCCGGTGCCCGCCGCGCCGACGCTGGTGACGTCTTATGTGCTGGCCAAGCACGGTGTTGCGATCGACGGCGTCGCTGACGGCAGTGTGATCCTGACGACCGCGTTTGAAAACGAAGGCAACGCAACACGCGACGGCGACGAGGTCGTGCTGAGGGGCGAGGCCAACTTCGTCCCGTACGGCGCGGAAGCCGACATCGTTGTCCTACCGATCGGCACCGGCGAAGACGCAGCGGTCGCGTTGCTCCGCAAGGGCTCCTTCACGGTGACGGAGCTGGAGACGACGAATCGGCAGCCGCTGGCGACCCTCAGCTTTGACGCCCGGATCCCCGCCACGGACGTCTCCGGCGATGCCGAGCTTGTCCATGACCTGCGTCAGCACATGACCGCCGGTCTCGCGATGGTGGCCGCCGGCGTGTGTGCGGCGGCACTGGAGATGACGGCGAAGTACACCAGCGAGCGCGAGCAGTTCGGCAAGAAGATCGCGTCGTTCCAAGCTGTGGGCCAACGCGCCGCCGATGCCTACATCGACACCGAGATGGTGCGACTGACCGCGCTTCAGGCGATGTGGCGACTGGCGGAGGGCTGGCCGGCCGACGAAGAGGTCGCAGTTGCGAAGTTCTGGGTCGGCGACGGCGGCATGCGCGCGCTGCACGCCTGCCAGCATTTGCATGGTGGTCTCGGGGTCGACCTCGACTATCCGGTGCACCGCTACTTCGTGTGGGGCAAGCAGCTCGAACATGAGCTGGGCACCCCGACCAGACAACTGCTGTCGCTCGGCGCACAGCTCGCCGCCACCCCGGTCTGAGGGAGTTTCGTGGAGTACAACCTCGCGGATCTGTTCGAGTCGCTCGTCGATGTCGTCGGCGAGCGCGAAGCGCTGGTGTGCGGCGATCGGCGGTTGACGTTCGCGCAGCTCGAGGCGCGGGCCAACCGGCTGGCGCATCACCTGCAGAGCGCGGGTGTGGGTCCGGGCGACCACGTCGGTGTGCAGCTCTACAACTGCACTGAGTACGTCGAGACGATGATCGCCTGCTTCAAGATCCGCGCGGTGCCCATCAACGTGAACTATCGCTACGTCGAAGACGAGCTCGCCTATCTCTTCAACGACGCCGACGTCGTTGCGCTGCTCGTCGACACCGAGTTCTCCGAGCGCATCGACGCGGTGCGGGAGCGGACGCCGAAGCTGCGCCACGTCATCACGGTCGGGACGGGTACGCGTCCGGCTGGTGCGGTCGACTTCGACGAAGCGACCGCCAACGAGTCAGAAGAGCGGACCGGTTTCCCGCAGCGTTCGCCGGATGACCTCTACATCATCTACACCGGCGGCACCACTGGCATGCCCAAGGGCGTGATGTGGCGACAGGAGGACCTGTTCTTCGCCGGCATGGGCGGCGGAGAGCCGACCGGACAGCCGGTGAGCCGGCCCGAGGAGGTCGCCGAGCGCGCACCCAACAAGGGCGTTCTCGTGTTCTTCCCCGTGGCCCCGCTGATGCACGGTGCCGCCCAGCTGGCGACGTGGATCGCGTTCCTCCAAGGCTCGAAGGCCGTCCTGATCCGCAAGTTCGAACCGCTCGAGGTCGTCGATGTGGCCGCCCGTGAAGGCGCCAACTCGATCTCGATCGTCGGCGATGCGATGGCACGCCCGATCGCGGAGGCGCTTGCCGGACCGCGCAAGGGGACCGAGTTCCCCGGCTTGTTCGTGTTGAGCTCGGCCGGGGCGATCCTGTCCGGCGCAGTACGGGACAGCCTCGCGGCACTGCTGCCCAAGACGATGCTGATGGACAACTTCGGTGCCTCCGAGACGGGGTTCCAGGGGACCGGCGTGTCCGGATCGAGCCCGGACAAGGGACTGAAGTTCACCGTCAACCAACGCTCCGCCGTTCTCGACGACAACCTCAAGCCGGTCGAGCCGGGGTCCGGCGTCGTGGGCCGGGTCGCGCAGCGCGGCAACGTCCCGGTCGGCTACTACAAGGACGAGGTCAAGACCAAGGAGAGCTTCATCACGATCGACGGCGAGCGCTGGGTGCTGCTCGGCGACATGGCGACCGTCGAGCCGGACGGCTCGATTGCCGTGCTCGGTCGTGGTGCGGTCTGCATCAACACGGGCGGGGAGAAGGTCTACCCCGAGGAGGTCGAGGCTGTGCTCAAGGCGCATCCCGACGTCTACGACGCAGTGGTCGCCGGTGTGCCGGATGAGCGGTTCGGTCAACGGGTGGCAGCCGTCGTACAGCTGCGGCCCGAGGCAGCTGCGGGGGAAGCCGACCTGATCGCGCACGCCCGCCAGCACGTGGCCGGTTACAAGGCGCCGCGACTCGTGGTCGTCGTGCCGGAGATTCGCCGCTCTCCGAGCGGTAAGGCTGACTACCCTTGGGCCGCGAAGATCGCCGCCGCGCACGCCTTGTCGGGGAGCAGCTGAAGATGTCCGAGGCCGCCGCGGTCGGCGCGATTCCAGCGTCACAAGCGGCGCGGCGTGAGCGCATTCTCGATGCAGCGATGGATCTCGCCGCCGAGGGTGGCTGGGACTCGGTGCAGATGCGCGAGGTCGCCGAACGGGCGGAGGTCGCGCTCGGCACGCTGTATCGCTACTTCCCCTCGAAAGTGCACCTGCTGGTCTCGCTGCTCGGCCGGACGTTCACCGATCTGCACGACAGCGTCCAGGTGGATCGCGCCAGCGGGACGCCGCAGGAGCGGGTCTACCGCGTGGTCGCCGTGATGACGCGTTACCTAGCCCGGCATCGGCGCCTGTCCGGCGCGATGGTGCGAGCCCTGATGACCGCGGAGGCGGACGCGGCGCGAGACGTCGAGGCCGTCGGCGATCTGCTGGTCGGCTTCATCGCATCGGCGACGCACGAGCCGGGGGAGGCGCATGACGAGCGCGACACTCTCGTGGCGCACATCATCGGCAAGGTGTGGCTCACCGACGTCGTGACCCTGCTGTCCGGGCGGATGACGGTGAGCCAGGTCCTCGAAGACCTCGAGTCGACGATCTCGCTGGTGATGTCCGGTTAGTCCCGCGCCGGAGCTGCCCTTACTCCTCGGCCGAGGAACGAAGCTGCGTCAGCGCTTCCAGGTGTGACCGAGCGAGCTTTTCGATGAGGTCCGGCTGGTCCTCACCTGAAACGGCGAAAAGCTCGACCGAGGACAGCGCGTCGACGTACTGGCGGACGATGGTTTCCCTCGGCAGGGCCGAGAATTCTTGAGCCAGCTGGTCGATCGCCGACCTCGCGTTCGTCATTGCAACATCATCGCCTTTGCCGGGGGCTCATCGTCGATGTTTCGATCAGAAGAGCGGGATCTACCCCTCAATCATCCAGGAATGCCCGGCTGACCGGCGCGATCTTGGGCTTGACGGGGCACCTCCGGCAGCGACCGGGTGATCTGGTCGCCGACGCGGATGGTCCCCGGCACGACGACTCGCGTGTTCATGCCGCGCAGACGTAAGAAGCGCCCGAGGCGCCCGTTGACGAACCGCATCGCCTCTTCACCGAAGCGGGCGACGAACTTCGCGCAGCCGAGATGTGGACTTTCACTCACCTCGAGCACGGCCGCACCGATGGTCAGGAGCGCGCCCGGTGGCAGGTTGTCGATGCTGAGATCGAAGTCGACGTAGAGCTGGTCGCCGGCCAGTGGCGCGCGTTCAGGTCCGCCGGCGACGAGATCCGCGACACGGATGTTCATCACAGTGATCTGCTTGTCCGGCGCCGCCAGGCCGTCCGGGGTGCGGCGACTGCCGCGGGTCAGCCAGTTGTCGCCCACTAGCCCGACCTCGGTGTCCAGCTGCCCTTCGTCGAGGAGGCGGCGCTCCATCAAGCCGGGTCGCGCCACGATCATCGCCAGTCGGCCCTCGTCGCGGGGGACGGCGCGGATGTGAGCCAGCCCCGCCTCCAGCTCCGGCGGGGTCAGCTGGTGCACATGACGATCGTGCCGTGAGACCTCAGTGTTGACAACGCGATTTGCGACATAGGCTCCCGCCATGGCTTACGTCGAGGGTCGCCTGGTGTACGACGCCGACTCGCACATCCACGAGCCGCCGGGCTACGCAGAGGGTTACGCCGACCCGTCGATGCGCGATGAGCTGGCGAAGCGGCTCGCGACCTACAAGCGGCCACCTGCTGACGAGGCGATCGCCAAGCAGCGTGATCCCGAGTTCCGCGCCAAGGACGAGGAAGAGATCCTGCTCCGCAAGAACTCCCTGGCCGTGGGCGCGGTCATCAGCGCGGACCGCTCGCACGCCTTGGACCTGCTCGGCTTCGGTGCACAGCTCGTGTTCACGACGACCTATCTCGATCCGTTGCGTGACTTCGACACCAACGCCGAGGTTGACCTTGCATTTGCGATGGCGCGAGCACACAACCGGGGCATCGTCGACTTCTGCAACGCCGACCCGCGGTTGCTGCCGGTTTGCTATGTGCCGTTCTGCGACATCGACCGAGCGGCCGAGATGACTCGCGAGGCCATCGATCTCGGCGCAGCTGCACTCAAGATTGCGTCGCATCCACCGCGTCACCATTCGCCGAGCCATGTGGGTCTGGACAAGGTCTGGGCGCAGGCGCGGGAAGCCGGCGTGCCGGTCGTCTTCCATGTCGGTGGCGAGCAAGTGATGAACCCGGTCTACAAGAACAACGGCCTGCCGCCGGTGCCCGACTTCCACGGCGGCGACACCAACTTCACGTCGGTGTCCTACCTGGCGATTCCGTACGCGCCGATGCAGACACTCGGGACGTTGATCTTCGACGGCGTGCTCGATCGGTTCCCCGATCTGCGTATTGGCTTGATCGAGCTGGGTGCGGCTTGGCTGCCCGGCCTGCTGCGCTCGATGGACTCCGCGGCGGAGGCGTTCCGGCGCAACGAGGATCGGCTGCAGAACCTGTCGCTCAAGCCGAGTGAGTTCGTACGACGCCAAGTGCGAGCGACGCCGTACCCGCATGAGCCGGCGGATTGGATCATCGAGCACACCGGGCCCGAAGTCGCGATGTTCTCCTCCGACTACCCGCACGTCGAGGGTGGCCGCAACCCCGTGAAGCGGTTCGACGCGAGCCTGGCCGACTGCAGCGAGGAGATCCGAGCAGCGTTCTACGCCGGCAACTTCGCCGACATGATGGGACACACGCTCGATCGAGTCGCGGAAACGGCGCTCGCCTGAATTACCGTTCGGGGCATGGACATCAGTGGCGTGCTCTCTGTCGTGTTCCTAGTGGTCGCCGTCATCCTGCTGCTGCCGCTGCTCATCGGCGGCATCTTTGTCGTCGTGGTGGTGGCCAACCGCGCCGAACCGGATCCGTCCGGGCGGCGACCGGCCCTGGTCTACTCGCTCGGCGTCGCGTTCCTGACGCTGTTCACCACGCTTTTTGCTGCCACCGCGTTCGTGGCCTCGCTCTGCCGTCTGATCGGCTCTCACCAGCACAGCCCCATGCGGTTCCTGCCTGGTTCCGTCACCATCCGCCTAGGACATCAGCACCCGCTGGGTGACTCCGTCGCGCGGGCGGCGGTCATGACCGCGATCATCGCGATCATTGCGGGTGTCGTGTGCTGGTTGCACCTCCGCGCGGCATCGCGCGCAGCAGAGCCGCTGGCCACGGGACTCGACCCGCTTGCTCGCGTGCGGTCGAGCTATGTGGCCGCAGTGTCGTTCGTCTCCGTCTTCCTCATCATCGGCGCCAGCGTGGTGGTCATCTACGACATCTTCCGCGGCATTGCACCCGGGGTGTTCAGCTCGAGCGGCAACGGCGGAAGTGTCGAGGTGCTGCGCTCGATGATCCCGGCGCTCTTCCTCGCACTGGCGGCCGGCGCAATCCTCGTCGCGCATCTGCGCAAGGCTCCGCCGCCCTTCCAGCCGGGCACCTTCGGTCGTTGGTTCGGCGGCTCCCCGACGCCCGCCGCAGCCGCAGCGGTCACGCCTGCACCCATGCTCGCGGCGCCGACCGAGGTCATCGAGTCGCCACCTCGCTCGGCTCCCCGCAAGCGCGCCCCGCGCAAGACGACAGAGGGTTGACATGCCGGCGGTGGCCCTGGGAATGTAACGGCGTTACAGGCCCAGGGAGCCGCTGATGCCGGAGCGCTATCTCGTCATCTCTGCCGACTGCCATGGCGGCGGCAACATCACCGACTACCGCCCTTACCTGCCGTCGAAGTGGCACGACGACTTCGACGCCTGGGCGGCGTCGTACGAGATCCCGTACGAAGACATGAAGGGCCCGGACGGCGACCGCAACTGGGACTCCAAGCGACGGCTGACCGAGCTCGAGGCAGACGGCATCGTCGCCGAGGTCATCTACCCCAACACCGTGCCGCCGTTCTTCCCCAAGGCGAGCCTCGGTGACCAGCCGCCGGCTGCCAACGCAGGGGACCTCGAGGCGAGGTGGGCCGGCCTGCAGGCGCACAACCGGTGGATGGCGGACTTCTGCGCCGACGCGCCGGGGCGACGTGCCGGCATCGCGCAGATCATGCTGCACGACCTCGATGCAGCGGTTGCGGAGATCCGCTGGGCCAAGGACAACGGCCTGACCGGCGGTGTGCTGCTGCCCGGTGCGCCGCCCGGCTCGGGTCTGCCACCGCTGCACGACGCCGCCTACTACGAGCCGCTCTGGTCGGTTTGCGAGGACCTCGACCTCCCGCTCAACCACCACAGCGGCAGCGCCGCACCTGTCGCCGGTGAGGCCGCGGAGGACAAGGTCGTGTTCATCCTCGAGGTGACGTGGTGGGCGCATCGCACGTTCACGCACCTCGTCGTCGGCGGCGCGTTCGAGAGGCATCCCGGCCTGCGACTGGTGCTGACCGAGCAAGGCACCGCCTGGATACCCGAAGAGCTTGCCCGGCTCGACCACTTCTTCGACCGGTTCCGGCACGCGAGCGGGTCCCAGGAGATGGAGTGGGGCCTGCCGCTCGTCGAGCGGATGTCGTTGAAGCCGAGCGAGTACTGGGCCCGGCAGTGTGCCGTCGGCTCGTCGTTCATCCGTCCCGATGAGGTGAAGCTGCGTCACGCTGTCGGCGTCGACAAGATCATGTGGGGCAGCGACTATCCACACAAAGAAGGCAGCAACCCCTACACCCTCGAGGCGATCCGCGCATCCTTCGCAAACATCGACCCGACCGAGGTGCGGGCGATGCTCGGCGCCAACGCCGCGCGAACTTACGGTTTCGACATCGAGGCGCTGCGACCAATAGCTGACGAGATCGGCCCACTCATCGATGAGGTCGCGGTGACGCTTCCGCCGCAAAGCCTCCCCCCGGAGGCCGAGAAGTGCCCTGCACTCGTCGGCTTCGGCAAGCGTTCCTAAGGAGAGAGCATGACGATCCGGTACGGCGCCCGCTCACTCGACCAACTGCGCAACTGTGAGGTCGAAGCCACGTCGGTCAAGACGTGGGCGACCACACTTGTCGCGGTCTACGAGACTGACCCCGACATCATCGCGGCGGTGCTGCCACCGCCGTTGACCCCGATCGACGAACCGCTGGTTCGGGTGACGATCGCGACGGTCGACGTCGGTCGCGGCTATCCGGTCTTCGGCGCGGGCACCGTCGCGGTGATGTGCCGACATGAGCAGACGGCCGGCGACTATGCCCTCGTCATGCCGATGACGACCGAGCAGTCCGTCGTCGGAGGGCGTGAGACGTTCGGGGAGCCCAAGAAGCTCGCGTCCATCGACCTCACCGTCGACGGCGACCCGGTCGTTGGAAGCCGGGTGAACGCGTGGTTCGAGCGGATGGGCACGCGGTTCGCCGAGATCGACGGCCACATCGCCGGTGATCTCGAACTGACGCCGGACCGCACACGCACCAGCTTCTACCTCAAGTTCCTGCCCGCAGTGGCCGGTAAGGGCTTCGACGGGGACCCGCAGCTGGTCTACTGCCGGCGCGACGAGACCACCCGCTCGCTCAAGCGCGTCGACGGTGAGGTCATCCTGCGTGAGTCGCGCTTCGACCCGGTGGCCGACCTGCCGGTGCGCAAGCTCCGTGAGATCGAGCTTGCGGAACGGTCGAGCATCCAGACCGGCGAGGTCGTCGCCACCGTGCCCGCGGACTGGGTCACGCCGTTCGTGCACCAGCGCTACGACGACCTGTCGCCGGTGGGGTCGGATTGAAGTCCTTCGACGGCAAGGTCGCGGTTGTCACCGGCGGCGCCGGTGGGATCGGTCGTGCGATGGGCGAGGCGTTCGGCCGCGCCGGCATGAAGGTCGTGCTGGCTGACATCCAGCCGGAGCCGCTCGAGAAGACCGTCGCCGATCTCCAGGGCGAGGGTCTCGATCTCATCGGGGTGCCGACCGATGTGACGAGATGGGACTCGGTCGCGGCGCTCCGCGATGCGACGTTGTCGGCCTACGGGGCCGTCCATGTCGTCTGCAACAACGCCGGCATCGGTGCAGGCGCAGAGGGCCCCATGTGGGAGCACGATCTGCGCGACTGGGAGTGGGCGATCGCGGTCAACGTGTGGGGCGTCATCCACGGCATCAACGCGTTCGTGCCGGTCATGCTCGAGCAGGATGACGAAGGGCATGTCGTCAACACGTCCTCCGGCAACGGTGGCATCGCGCCGTTGCCGTCGACACCGCAGTACTCCGCCACCAAGGCCGCCGTCGTCACGATGACCGAGTGCCTCTACGGGCAGCTCGACGGCACAAAGGTCTCCGCATCGGTGCTGTTCCCCGGGCCGCACATGCTGCGCACCGGTCTGTTCGAGTCATGGCGCTCGCGCCCCGACCGTTACGCCAAGACCCGGCCGCGCAAGACGCCGTACACGACGGTGGAAGCCCTGGAAGAACAGATGAAGGCCGCGGGGGTGCAGATCGCCTACACCGAGCCGGCTGAGGTGGCGGCTGCGGTGCTCGAAGGGGTCCGCGCCGACCAGTTCTGGATCCACCCCGACAACCCGCGGTCCGACGAGATGCTGCGGTTGCGCAGCGCGTCGATGCTCGACCGCAGCAACCCCGACTACTTGCGCGCTGTTCCTGGATGACAGGGCACCCGGCTAGGAGCACACGAATGAGCAACGACCCTTACACCGTCATCTCGGCCGACGCGCATGCGGGACTGCCGACGCCGCTGTATCGCGACTACCTGGACAAGAAGTACTGGCCGCAGTTCGACGAGTTCCTCGCCGGACGCGACCAAGCGGTGGAGGACATCCACCGGATGGGCACGTCCGACCGCGCCTTCGCCGAGAAGTGGTTCGCGGAGAACGAAGAGGGACTCGAGGGCGGCTGGGACGCGCAGCGACGCAACAAGGAGATGGACGACGACGGCATCACGGCCGAGGTCATCTTCCCCGATGCCGATGCGGTCGAGAGCCGCACCTGCGCACCCTTCGGTGTCGGTCTCGGCCTCTCCGGCGACATGGACCCGGAGATCGGGCTAGCCGGGGCGCGGGCACACAACCGGTGGCTTGCCGAGATGTGTGCGGACTCCCCGGAGCGCCGTCGGGGCGCGGCGCTTGTGCAGATCACGGCCGACACCGACGACGTGCTCGCTGAGATCAGGCGCTCCTACGAGTCCGGTCTGCGCGTCGTGATGATCCCGGCGATGTGGATGAACCAGGAGCCGTACCACTCCCGCCGTTACGACCCGGTGTGGCAGCTCTGCGAGGAGCTGAAGATGCCGGTGGTGACCCACAGCGGCCCGGCCGACAAGGAGTCCTACGGCGAGAACCTCGGCATCTATGTGACCGAAGTCGTCTGGTGGCCGGCCAGGCCGCTGTGGTTCATGTTGTGGTCGGGCGTGTTCGAGCGCTTCCCTGGACTTCGGTTCGGTGTCACCGAGGCAGGCTGCTGGTGGGTGCCCGGTCTGCTGTGGTTCTGGGACCGGCTGTTCCTCGGGCAGAAGGGCGCGGAGAAGCTCTCGTCGCTCGGCATCACGATGCAGCCCAGTGAACAGTTCGACCGCAACTGCTTCATCGGCTCGTCCAACACCAAGCGTCGTGAGATCGGTATGCGCTACGAGATCGGCCTCGACAACATGTTGTGGGGCAACGACTTCCCGCATCCGGAAGGCACTTGGCCGCGGTCGCGTGAGTGGCTGGCGAAGACCTACCACGACGTGCCGATTGCGGAGACACGGCGGATGATCGGAGAGGCCGCGGCCGAGGTCTACGGGTTCGACTTGGCCTCGCTGCGACCACATGCGGAACGCATCAACGTGACGCCCGAGTCGCTGGGACAGACCGACGATGCCGCCAATGTCGCGCGGTGGGCCGGCCATCGCGAGGTCGGCCGGCACTGGCTGACGGGACACGACTTCCCCCTCGCACCCGTGTGACGCAGGCCTCGCGTCGTGACAGTCCGGTCACGCGCGATGAGGTCGTCGACACCGCACTTCGGTTGATCGAGGATCACGACGTCACTGCATTGACGATGCGCCGGCTTGCGGCTGAGCTCGGCGTGGCGGTGACGTCGATCTACTGGCACGTCGGCAACCGTGATGCACTGCTCGACCTTCTCGTCGAGCGGTTGCTCGCCGACATGGGCGATGTTCGACCGGCCGGGCGGACACCGCGTGCCCGCATCACGTCGTTGCTGCGTCAGTGGCGCCAGCGGTTGTGGGACCGCCCGCATCTCATCGCGGTCGCGCACGAACGCGGCCAGACCGCGGCGATGTTCCAGCCACTTCAGGCGGCCCTGTCGGCCGAGCTGCGCACGGTCGGGCTGCTAGGCCGTGAGGCAGCCAACGCGATCCGGGTGCTGCAAGTGCACGTGGTGTCGTCGGTCGTGATGGCGCGAGCTGCTGAACGCGGTCCGGACACGAACCCGACCGACCCCTCGGTCTGGGCGACGTCTGGAGGTGACGAGGATCTGGTGGCGGCGCTGGCCGAGCCACTTGACTACGACGAGGTCTTCACCATGGGCGTCGATGCCTTGCTCGACAAGCTGGTCCCTGCGTCCTAGGCCAGCGTGACCTTCGCGGTCGACACCTTTGATCGGTTGCCCGCGGCATCGACAGCCGAGACGCGAATGACATATCTCGCGCCGGCCTTCGCGTGGTCGAGCCGGAAGGACTGGCGCGCGGTGTTGTTGCTCGTGAAGACCGCGTGTGAGCCGCTCGGCCGGAAAATCTTGACCTGGTAGCCGGTCACCCCGGCGCTGGGCGAGTGGTCTGTCGCGACCCACGTGAAGCGAGCCGAGTGCTTGCTTGTCGCACGCGCCTTCGCCGTCGTCACCGGGGCGATGCTGTCGATGCGCGTCTTGGCATGTGCGACGTAGCAGTAGCCGCTGAGCGTGTAGCCGATCAGGTAGATCCGCGCGACACCGTCGGCGGAAGCGGTCACCGATGTCGGCACCGTGTTCGCTGTCGGCTTGCCGCAACCGGCCGGCTCGCTGGCCGTACCGATCCGCCAGGCGTCGTAGACCATCCCGGTCGGCGCTGACACCGAGACCGGAATCGTCCGGCTGCGCGACAGCGCCGGCGCATGAAGCGCCGGGAACCCGATCAGCGCGCTGCGCAGCGCAGACCATCGCGGGGCGCCGAGACCGCTGGCGAGGTCGTAGCCGGGTGCCGCGGAGTAGGCGCCGTTGGTGCCGATGGTGATGTCGCGGAAGGCGGAGCTCGGGGCGCCGTACAAGTTGCGGTGGATGTCGCCGATGCCGTAGTCGGTGCCGTTGGACGAGAGCAGATCGGTGAAGGTTGCGGCCGCCAGCGGACTTGCCAGGCTTGTCCCACCGATGGCCCCGGTGAGTCCGTCGACGTCGATGGTGATGCCGGACTGCGGGTCGCCCGCAAGGCTGATGTCAGGAAGACCGCGACCGGAGAGCTCGGGTGTCCTTGCCTTTTGGTACGCCGGCTCAGGGAACGCTGTTGAGGTGCCGCCACCGCTGCCGCTCTCGCCGTCCCACCACACCGACTCCGTGGCCGCGGGCGCGAGCGCGTTGACGGTGGTGCCGCCGACAGCGACGACGAGGGGGTCGGACGCAGGCGATGACACACCGACAGTGCCTGGGCCGCACTCATAGGCACCGCTGTCGCCCGACGCCGCGAACACGGTGACGCCTGAGGCGACTGCGTCCGCGATCACCTGGTGCAGCGCACCGAGGAAGTCCAGCGGAAGGTCGGCTTCACACATCCCATAAGAGATGGAGAGCGCGCCGATGTTCGCACCGTCGTACGCGTCGTTGGCCACCTGCTCGATCGCATCGACGATGCCGCTGCCGCTGTTGGGCGCGAAGTAGGCGACCTGCTCCGCCCGTGGCGCGGTAAGCAGGAGCGCTTCCTGGTCGAGCGCTACCTCCACCTGGCCGTCGCTGCCATCGGGCAGTGCGGGATCTGCGCCGTCGATGCTGACCTCGTGGTAGCGACCGGTAGCAACGGGGTCGGGGAGACCGTTGTTGGCCGCGAAGGTGCTCAGGTCGTCGGAGTTCCAGCCGGACAGCTGCAGCGTCGCGATGGCCGGCGAGTGATGCCCAGTGGGTGCGAGTCCGCTGGGTGCGCCGTACAAGCTGCGGACCTCAGCACCGGTCAATGAGTCGAGCGCGAGTGGCTTCCACCGGCCGATCTGCTCGTCGCTGCTCATGACGAACGATGCGTTCTGCTGCAACTGCGTCGGGAGGCTCCGGCGGCCGGCGGCGCGCGGGAAAGTGGCATCCACTGTCGCCTGCGTCGCCTCGGCCTCTACGGCGAAGGGCGACGTCCGGACAACGCGGAACCCGTGACCGGTCAGGTACGACGTGACCTCGCGCGCAGTGGTTCGGGGCGCGACGGCCGCACGCAGCTGACGGAGTCGCTCGCGGTGAGAGAGCCCACCCGCGCGGGCGAGTCGCGCGACTGCATGGTTGTCCGAGGCGAGATGCAAGGAGACGAGGACCGGTGCGCCCGGTGCCGCGGTGGCAGGACTGATGAGAGTTGTGCTGCCGGCGATCAGGGCGAGTGCAGTGAGGGCAGGCAGGGCGAGGCGGCGCAAGAGAATCCCCAGGTGACGGTCGATGGTCGGGTCGCAGTCCGATCAATTGTCGACGCGACTCGGGATGCAGGAAACAGGTCGAACGGCCAACCAAGACGGTCAAAAGGGACTAGTCGTCCGTGTCAGGTGCCCAGTCGAACGAGCAGGCTGAGGTCATGGAGAGCCAGCAGTGACGCGACCGTTCCCAGGATCGACGCGATGGAGCTGGCACGCCGTCTGGCGGTCCCGAGCTGCGCTGCTTCCGGGTCGACGGACATCGCAACGGCGAGATGAGCCTGCCGCTCGCCCGCGTCGGACAGGTCCCAACCCTGGTCCGCATCTGCCTCCGTGGCGAGACGCGCGCGAAGCATCACCATGAGCGTCCCCCGTTCGGCCTGGTGCAGGTCCGATGGGACATCGACGTTCAACGTGCGGGGTTGCATGGAACGAACGGCTTGTACGAGTAGTTATTTCCGACGATGTCGAGCTGGTCAGCTCACTCGACGTCGCGTGTGACGTGCACCCAACGTAAGAACCGCTCGACGCCGCGAATTGCGTGCGCGCTGCGAATCGAGTGGAAGACGTCGAATGCATGTTGCGCACCCGGGAGCTCGGCATAGACGACCGGCTCCTTGCTCACCTCGCTCAACCGAGCGACGAGCTCCCGCGCCTCTTCGACCGGCGCGAGTGAGTCACGGGCGCCATGGATGGCGAAGAACGGCGGCGCATCTGCGCGGGCGTGCAGCAGAGGCGTCGCGCTCTCGAACACGCTGCGGTCATCGGTCTTGAACACGGTGCGCGCGAGGAAATGATTGAGCCGGTTGCTGCCCGCTTTGGTGTCCAGCACGTTGGCGAGGTCATAAGCGCCGTAGAAGGGCACCGCCGCCTGCACGCTCGTGTCGGCATCCTCGAAGCCCGGCTGGTAGGACGGGTCACCTGCTGTCAGCGCGACCATCGCGGCCAGATGGCCGCCCGCCGATCCACCGGTGACGGCAATGAACGACGGGTCGCCGCCGTGCTCGGCGATGTGCTCACGTGTCCACACGAGCGCGCGCTTGAGCGCCACCAGGTGCTCGGGCCACGTCGCCTTCGGCGACAAGGGGTAGTTGGGCGCGACACAAACCCAGCTGCGGGCGGCGAGGTGTGACATCAACGGCTGGCCCTGCTCGTCCTTCTTGCCCATGACCCAGCCGCCGCCATGGATCTGGAACAGCACCGGTCGGCCGGTGCCGGGCTCGCGCGGCTTGTAGATGTCGAGCCGCAACCGCTTGTTGTCAGCGTCGTCGGTGTAGGGAATGTCGCTGATGCGCTTCACGTCGGGATGCTTGAACGTGAACGGCAGCGCCACGTGGCGCCACGGAGTCGCCAGGTCGGCCTTGGTGGGCGCCGGGTCGAGCCGGGCGACGTAGTCGTCGGCCAGGCCGCGCGTAAGAGCTTGCTCCACCACGTCGCCCGAGCGCATGCCCTGCCGGATCATCAACGCCAGGCCCGCGACGGACAGCGCGTTGAGGGCAAGGGCGATCTTGTCGTCACGGTCGAGTCCCTGGCCGCTGCGCCGGCGCGCGCGCAAGTGAGCGGCTGTACCCACGATCGTGACCGCGAGGTTGTGCGGCGCCAGCTCGCTCGTGAGCCAACCGGCGAAGAAGCTGGGCACGGACAACGGGTTGCTGCCCGGCAGCGGTCGCAGGCCGTTGACGGTGAGCGCCGCCCCCGTCGCAGACACTTTGAGGAAGCGGCTCGCAGACTGTCTCAGGAACCGGCGACCCACGGTTTCAGTGTCCCAACTCCCGGATCTGACGGGGCGTCAGGGGCGCCGTACCCTGTCGGACATGCAAAGACTCGGTGGGCTTGACTCCGCGTTCCTCTACTTCGAGACACCGACGATGCACATGCACGTGGGCGGTCTCATGCTCGTCGACCCGTCGACGATGTCCAAGCCCTACTCCTACGCGGACTTGCGCGACTACATCGACGCCCGGATGCCCCTTGTCCCGGCGTTCCGTCGCAAGCTCGCCACCGTGCCGCTCAACCTCGCTCGGCCCTACTGGGTCGAGGATCCCGACTTCGACCTCGACTACCACCTCACCGCATCGCGGTCCCCGCCCCCGCCGGCGACAAGGAGACGGCAGAGGTCGTCGCCGAGATCCTCGGCAGGCCGATGGACCGCACTCGCCCGCTGTGGGAGATGTGGATCGTCGAGGGTCGGGCGGACGGTCTGCTCGCGATCGTCAGCAAGGTGCACCACAGCAGCATCGACGGCATCACCGGCGCCAACATGATGGCCGAGCTGTTCGATCTGGAAGCCGACGCTCCCCCGCGGGTCTTGCCGCAGCACGACACGTGGGAACCGGAGCGCAAGCCGAGTGAGATCGAGCTGCTCGGTCGTGCGGTCTACGACGTCGTCAGCCGGCCTGTCGGCGTCGCCAAGCTGCTGCCGGGCACGGTGTTGGGTCTCGCCAAGATCCTCAACCGCCGCAGCAAGGGTGCTCCGGGGATGCCGGCGCCGTTCACGGCGCCACGCACGTCGTTCAACGCGACTCTCACACCGCACCGCATCGTGTCGTTCGTCAACGTGTCACTCGACGACGTCAAGACCGTCAAGAACGCGTTCGACGTCAAGGTCAACGATGTCGTCATCGCGATCGCCTCGGGCGCGCTGCGCAAGTATCTCGCTGCGCGCGGCGAACTGCCGGAGCGGTCGCTCATCGCGTCCATCCCGGTGTCCGTGCATGACCGCACCCAGGACAAGGAAGGCACCACCAAGGTGTCGTTCATGTTTGCCAGCCTGGCCAGCGACATCGCCGACCCGGTCGAGCGCCTGCGCGCTATCGCTGAGATCAACGAAGGCGCGAAGAAGGACCACGACCTCGTCGGCGCGTCGTTCCTGCAGGACTGGGCCGAGAACGCTGCGCCCAACACGTTCTCGTTGGCCGCGCGCATGTATTCGAGCATGCGGCTGTCGGAGCGGCACCCCGTCGTGCACAACCTCATCATCAGCAACGTACCCGGCCCGCCGATCCCGCTCTACCTCAACGGCGCCAGACTGCACAGTCTCTACCCGCTTGGTCCGATCATGGACGGGGCTGGTCTCAACCTCACCGTGCTGTCCAACATGGACTCGGTCGGCTTCGGTTTCATCGCGTGCAAGGAGCTCGTGCCCGACGTGTGGGACCTCGCCGAGGACGTGCCCGCGGCGCTTGCTGAGCTCGTCGAGGCAGCCGAAAAGGCGACGAAGAAGTCCCCCAACAAGGCCAAGCAGAGTGGGGCTAGGCGGCCCGTCGCGCAGCAGACCGCCGGCTGACCGACCGGCAGGCGTCGACAAGCACCGGTACGAAGTCCGGCGCACCAAGAACGAGTCCGGCGTGGTTGCCGTCCACGTCGTAGACCATCGCGCCGGGGATGGACCCAGCGAGCCGACGCTGCCGTCGAGTGGGGATGAAGCGGTCGCGCGTCATGACGATGACGCTGGTCGGCACGTCGACGCGACGGATCCATGCCGACGAGTCGAACCGGCCGATCTCGTTGATGGCCGCGAGCATCGTCCAGGCGCTGGTGCTACGGAACTCCGACATCGCCCACGGGGCGATGCGGGGATCGGTGGCACTGAGGGCGAGCGGCTCGTCGGCGAGTGTGGCGTGCACCCGGTCCGCACGGCTGCGGACACCATCGCCCCAGCGCGTCATCGTGGTCTGCGTCATCGTGAACCAGAGTCGCTCGGTCAACTTGCCGCGGAAGTTGCGCGCGGTCGCGGCGAGGACGAGCCCTTCGACCCGTTGCCGATGCCGTCGCCAGACGAGCTGCGCGATCGCGCCACCCATCGAGTAACCGACGACAGTGAAGCGGTCGACGCCCAGCTCATCAGCCACGGCGATGACGTCGTCGGCGCAGTCCTGGAGCGAGAACTTGTCGCATCGGATGCCGCGCCCGTGCCAGCGCTGGTCGAAGGCGATGACGCGGTAGTGCTCACTGAGCGCGTCGAGCGACGGGTACCAGGACAGCGCGGCCGTCGTCGCCAGTGCGTGCAACAGGATCACTGTCGGCGCACCGGGCGGGCCCGGCCGGTCGATGACACAGGTGCGTCCGCGACCCGGGAGCTCGACCATCCTGCCCGGCGGGAGATCGACGGGGCGTGGTGCAGTGCCGAACCGTCCAAGTGCAGTGCCAACCTTCGGGCTCAATCGCACGTTCGGGACCATATCGCTGACGACCCGTCAGAAAACCTCAGGACACGAATTCGTGACCTCTTCCACCGCCCTATCGCGAAACTGGAACGTGTTCTAGTATCGCTGGGTGGCGGCCGGAAGCCTCGGAACGACAGCGGAACAGCATGCGCTCGCAGAGGCGATCGCCGGTTACGCGCGGCAGGCTCGTCTTGTCGCCGAGGCGCGCACAGTTGCCGAGTCCGGGGCCGACATCTTGCCGTCGTGCTGGCGTTCGCTCGCTGACCAAGAGCTGCTCGCGTTGCCCTTCGACGGGACCGTCGTCGACGTCGCCGTTGCGGCCGAGGAGCTTGGCCGTGCACTCGCGCCGGGCCCCGTCACGCCGACGCTGATCGCGGGAGTCCTCGTCCGGCGCCACGGTGACGACGGACTGCGTACGACGGTCGAGACAGGCCTGCGTGATGGGTCAATCGCCATCGGAGTGCAGCTCGGCGACGTGCTGCTCGGCGGCGCTGCAGTCACCCACGTGCTGCTGCCAGTCGATGGCGTGTGGTCGTTGGTCAAGACCGAGGCCGTCGCGTTGTCGTCGTACGACGTCGTCGACGGCAGCCGTCCGTTCGCGCGCGTGACGTCTGCACCGGTGGATGTGGTCGGCGCACTGCCGGAGCTGAATGACGCCTTCGTCGAGCAAGTGGCAGCCACCTTGCTGGCGGCCGAGTCGGCGGGCATCGCCGGCTGGTGTGTCGACACGGCGACCGACTACGCCAAAGTGCGAGAGCAGTTCGGTCGGCCGATCGGCGCGTTCCAGGCGGTGAAGCATCGATGCGCCGACATGCTTGCTCAGCTCGAGCTCGCGCGTGCCTCGGCATGGGACGCCGCGACCGCGGTCGACCACGAGCTCGACGACGCGGTCGACCCGGACTCGCGCGCACTCGCGGTCGCAGTGGCGGCAGCGATCGCTCCGGGAGCTGCAGTCGAATGCGCCAAGAGCTGCATCCAGGTGCTGGGCGGGATCGGGTTCACTTGGGAGCACGACGCGCACCTCTACCTCAAGCGCGCCCTCGCCGACCGCCAGGTGCTCGGCGGCAGCGCGCGCTGGCAGCAGGCTGCGGGGCGGCTGGCGAGCACGGGTGCACGTCGGGTGCGCACGCTCGACCTCGGTGATGACGCGACGACGCATCGCAGCGAGGTGCGCGAGTTCCTGTCGACGCTCGACGGTCTCGACGACCGCAAGCAGCGCATCGCAATTGCCGACGCGGGCTATCTGGTGCCGCACTGGCCGACGCCTTACGGTCGCGCCGCGGGCCCGCTGGAGCAGCTCGTCATCGACGAGGAGTTCCGTAGCGCCGGTGTTGCTCGGCCGGACCTCATCATCGGCAACTGGGCGCTGCCGACCATCCTGCAGTACGGCACCGACGAGCAACGGGCGCGTTTCGTGCCACCCACCCTGCACGGCGACATCACCTGGTGCCAGATGTTCAGCGAGCCTGGTGCCGGCTCGGACCTCGCGTCTCTGCAGACCAAGGCGACCCGCGTCGACGGTGGCTGGTCACTGTCCGGTCAGAAGGTCTGGACGTCAAGCGCGCGCACCGCGGACTGGGCGATCTGCCTCGCGCGCACGTCGGTTGAGGACAACCGTCATAGCGGCATCACCTACTTCCTCATCGACATGTTGACGCCCGGCCTCGACGTACGCCCGTTGCGTGAGCTGACCGGTGACGCGTTGTTCAACGAGATCTTCTTGAGCGACGTCTTCGTACCGGATGATCGCGTGGTCGGTGAGGTTGGCGGTGGTTGGCGGCTTGCGCGCACGACGTTGGCCAACGAACGTGTGGCGATGAGCAGTGGTTCGGCGTTCCCGTCCGGAGTCGAGGACCTGCTTGACGCGCTGTCGCGGTCGGCTGATCCCTCCGACGACGTGGCGCTCACGCGAGTCGGGGAGCTCGTGTGCATGGCTCAGGCCGACGCGATGCTCGGTGTGCGCGCAACTCTGGCCAGGGTGTCCGGCACCGACCCTGGTGCGACATCGAGCGTCCGCAAGCTCGTGGGCATGCACTTGCGTCAGGACGCCGCAGAGCTCGCGCTCGACCTGCTCGGTCAGAGCGTGCTGACCGGCGGCGAGGACGAGCGCAAGATCTTCCGTCGCTTCCTGTCCAATCGTTCGCTGACGATCGCCGGCGGGACCAGCGAAGTGCTGCACAACGTGATCGGCGAGAGAATTCTGGGACTGCCGAGGGACGGACGCTGATGGCGGAGGATCTGCGAATCGGGTTGATGCTCGGTTACTGGGGGGCCAACCCGGACGACGCGACCGAGACTGTGCTCGCTGCCGAGGACTGCGGGTTCGACTCGGTGTGGACGGCGGAGGCCTACGGGTCGGACGCGTTCACGCCACTGACCTGGTATGCCGCGCGTACGTCCCGCATCAAGCTCGGCACCGGTCTCGTGCAGCTGTCCGCGCGCACTCCCGCCGCGACCGCGATGACAGCCGCCACTCTTGATGCCTTGTCGGGTGGCCGGCTGACGCTCGGGCTAGGGGTGTCCGGGCCGCAGGTGGTCGAGGGTTGGTACGGCGTTCCGTTCCCGAAGCCGTTGGAGCGAACGCGCGACTACGTCGAGATCCTGCGCAAGCTGTGGCGACGCGAGGTGTCGGCGAGTGACAGCGCGCACTATCCGCTGCCGTACCCGGGTGGTACGCAGCTCGGCAAGTCCATCAAGCTCACATTGCATCCGGTGCGCGACCGCATCCCGATCCTGATCGGCGCCGAAGGACCGAAGAACGTCGAGATGGCGACCCAGATCGCCGACGGCTGGCTGCCGATCTTCTACCACGTGGAGCGCGCGGGAGAGGTCTACGCCGACGCCCTCGCGAGTGCGCCGGATGCCTTCCAGGTCTGCTGTCCGGTGACTGTTGTCGTGAATGACGACGTACCGGCCGCACTCGAG
>JAICMI010000174.1 GCA_025929315.1 Frankiaceae bacterium
GGTCCTCGAGCTCGATTTCCTTGGCGATGGTCACACCGTCGTTGGTGATCGTGGGGGCGCCCCACTTCTTCTCCAGGACGACGTTGCGGCCCTTGGGGCCGAGCGTCACCTTGACGGCGTCGGCCAGCTGGTTCATGCCACGCTCAAGGGCCCGGCGGGCTTCCTCGTCGAACGCGATGATCTTGGCCATACGGTGTCTTCCTCCTGCGGACGACATACCTGAATGACCGACGTACGACGCCCGCGACGGACGGCCCGGGACCAGGGATCCACACCCCCGGCCGGCACCTCGTCGTACCGGTCTGTCACTCGACTGATCCGAGTGCTAACGCATTTTTAGCACTCGCCCCTGGTGAGTGCAACCGCGGTGAGCGCCCGGTGAGCGTCCGGTGGGCGTCCGGTGGGCGTCCGGAGCGGACGGACATCTGGCCTTTCCGCGGGGTCATAGAGCAATCACCCCTGCGGGTCTTCAGTCGATTCGGCAGGAGGTCGATCTCTGACGTCGTAAGTTGTCCGTACCTCCGCCAAGCCTGTGCGGAGGTCGCGTCTGTCAACGCCGAGTCCGTCCCGACAGCACGCGTCACGAGACCAGGGACGGGACCGGGGAACCAAAGCACGCGAGGTGACTCTGCTCTTCGGAGCGGGGCCCCTCTTGGGGTGAAGCCGCTTAGGCGGCCGGGCGACTCTTCCGCCCGAACCCGACAGCTAACCCGGCAGGCGTCGGAGACCGACTAAATGCCACCGTCGCACGCCGGCGCTCGCATGCGCGCGCCCCGCCCGACCCTCGTCCGCCTGACCACCGTCGCCCTTGCGGCCGCCTTCGCGGTCAGCGGCTTTGCCGGCACCACGTCGGAGGCATCTGCCGCGACGACCAGCACAGCCGCGAGCACCCAGACCACCCAGACCCAGCACATGTCGGCCGCCCAGCGCGCCGACCGCAAGGTGCACCGGGTCATGAACGTGACGCGCAACCAGCACGGCGACCCCTACCAGTACGGCGCCGCCGGCCCGAGCCGCTTCGACTGCTCCGGCCTGGTCATGTACGTCTTCCAGCACGCCGTGGGTGAGTCGCTGCCGCACAGCGCCGACATGCAGATGCACCGGGCCGACCGGATCTGGCACCGCTCGCACCTGCGGCGTGGCGACCTGGTCTTCCAGGTCGATAGCAGCGGCTACGCCTTCCACGTGGGCATCTACGCCGGTCGCGGCTACATGTGGGATGCGCCGCACTCAGGAGCGCGGGTCCACAAGCACAAGATGTACCAAGCACGCTGGCACTTCGGCCGCCTCATCCAGCGCTAGTCGCATAGCAATGTGGCATTGCTACCGCTAGAGGCATAGCAATGCCACATTGCTGCGGTTCTAACCGCAGCGATGGCGCATCGCTCTGTATCTAGCCGCCGGCGACGGCGGGGATGATCGAGACCGTGACGCCGTCAGGCGTTGCGGTCTCGATCCCTTGCGCGAAACGCACGTCGTCCTCGCCGACGTAGACGTTGACGAACCGGCGCAGCTTGCCGTCGTCGTCGAGCACCCGACCGCGAATGCCCGGGTGCTCGGCGTCGACCTTGTCGATGACCTCAGCGAGCGTGCTCGCACCGTCGACGCTGACCTCAGCCGCACCACCCGTCAAAGTGCGCAGGATCGTCGGGACCCGCAACGTGACCGCCATTACGCGATCCCTGCCGCGCGGAAGGCCTCGAGCGAGGGCGCGATCGTCGCGGTCGGCTTGGCGACGGGCGCGACGGCGTCGAGGGTCTTGAGGCCATCGCCGGTGTTGAGGATCACGGTCTCAGCTTCCGGGTCCAGCTGACCTGTCGCAAGCAGCTTGCGCAGCGTCGCGACCGTCACCCCACCGGCGGTCTCGCCGAAGATGCCTTCGGTGCGTGCCAGCAGCTGGATGCCCTCGACGATCTCGGCGTCGCTGACATCGGCGATGGCACCACCGGTGCGTCGTACGGCGTCGAGCGCATAAGGCCCGTCGGCCGGGTTGCCGATCGCGAGCGACTTGGCGATCGTCGACGGGCGCACGGGCTGTACGACGTCATGTCCGGCGGCGAACGCCGCCGACACCGGCGAGCACCCGGTCGCCTGGGCACCGAAAACCTTGTAGGGCGTGCCCTCGACGAGGCCGAGCCGGGAGAACTCCCGCCACGCCTTGTCGACCTTGGTGAGCAGCGCGCCGGACGCGACCGGGATGACGACCTGTTCCGGGAGTCGCCAGCCGAGCTGTTCGGCGATCTCGTA
>JAICMI010000152.1 GCA_025929315.1 Frankiaceae bacterium
CCATCGGCCCGAGTTCGCGTCCTACGCGGCAGCAAACATGACGGGCTCCAACAGGTTGCTCCTCGGTCTCGGGTGGCCGCTGGTGGCGTTCGTGACCGTCTGGGCGTTGTCGCGCCGCCGCGGTCGACCCGTGCGCGAGCTGTTGCTGTCGCCACGACGTCGGATCGAGCTTGCATTCCTCGGTGTCGCCGGACTAATCGCATTCGTGATGCCCGTGACGGGCCAGATCCACGTTGCTCTCGCCGTCGTCCTGTTGGGCGTCTTCGGTCTGTATCTGTGGCGCGTGTCTCGCGGTGAGGTGACCGAGCCGGAGCTGATCGGCTTGCCGGCGCACATCGCCGCGCTACCGCAACGACGCCGTCGCTGGACTGTTGCCACGCTCTTCACCGTCGCTGCGGTCGCCATCGTCGTCTCCGCCGAACCCTTCGCGCATGCCCTCATCGACACCGGTACGACGCTCGGGATCGACCGCTTCTTGCTGGTGCAGTGGCTGGCTCCACTTGCCTCCGAGTCACCGGAGTTCATCGTTGCCCTGCTGCTCGCTCGGCGTGGCAACGGTGACGACGCGCTCGGCACGTTGCTGTCGAGCAAGGTCAACCAGTGGACATTGCTGATCGGCACCATTCCGTTCGCCTACTTGCTCGGTGGCGGTGGCGCCGCGCTGCCGTTGGACGCCAGGCAGGTCGAAGAGGTACTGCTCACCGCGACGCAGACGGCGTTGGGCTTCGCTGTGCTGGTGGGGTTGCGCTTCCATGTGCGGTCGGCGGCCGCGCTGCTCGCGCTGTTTGCGGTGCAGTTCGCCTTTCCCGGCACGACGGCCCGGCTCGTCCTCTCCGCGATATATGCGGTGCTTGCGGTCGTCGTACTGGCGAAGCAACGCGGACACCTGCGCGCGCTCGCGGCAGAGCTACGGCCCGGGGTGCGTTGGCCAGCTCCGACTCGGCTGGCGCGCCGTGGTGCCGTGACTGTCGTCGGCATCGGCATGTTGCTCACCGGGGTCGTGTTGCTGGTCGCGCCGGGGCCGGGCCTCCTGGTTGTCGCCCTGGGCCTGTTCGTTCTCGGGACGGAGTACGACTGGGCGCGCCGACGCTATGACGTGATCCGTCAGCGCGCGCAGGACGTTGCCGAACGAGCGGTCGCGCGCCGCAGCTCGCTGGCGATCAGCTCGGCGGGCGGCGTGGTGATGATCGCTGCCGGCGTACTGCTGGTGCTCGTCGAGGAGCTGCCGTTCTCCGGGCTCGCGTCCGGGCTGACGCTCAGCGGAGGCGGCGTCATCGTGCTCGTGACACTGCTGTACGCCGCCCTTCGCGCGGGTCACGCACAGGCGAGCTCGGACTCGTCCGTCCAGTCCAGGTCGAGGTCGACGTCGCCGTCGTCCGAACGCATGCCGCGGTAGCCGACGATCGCCGCGACCGCGGCCAAGGCAGCGCCGGCGAGGAACGATGCGTGGTAGCCGTCGAGCAGTGCGGCTGCGTTGGCGGTGGCATGACCTGCCGTCTGTGCAGCCGCCAGGCTGGCGAGTCCGGCCAGTCCGAGCGCGCCGCCCATCATAAACGAGGTGTTCACGAGCCCGGACGCGAGCCCTGCGTCCGCCGGCGACACGTCGCCCATCGCGGCCATCAGCACGGGGTTGAACGCAATGCCCGCGCCCATCCCGAGCAGCACCATGCACGGGAGAACGTCGGCGACGAAATGACCGTGCAGCGGGGCTCGCGCCAGCAGCAGCAGGCCGACCGTCGCCATCGTGAGCCCGGCCACCATCGGTCGGCGATTGCCGAACCGCACGACCAGCCGGGCCGACAAGGAGACCGAGCAGACGGCCATGATGATGTTGCCGGGCAGGAACGCCAATCCGACGTGGAGCGCGTCGTAGCGGAGCACCAGCTGCAGGTAGAGCGCGGACAGGAAGAACCACGCGAACATCGCGCCCGCCCACAACACACCCACGATGTTGGCCGTCGCCAACATCCGCGAACGCAGCAGTGACAGTCGCATCAACGGCATCGACACCCGCGACTCGATCACGACGAAGGACGCGAACAGCGCTGCTGCTGCGACGAGCAAGCCGAGTGTGCGCAGCGACGTCCAGCCGGCATGGTTGCCGTCGATCACGGCGTTGACGGCCAACAGCAGCGACGCCGTGATCGTCACCGCGCCGCCGATGTCGAGCCGGCGGGAGCCCGCCGCCAGCTGCCCAGCAGGAACCAGCCGGAAGACGAGCGCGCTCACCGCGATGCCGATCGGGACGTTGACCAAGAAGATCCAGTGCCAGTTGAGCGCGTCCGTCAGTATCCCGCCGAGAACCACGCCGAGCGCACCGCCGCCGGAGGCGACGAAGCCAGTGACACCCATCGCCTTGGCCCGCTCGAGAGGCTCGGTGAACAGCATGACGACCAGCGACAAGCCGACTGCTGAGGCGAGCGCGCCGCCGACACCTTGGACGGCTCGCGCGGTGATGAGCATGGCTTGGGTGGTGGACAGCCCGCACGCGACCGATGCGGTGGTGAAGACGGCGATGCCCATGAGGAAGACCCGGCGGTGGCCGTAGAGGTCACCGAGGCGACCGCCGAGCAGCAAGAATCCGCCGAACGTCAACATGTAGGCGTTGATGACCCAGGCGAGCGACGTCTGGCTGAAGCCGAGACTCGTGCGGATCGACGGCAGCGCCACGTTGACGATCGTGGTGTCGAGCACCACCATCAGCGTGCCGAGGCACAGCACGTAGAAGGCGAGCCAGCGTCGCCGGGTCTCGAACATCAGTGGGTTCCTTTCCGCGGCCCTGAACGGTAGACGACCCCACTGACAAGGACTCATCGGTTTTCTAGGGCAGGATGGCGCGCGATGACCACCAGCGACGTACTCGATCGCGCCCGTGCGACCGTCCTCGAAACCGGGGTCGGACTCGACCAGGCCGACGTTCTGGCGTGCTTGCGCCTGCCGGACGAGCTGTTGCCCGATCTGCTCGCACTTGCGCATGACGTACGACGACGCTGGTGCGGTGACGCCGTCGAGGTTGAAGGCATCGTCTCGGTCAAGACCGGCGGCTGTCCGGAGGACTGTCACTTCTGTTCGCAGTCCGGACTGTTCACGTCGCCCGTCCGTGCGGTCTGGCTGGACATCCCGGGCCTGGTCCGTGCCGCGCGGGAAACTCGCGAAACCGGCGCGACCGAGTTCTGCATCGTGGCTGCCGTGCGCGGGCCAGACGACAAGCTGTTGGCACAAGTACGCGGTGCGATCGAAGCCATCCGCGCGGACGGCAACGACGTCAACGTTGCCTGCTCACTCGGCATCCTCACCGAGGAGCAGGTGGTCCAACTTGCGGCAATGGGCGTCCACCGTTACAACCACAACCTCGAGACAGCGCGGTCGCACTTTGCGACCGTCGTCACGACACACACCTGGGAAGAACGTGAGGCGACGCTGAGACTGGTCGGAGCTGCCGGCATGGAAGTGTGTTGCGGCGGCATCCTCGGCATGGGCGAGAGCCTCGACCAACGGGCCGAGTTCGCCGCGCAGCTCGCATCTGTCCATCCGCACGAAGTGCCGATGAACTTCCTCGACCCACGACCGGGGACGCCATTCGGCGACATGCCGGTGCTGTCCACCGCAGATGCGTTGCGGGCGATCGCTGCGTTCCGGCTCGCGCTGCCGAAGACCGTGTTGCGCTTCGCAGGTGGTCGGGAGATCACCTTGGGCGACCTCGGCACTCGCGACGGCTTGCTCGGCGGGATCAACGCCGTGATCGTCGGCAACTACCTGACCACCCTTGGCCGGCCCGCAGCGGATGACCTGGCAATGCTCGAGGAGCTCCGCATGCCGGTCAAGGCGTTGTCGGCAACGTTGTGACCCACTGCGCACGCTGCGGTGGGCCGGCCGACGACCATCCAGAGTGCCGACGCAAGCTCGAGCTCGAACCACCGCGCTATTGCCCGGAGTGCGGCGGCCGGCTGACCGTGCAAGTGCTGCCGACCAGTTGGCAGGCACGATGCTCCCGCCACGGTGACCTGTCGAACGACGTCGTGCCCTATCCCGCTGCCGAAGCCGTTCCCAACAGCCCGAGGTAGGCGGCGATCGTTTCGTCGATCACCTGCGACTGGTCGGGCCATGTGCCGGCCCGCTCCCGGGCCGCAGCGACAAACGTCGCCCGTTGTGCTGGGTCTTCAGCGAGGGTTCGGATGCCCGCGGCCAACGCCGCGGCACTGTCGGGCGCGACGACCATGCCGCTGTCGCCCACGAGCTCGGTCAACCCGCCGACGCCTGGTACGACGACGGCGCAGCCGCTGATCATGGCCTCTTGCACGGCGAAGGACCGGGCCTCCCAGGCACTCGAGAGTGCAAATACGTCGGCCGCCGCCAACAGGTCGGCGACGTCGTCACGTTCGCCGAGCAGTTGCATCCGAGCACCGCGTTGCTGAATCTGAGCAGTCAGATCGTCGTGCAGGCGACCGCCCCCGACGACGACGCCCGCCACGTCGACGCCGTCATGGTTCAGCATCGCGATCGCGTCGACGAGCAGGTCCAGCCTCTTCTGCGGAACGAGTCGCGCCACCGTCAGCACGAGCGTCGTCTCGTCGCCCACACCCAGCCGACCCCGCAATGTCTCTCGCGTTGTGGCGACCGGTCCCAAGCCGGGCGCGGGCAG
>JAICMI010000103.1 GCA_025929315.1 Frankiaceae bacterium
CGAATACCCTGTCGAGCGAATGCACCGCTACGCCAAGATCTACACGATCTTCGAGGGCACCTCCGAGATTCAGCGCCTCGTCATCGCCCGGTCGGTCTCGGGCGTCCACATCCGGTGAATTCGCCGTTCCGGCTGCAGCCGGCCGGAAAGAAAGCCGAGAATGTCCAGATGGAGCAGATCGTGATCACCGACCGCACGATGGCGCGGGTGCTGGCGGTTCTGCCGGCGATCGTCGTCGCCATCGCGGTCCGGGTCCTCACGCTCGGGCAGCCGCCGCTCGCCGCACGTGTCGGCGCTGCCGCCGCCATCGCGCTGTCGAGCTGGGTGGCGTACCGACTGCTCACGGCCCGGGTCGTGGTCGACGAGACGGGCCTGGAGATCCGCGGCGTCTTCCACGAAGGACACGTGCTCTGGTCGGAGCTCGACTCGGTGGAGACCCGACCCGCCTCGCTCGGGCTGCGGCTGCTGGTCTGGGGCGTCATCAAGCCGCACGGGTTGGTGCTGCGCGGTCGCAGTCGCACCCTCCGGCCGATCGCGGCCGTCTGCCGTGATGACGACGAAGACCTGATGCGCGCGCTCGGCGCGATCAAGGTGCGGCTCGGCGCATGGGGCGTGCCCTCGAAGCAGGAGCCGGAGTCCGCGGCGTCGCTCTGACGGGGTAGACACCGTCCCGTTCAGCAAGGGTTTCTCCAAGGTCAGCGACTTCGAACAAGGCATTTACTTCACCGCGCTGCTGCTCGCGGCGTTGTCGGCCGCGATGCTGATGTGGTTCTTCGTCCTGCCGCTCTATATCCGCGCCAGGCATCACCGCAGGGACGACGCCACGACCTCCTCGACATAACCGCGCGCCGCGTCGCGCCACTCGGGTACGACGTCCAGCCGCAACCGGCCTTCGACGTCGGACGGAGTCATCGCGCCCTCGGCCCTGACCGCCCAGCCGACCTCGCACTTGAGAGCAGGAACGCCTGGGGCCACCTGTTCGAGAGGTCCGCTTGCCGCCACCTCGGCCGCGTCCGCACCGAACCGGCGCCGCAACCGCTCGGGCACTGACGCGTCGACGGTCCCGACGGCGCCGACCAGCGGTAGAGCGGTCGTCACGGATCCCTTGTCATGTCCGAGCCCCTTGGCGACCCGGTCGACGGCGTCCTGCGCCATCCGCCGATAGGTCGTGAGCTTGCCGCCCACGATGACCACTGCACCGTCCCGGTCGAGCAGCGCGTGCCTGCGGGAGATGTCCGCGGCGCTCGCACCACTGGCCGTCCCCAACAATGGCCGGAGACCGGCAAAGCCGCCGACGACATCGCCGGAGGTCACCGGTTTGGACAACCCGGAGGACAGCGTCTCCAGCAGGAACCGCTCATCAGCTTCCGTCACTTCCGGTTCGTCGACGACCTCGTCCACGGCGTCATCCGTGAGACCGATCTGCACCAAGCCGTCAGGTCGTGGGACCGCGAACACGAACCGGTTGCGCGTCCCCGGGACGAGGATGTTGAACGCCGCGACCGGGTTGTCGAGCGCCTCCGGCCGCACGAGGACATGAGCCCCCTTGCTCGGTTGCAATGGCACACCGCTCACCAGCTGGCCGGACCAGACGCCCGCCGCGACGACAACCGACCGCGCGTCGACGTCGAAGCGTTCTGCCGTCAGCGTGTTCTCGACGGTCGCTCCTGTGCCTTTGACCTCGACGGCCGAACAGTGCGTGACGATGCGCGCGCCATAGGACGCCGCGGTGCGCGCGACCGCGACGACAAGACGCACGTCGTCCTCGAGCGCTCCATCCACGTGCAGGAAGCCGCCGCGCAGGTCTGGCCGCAACGTCGGTGCAAGAACGCGCGCGTCACGAGGGTCGATCCAGCTGGTCTTGGGAAGCGCGGCGGGTGTGCGCGACGCCCACCGCAACGCGTCGGCGATGCCGAACCCGACATGCGCAGTCATCCGATCCGCCAAACCGTTGGCGGGGAACGAGGGGATCACAAAGCGCATCGGACGCACGAGATGCGGCGCAATCGTGCGCACCAGGTGGTTACGCTCGACCGCCGACTCCCACGCGACACCGAGCTGGCCGGCAGCGATGTAGCGAAGGCCACCGTGTGCGAGCTTGCTCGACCAGCGGCTGGTGCCCGCCGCCAAGTCGTTGCGCTCGACCAACGCGACCGACAAGCCACGACTTGCGGCGTCGAGTGCGACACCGACGCCGGTGATGCCGCCGCCAATGACCAGGACGTCGACCGGATCGCCGCCGCGTAACGACGCCAGGTCGGCATCGCGTCGTCGGGCAGTGAGCACCGCGCCCGTCATGGCCGCAGCCATCCGTCCACCATCCGTCCCAGTTCATTGAGGGCGGCGTCCCGCCCGACCTCGTCGAGCAGCTTGGCCGAGATGACGAACGGCACCGCCACCGTGACCAACGTGACCGCGAGAACGTCGAGGTCGGTGCGTCGTACCGAACCGTCGGCGACGCCCTCCGCCAACATCCGACGTATGTGCTCGACCGCGAGCTGCTGAGTGGCGCCGACGCGTTCGGTCAGGTAGGGCAGCAACAGCTCAGGGTCGAGGTCGATCACGCGCCGGAACAGGGGCTCCTCCGGCAACCGGCGAACGACCTCGACGGTGGCGGCGACAACACGTGCCCGACCCGACCTCCGTCGCACTGCCTCCGCCTCGGCGGCCCCGAGCAAGGCGCCGAAGTCGCGTGTCATGACCTCGAGCACGAGCGTCGTGACATCCGGAACGAGCCGATAGAGCGTCATCCGGCTCACGCCGGCTCGTCGAGCAACATCCGTGAGAGTCGTCCGTCGAACACCGACCGCGAGCACGTTGTCGCGGGTCGCCGCGAGGATGCCCTCCGGAATGTTGTGACGTTTAGACGTCATATGTCACACTGTAGCGCATGACGACCACACCGTGGACCGACTGGGGACAGACCAAGCCGGAGCTGACCAGCCGCATGCAGGCCCTGCTTCGCAAGGAGATCGGCCCCACGACACCGTCCGAGGCGGCGACGCTGGCCGAGGCACGGCTCCCGGACTCGGTGCTGTCGGCCGCTGCGGTCGGCGAGCTCGGGCGGATCGTTGGTCCGGCTTATGTCCTGACCGACGCCGAGGCGCGCGCCCGGCACGCGGGTGGGCAGGCCTACGGCGAGATCGTGCGCCGACGCGCGGGCGATGCGGGCGCAGCGCCCGAGGCTGTCGTGCTGCCCGGCACGGCCGAGGAGGTTGCCGCGGTCCTTCGCGGCTGCACCGACCATGACCTGGCCGTCGTCCCGTGGGGAGGCGGCACCAGCGTCGTCGGCGGGCTCGAGTCGATCCGCGGCAACCACTCGGCCGTCGTCGCACTCGATCTCAGCCGACTCGATGCACTGCTCGACGTCGACGACATCTCCAGCATCGCGACCTTCCAACCCGGCATCCGGACGCCGGCCGCCGAGGAGGCACTTGCGGCACACGGCGTGACGCTGGGACATGTGCCGCAGAGCTTCGAGCGCGCGTCGCTCGGTGGTTACGTCGTGACGCGGTCGGCGGGGCAGGCGTCGACCGGATACGGACGTATCGATGACCTGGTCGTCGGCCTCCGGATGGCGACGCCGGTCGGCGAGCTCGTGCTGCCGGCGATGCCGGGCAGCGCCGCGGGTCCGGACCTGCGGCGTCTCGTGCTCGGGTCCGAAGGAACCCTTGGCGTCGTCACAGAGGTGACGGTGCGCGTGCGGCGCACTCCCCCGGTCAAGCAGTACGAAGGGTGGATGGCGCCGTCGTGGGAAGCCGGCCAGCGAGCGCTGCGCCGCATCGCCCAGGAAGGGCCGCACCCCGACATCGCGCGCTTGTCAGATGCCGACGAGACGCGCGTGTCGATGGCGATGAGCAGCACCAGCGGTCGCAGCCGTGCGCTGCTCTCTGCCTACCTGCGGGCACGACACCTCAGCGAGGGGTGCCTCGTCATCACCGGCTATGAAGGCGATGGCGCCGACGTCGCATATCGAAAGAACGCCGTTCGCAAGATCCTGCGCGACGCCGGTGCAGTGCGGCTCGGCGAACGCGTTGGGCAGGCCTGGTTGCACGGTCGGTTCTCCGGGCCCTACTTGCGGGACTCGCTGCTTGACGCCGGCGTACTGGCCGAGACTCTTGAAACGGCGACGACGTGGCGCAACCTGCCGGCGTTGTACGACGGCGTGCGGCGCGCCCTGAAAGAGTCGCTCGGCCGCGCCCTCATCGGTTGTCACATCTCGCATCTGTATCCGACGGGAGCGTCGCTGTACTTCACCGCTCTCGCCGCTGCCGACACCGGTCACGAAGCCGAGCAATGGGCCGCAGCGAAGAAGGCGGCGAATGACGCCATCGTCGCCGTCGGCGGCACCGTCACCCACCACCACGCCGTCGGCACCGCGCATCGCGACCACCTCGGTAGCGAGCTGAGCGACGTCGGACTCGAGGCGCTCCGAGCCGTCAAGGAGCGCCTGGACCCGGATGGCATCCTCAACCCGGGAAAGCTTCTCCCCCCGCCTTGAGCGCTTCTGGAAACAACAGGACAGCAATCGCGAGTCCCAATGCCCCGCCGACGATCTGCGCGCCGATGAAACCGGGCAGCGAGTGCGGTGCGATGCCGGCAAAGGTGTCGGTGAACGCGCGGCCGACGGCGACGGCTGGATTGGCGAACGACGTCGATGACGTGAACCAGTACGCCGCGCCGATATAGGCACCGACCGCCCATGGTGCGGAGTCCGTGCGCTGTGTTCGCACGAGGCTGATGACGAGCAGCATCAGCCCCGCAGTCGCAACGACCTCACCCAGCAACAGGTGACCACCATCTCGTTGGCGCTGGGACCATGCAACGACGGACCGGTCGAACATCGCGTCGGCGAGCATGGCGCCCCCGACCGCGCCGGTGACCTGGGCGGCGACATAGGCACCCAGATCCACGCCACTCAGTCCGCGACGCATTCGACGCCCGAGCAGGTAGTCAGCGGCCGAGATCACAGGATTGAAGTGACCCCCACTGACGGGTCCGAGCATGACAATCAGCACCGCCAAACCCGCCGCAGTGACGACCGCGTTCTCGAGCAGCTGCAACCCCGTGTCTGAGGTGAGCGTCTGCGCAGCGATGCCGGAGCCGACCACGACGGCAACGAGCAGTCCGGTGCCGAGGAACTCAGCGAACGCGCGCCGCGGCAGGTTGGCGGTCACGCGTCGACAGTTGGCCGAGCGAACAGGCCGGCGACCGCCTCGATCGCATCCGGAAGCGGCCAGTAGTAGACCCATGTGCCGCGACGCTCGCTGTCGACCCAACCTGCCTCACGCAGCACGCGCAGGTGGTGCGAGATCGTCGGCTGCGAAACGTCGAACTCACCGGTCATCTCACACACGCACGTCTCTTCGTTCGCCGCGATCACAGACATCAGCCGCAACCGGACCGGATCGGCGATCGCTTTGAGCAACGTCGCCGCAGTCTCCGCCTGGGACGCCGTCATCGGCGACACTCCGAGCGGGCTGCAACAGGAATCAGCTGCGGCTGGACGTTGTTTCGACACCCGTCTATATTGACAGACATCGAAACAGGAGGTCAACCAATGTCACGAGTCCAGCTCGCGCTCCGCGTGTCAGATCTCGACGCGGCCATCGACTTCTATGGCCGGTTGTTCAACGCCACGCCCGCCAAGCGCCGACCCGGCTACGCCAACTTCGCCATTGCCGAGCCGCCGCTCAAGCTCGTACTGCTCGAGGGCGGCGACGGCGAGCCGACCCGGCTGGACCATCTCGGTGTCGAGGTCGACAGCACCGACGAGGTCGGCGCCGCGACCGAACGGCTGGCAGCAGTCGGACTGGCCACGCGAACGCAGGACGAGACAACGTGTTGCTACGCCGTGCAGGACAAGGTGTGGGTGACGGGTCCCGGCGGGGAACCGTGGGAGGTCTACACCGTGCTGGCTGACGACCGACCGGACCTCGAAGGTCTGAAGGATCTGGCGCTGTCCGCCGCCTGTCCTGACGACACCTGCTGCTAGCGGCTCGGACGCGGGCTCGGACTCGGACTGCTGCTCGCCGAGGACACCGGCCGGGAGGACTTCTGCGCCTGCGTCCCCGTGGACACCGACACCACCGGCGAGTGCGTGGCCTTGGGCGTCGGGGACTCACTCGTCGGTGTCGGCGTCGGCGACTCGGAGGTGGGTGTCGGCGTCGGCGACTCCGACGTCGGCGTCGGTGTCGGAGACTCGCTCGTGGTTGTCGGTGCCGGCGAGGAAGTCGGACGTGCATCCTGCAGCAACACATCGGCGGCATTCTCGATCGCGACCGCACGTTGCGAGCTCACCTCGCCGGCGTCCTGCTCCTGCTTGACCAGATCCTTGAGCCGCTGCACGGCCCGGCGCAGGTCGGCGTAAGTGCCCGACGCGGCCGTCTGCCGCACGTCCTCGACCGCCGGCCGGAGCACCTTGGCGGCCGACCCTGAGAGCTCACCCGGCGAGTTGCCGGTACACGCCGTCGTCAACAGAACAGGTACGACGCCGATCGCGGCCAGCCATTGCCGGATCATGGGTGCACCAGGTTCTCGAGATGACGAACATCTCGTTCGAGGGGCTGGTTCAAGTGAGGCTTGCCGTGTTTCGCCGTACCCGACGAGTTGTCACCGGAGCGGTTGACAGCGACGATCACGGCAGCAGCGACCGCGGCGACGACCAGAAGCATGACGACGACTACGCCGCGCGCCGGGCCGCGGCGAGCCGGCGCCGCCGATGGGGTCATCGTGGGCGCCGAGGCGGGCACGGACGGCATCGCCTGCGTTGCGAGCGCCGCCGGTGGCAGAGCAGTGGTCGCCGTCGCCGGCATGGCAACTGTGTGCTGGAGCGCCTCGCCGGCGGCGATGCTGCGCAGCGCCGTGGCGACGTCAGCCGCAGAGGGTCGCGCACTCGGGTCGCGTCGGGTCATCGCCGTCAGCAGCTGACGCCAGCTGCCAGGCAGGTCGGCGGGGATGTCGGGCTCGCGCGCGACCCGGGCCATCGCGACCTCGACCGCGGTGCCCTCGAACGGGCGGCGACCCGTCATGCATTCGAAGAGAACGATGCCCAGGGCGTAGATGTCGGCCAGCGGACCGACGGTCTCGCCGGCGACCTGCTCCGGTGCGAAATACGCAGGCGTGCCGAGCACGTCGCCGGTCTTGGTCTCGTGGGCCGAGTCGACGATGCGGGCGATGCCGAAGTCGGCGAGATGGACCCGGCCGTCCTCCGAGATCAGGACGTTGGCGGGCTTGACGTCGCGGTGAACCAGGCCCCGCTCGTGCACATAGCCGAGGGCATCTGCGAGCTCGGCGCCGTACCGCGCCGCGCGATCCTCCGTCATCGAGCCCGACCGGAGCTCGTCGGCCAGTGTCGAACCTTCGACGAGCTGCATGACGAGGAACGGACGGTTGGTCTCCTCGTCCGTCCCGGCATCGAACACTGTCACCAACGAGGGGTGGTCGAGCGCGGCCAGCGTGCGCATCTCGGCCTCGTGCCGCTGCAGCTGATCAGCCGCGTCACCCCGGAAGAGCTTGATCGCGACCGGCCGCTGCAAGCGGTCGTCGAGGGCCCGATAAACGTCCGCGACGGCACCCCCGCCGAGCCGATCCCCCAACTCATATCGGCCGTCGAGCAGGCGTGCGCCGCTCTCCGAGTGGGGGGTGGTCACCCCTCCAGTCTGCCCGAGAAGTCGGTCAGTTAGCCGCGAGGCGGGGTGCGGGCAGGCTCGGGAGCAGCAGATCCTTGGCGTTGAGCATCGCGCAGATGCGGCGTACGGCGCCGCTGGCGCCGCGCACTCCCAGGACGCCGCCGCTCTCCCGGACCGCGTCGGCCGAGGCGAGAATCGTCGACAGCGAGAGCACATCGACGAAGGGCACATCCGTCAGGTCGATGACCACCCGTGCCGGGTCGCCGTCGCAAGCCTTGTCGAGCAGGGTGCGCAGCTCTTCAACTGTCACCAGATCGAGGTCGCCGTGGAGGGTCACAACGGTGGCATCGGCCGCGACTTGCAGCTCACCGAGCACGCCTACTCCCCACAGTGGTCCGAACCGGGTTCAGGTCTCCGACCGTACGGGCAGAGTCGCTCGACAGTCAGGCAATTCAGAGAATCGTCACCAAGGCCGGCCACGTGCGCGACACTCTCGGCGAGCATGCCGGTGCAGGCGACGATCGACGCGTCGCAGAACGACAGTCCAAGGCCGGGCGGCAATGAGCGCCGTACCCTTGACTGCCCGCCCTCGTAGCTCAGGGGATAGAGCGTCGGTTTCCTAAACCGTGTGCGAAGGTTCGAATCCTTCCGGGGGCACTCAGCCGATCGACACCTTCGCCTGGCCTGTTTCGCTGAGGTTCAGCGGCAGGGTGAGGCGACCGGCGGAGTCTGCTCGTAGGACGAACCTCTCCGTGTCCGAGCCAACCGTGATGGCCACTGGCAGCTTCGCGTGCGGGGGATAGTCGGCGGGCGTCGTGATCGTTGCAAGCCCGCTGCCGGCAAACGTGAAGCCGTGCGGTGTCCCGTTGGTCAGCGTGCTGAACTCCTGCTCGGCGTTGCGCTTCATGCTCACCGTGTAGCCCCACTGGGACCACTGCTTGTCGATGGATGTGTAGGAGGTCACACGCGGTGCCTTGGGATGGGCGAAGTCGGCCATCATCTTCGGCAGGTATGCCTTCAGGTCTCGGGCCCAATAAGGGAAGCTGTGAGTCCCGTAGGTGTAGTTGTCGTAGTAGGCCGGGATGCCCTGGTCGACGAGATGGTTGTAGAAGTGCTGAGTTGACTCGTAGACCAGCGCCTCGATGCCGGACCCGGCCGGGTCGGGTCCTGAGTCATAAGGACCGTTGACACCCATGCCGGTCCACATGTCGATGCTCATGCCGCGCAGGTTCTCCATGAGCGTCGCTGGGTCGTGGCCGCGCCAGTTGATGTTGTCGGTCACGGGATTGCCGAGCTCGGAGAACGGCGGCACGCGATCGTCCCCGACCTCGATCGCCTCGATGACGGCGATCGCACCAGCGAACACCTCGGGATCACGCTCGATCTCCGGCGCTCCGGAGAACGTCGCCATAGAACAGAACAGGTCCGGGTGACGGGCGGCCATCTCGGCCGAGCCATACCCGCCTTGCGACAGACCCGCAACTGCGCGACCGCGACGGTCGGGGATCGTGCGCAGGTTCTGGTCGACCCACGGGATCAACGAGTCGATCAGGTAGTCCTCGAACTGCGACGGGCCGTGGCTCGTAGTCCTGTCGACCCAATTGGTGAACCAGAACCCGCCGTCGCCGTCGAAACCGACCTCCGGCATGACGGTGATGAGCGGGTACGGCGCCGTCGACTTCGCTGCGTCCCCGGCCTTGACCCAGTCAGATGCGACACCGCTGGTGCCGTGGAACAGATAGAGCACGGGGTAACGAGTGTTCGGGTGCGACGCATAGTCGACGGGCAGCAAGAGTCGGATGTCGATCGGCCGACCCAGGTCCGGCGAGAGCACGCGGACGTTGTAGTCGCGGTCGTCGTACTGCTTGACCGCAACGACGTGCAGCTTGTGTCCGTCGTTGAACTGCGGGGCAGGAGAGGCGGTAGCCGCCCGGACCACCGCACCCGGGGCGACCAGCGCAAGCATCGCCAGCATCAGCAGCAGCCGCTTCATGGCGACGGCTTCGGCGCCTGACCGTAGAGTCCTGCCGTGAGCCGTGACTGGGATGCCTGGGCGCGCCAGGTCGAGCAAGCGCTCGATGTCGCGACCCGGAAGGACACCGACTTCCAAGACCTCTTCGCACCGGGTGCGACGTTCATCGACCCGACGCAGACCAAGAGGACGGAAGATCTCCCGGACGTCTCCCGAGCAACCGCGCACATCTTCCCCGACTGGACCCAGGAAGTGACCTCGATCCACGGCGACGACAGCTGGGCTGCGTTCGAGTGGATCGGACGCGGCACCTTCAAGTCGACGAAGGTCGAGATGGAAGGGGTCACCCTCGTCGACGTCGACGAGCAGGGCCTGGTGACGCAGTGGCGGGACTACTTCGACATGAAAGGCGTCGAGGAGCAGTTCCGGACTGCCACCTAGCTCACCGGCTGTCCTTACATTTCAACGCAATCTCCTGACCGCGGCCGCGCGTGTCCCTCCACAGGCGAGATTTGTTGTGGATAAAGGGAAGTTGCTTGTGCGCATCGCTTGACGGCGGATGTCCGGGTTGCGTATATTCGCACGTATGTTCGAGAGCGAGCTGGAGGGGCGGCTGGCAGCGGTGCTGCACGCCGTCGAGCTCGACGGTGCCCGCTTCCACGCCCCATCGGTGGAGGAGGTCATCGCGCTCGGCGAGTCCGCGCCGATGACGGCGCAGGTGATGGCGCAGCTCGACGCGATCGACCCGGCCACCCTGACCGCCGACCAGCTTGTCGGCTGGGCGGTGGGCTGCCAGCGGGCCGC
>JAICMI010000078.1 GCA_025929315.1 Frankiaceae bacterium
CGTCGACGGGGGAGAAGCTCGCCGACTTCGACGTCTTCCATCCCGAGCGGATGGCGTCGCGCATCCTCGGCATGGGCGACGTGCTCACACTCATCGAGCAGGCAGAGAAGACCTTCGAGGCGGACGAGACCGCTCGCATGGCCGAGAAGATGCTCGGTCCCGGCGAGCTCACGCTCGAGGACTTCCTGGACCAGATGATGATGGTCCGGCGGATGGGACCGATCGGCAACATCCTCGGCATGCTGCCGGGCATGGGCCAGATGAAGGACGCGATCAGCCAGATCGACGACCGCGACCTCGATCGCATCGCCGCGATCATCCGCTCGATGACCCCGACCGAGCGACAAGACCCCAAGATCCTCAACGGCTCCCGCCGGCTGCGCATCGCTCGCGGTTCCGGTGTCACCGTGACCGATGTCAACCAGCTGGTCGACCGGTTCTTCGAAGCCCGGAAGATGATGAAGCAGATGGCCGGCAGCCTCCCCGGCATGCGCCGCGCCACCAAACGCTCGGCCAAGAAGGGCAAGAAGGGCCGTGCTGGGGGGAAGGGCGGCGGTGGCAAGGCCATGCGACCGGTCGCACCCCGGATGCCCGGCGCGCTTCCTGCCGGCTTCGACCCGTCAGCTCTCCAGCTGCCGCCGGGCATGAAGCTCCCGCCAGGCTTGCGCCCCGACTTGTCCAATCTCCAGCTGCCGCCGGACGACAACGCGTAGCCCTCAACGCGGCCGTCCGGAATGCCGATCCTTGTGAGGTGGAGGACGGTTTCGAGTGGTCCGTGTCAGCCCTGCCGGCGACGCGGGCCGTCCCCCTGGAGGCGCTGCCGACGCCTCTACGTCGCACGCGCTGGGGCACGACGGCGACGACGTTCGGTCCGGTTGGCCGGCTGTCGCTGACGTTCGCCCTCCTGGTTCCGCTACCCCTCATGGTGATCGGCGGCCTCGCGGACCCGTTCGTCTGGGGCGGCGCGGGACTCTGGCTCTTTGTGGTGATGCCGTGGGCGCTGCGGGACATCTGGAAGGCCGGTCAGCTCCCGGTCAGCTGACTCTCTGGCAGAATGTTCGAGCACTCGGCGTTCGGCGGCCCTCTCACCGTCGTACGGCGCAGTCCCCGAGCGACGGCACGCGCAACCCCACGCGCCTGGCAGAGCTCACCGCGTTCAGACCTGGAGACTCCACTCTCGTGGCAACCAAGATTCGCCTCATGCGCCTGGGCAAGATCCGCGCGCCCTACTACCGCATCGTCGTCGCCGACTCGCGCACCAAGCGTGACGGCCGGGTGATCGAGACGATCGGCAAGTACCACCCCAAGCAGGAGCCGTCGCTCATCGAGGTCGACTCGGAGCGCGCTCAGTACTGGCTCGGCGTCGGCGCGCAGCCGACCGAGCCCGTTGCGGCGATCCTCAAGATCACCGGCGACTGGCAGAAGTTCAAGGGAGAGCCGGCTCCGGCGGAAGGCATCAAGACCGCCGCGCCGCGCCCGGACCGCAAGGCCATCTTCGAGGCTGCGGCCAAGGAGACCCACGACGAGCCGGCGCCGGCCAAGAAGACCGCGGCCAAGAAGGCGGAGCCTGAGGCTCCAGCCGAGCCGGCAGCGGCCGCCGAAGCTCCTGCCGAAGCTCCCGCTGAAACGCCACCGGCGGCCGAAGAGGCACCTGCAGCTGAGGCAGCTCCGGCTGCTGAGACTCCCGCCGAGGAAGCACCGGCCGCGGAGGCTGCTGCCGACGACACGGCCGCCGCGGACGCGGCCTCGAACACCGCCGAGAGCTGATGCTCGAGGAGGCGCTCGACCACCTGGTCCGCGGCATCGTCGATCATCCCGACGATGTGAAGGTCGACCTTCGCTCCCTGCGTCGTGGTCAGGTGCTCGAGGTCCGTGTTCACCCTGAGGACCTTGGCAAGGTGATCGGCCGGGGCGGCCGAACCGCCCGCGCGCTTCGTGCCGTCATGTCTGCGCTCGGCGGCCGTGGCATCCGCGTCGACCTCGTCGACGTCGACGAGGTGCACTGACGCCGGGCGTCGCAGTGCAGCTCGTCGTCGGCCGCATCGCCAAGGCGCACGGCATCGGCGGAGAAGTGTCCGTCGATGTGCGCACCGATGCGTTCGACGAGCGGTTCGCGATCGGCGCCGCGCTGGACACGGATCCGGCACATCTCGGCCCGCTGACCATTGCGCGGACGCGCTGGCACTCCGGGCGGCTGCTGGTGGCGTTCGAGGGCGTAGCCGACCGAACGGCGGCCGACGGACTGCGCGGTGCGCTGCTGGTGGTCGACTCGGCGACCAGCCCCGTGATCGAGGACGCAGACGAGTACTGGGATCACGATCTCTCCGGACTGGCGGTCGTGTCGGTTGATGGTGAGCGGCTGGGGGTCGTCGAGGACGTCGCGCATCCCCCCGGCGCGGACCTTCTCGTCGTACGACGACCCGACGGCAGCGAGGCTCTCGTACCGTTCGTCCGCGACATCGTGACGACCGTCGACCTCGCCGCGCGTCGTGTTGTCGTCGACCCACCTGACGGATTGTTCGAGCTGTGACGACGTCATCGCGGATCGATCCCGCGGCGAAGCCGCTCCGAATCCACGTCGTCTCGATCTTCCCCGACTACTTCGCCGTGCTCGACGTGTCGTTGCTCGGCAAGGCGCGCGCCGCAGGCATCGTCGATGTCCGAGTGCACGATCTGCGCGGGTGGACCGACGACGTGCACCGCACCGTGGACGATGCGCCCTACGGGGGTGGCCCGGGCATGGTGATGAAGCCGGAGCCATGGAGTCGCGCCATCGAGGCGGTGACCCGCGATGCTCCGAACGCCCGGTTGGTGATCCCCACGCCGTCAGGGCGGCGGTTCACCCAGGCGGACGCCCGGCAGTGGGCGGCGGATCGATCGCCGCTCGTCTTCGCGCCGGCGCGCTACGAGGGCATCGACGCGCGGGTCGCGGAATGGGCGCGCAGCCGGATGGCCGTCGACGAGCTGTCGATCGGCGACTACGTGCTCGCCGGCGGCGACACCGCCGTCGTCGTCATGATCGAAGCCGTGGCTCGGCTCCTGCCCGGTTTCATGGGCAATGCGGACAGTCCGACCGAAGAGTCGTTCGAAGCCGGCCTGCTCGAGGCGCCCGCCTACACCCGTCCGGCCGTCTGGCGCGGGCTCGAGGTCCCGCCGGTGCTGTTGTCCGGCGATCACGCAGCCGTGGCACGGTGGAGACACGAGCAGGCCAGGCGTCGTACGGCGGAGCAGCGCCCCGATCTTCTGGGTCCCGACATGCCGGACTGACGTGTTACCGCTCGCCGCCGAGCCTGTGGCACCATGGATGGTCGGCCCGGACCGCCGTATTTGTCGAAGACGATGAAGGAATTTCCTGATGCAGACCCTCGACTCGATCGACGCTGCGTCGCTGCGCAGCGATGTGCCGGCGTTCCGCCCCGGTGACACGGTCAAGGTCCACGTCCGCGTCGTCGAGGGCAACCGTGAGCGCATCCAGGTCTTCCAGGGCGTGGTGATCCGCCGTCAGGGCGGTGGCGTGCGCGAGACGTTCAGCGTCCGCAAGGTGAGTTTCGGCGTCGGCGTCGAGCGGACGTTCCCCGTCCACTCTCCGATCGTCGACCACATCGAGGTCGTCACCCGCGGCGATGTCCGGCGGGCCAAGCTCTACTACCTGCGCGATCTCCGCGGCAAGAAAGCCAAGATCAAGGAGAAGCGCGACACGACCCCGGCGCGCTGACCCGCCCGATCTCGCATCGTGACCACTTTCGGGGACACGCCACCTCCGCCGCCGCCCAACGACGACGAGCCCACGGCCTACCAGCCCGGGCCTGTCCCCGCGTCCGACCCCGACCGGCCCGTTGACGCTGACCGGCCGGTTGACGCCGAGCCGCCGGTCAAGGAGAGGAAGCGCGGCTCCTTTCTGCGCGAGCTGCCGTTCCTCATCCTCATCGCGCTCGTGCTCGCGCTGCTCATCAAGACGTTCCTCGTGCAGGCCTTCTACATCCCGTCCGGTTCGATGGAGAACACGCTCCACATCGGCGACCGAGTGTTGGTCAACAAGCTCGTCTATCGCATCCGTGACGTGCACCGCGGCGAGATCATCGTCTTCCGGGGCCCCTCGTCCTGGCAGGACAACCCTGAGTTCCAGACCAGCGAGCCGGGCAACCCGATCTCCAGGTTCTTCCACGACATCGGTTCGGCGCTCGGTGTTGCCGCGCCGTCGAGCAAGGACTTCATCAAGCGCGTGATCGGCGTGGCCGGCGACCATGTCGTGTGCTGTGACACGCAGGGTCACATCACGGTCAACGGACATCCGCTGACCGAGCCTTACCTCTACCCGGGCGCCAAGCCGTCGGGGAGCAACTTCGACGTGACGGTTCCCAAGGGCCGGCTCTGGGTCATGGGTGACCACCGCAACATGTCGGCGGACTCGCGCTCCCACATCAGTGACGGCAACGACGGGACCATCCCGACGGGCAACGTGATCGGACGTGCGTTCATTCGCGTCTGGCCGCCGAGCGACTGGGGGACGCTGGGCGTGCCGAGCACGTTCCATCAGAAGGGTCTCGCGGCAGCACTCGGCAACCCGCTCGCGCTGGGCTTCGTCGGCGCGGTCCCGCTGACGCTCCTACGCCGACGGACCTCACGCTCGCGACGTCAGCGTCGGCTGGCCCGGCGGGCCTCCGTCAAGTCCTGACTCGTCGTACGCTGCCCGGGATGGGCACCACGGTCCGCCGGGACGCCGGGATCTACGGCTATGAGCGCGCGCTTGCGCGGCGTGGGCTGTGGCCGGTCGCCGGCGCCGACGAAGCCGGCCGCGGCGCCTGTGCCGGCCCGCTGGTGGTGGGCGCGGTGGTGCTGCCCGAGGGCAAGCGCGGACAGGTGCCCGGGCTGGCGGACTCCAAGCTGCTGACGCCGGCGGCGCGCGAACGGGTCTATGCGCAGGTCGTCAAGCGCGCGCTTGCGTGGACGGCCGTGGTCATCCCGCCGGGCGAGGTCGACCGGCTGGGGTTGCACGTCTGCAACGTCATGGGGATGCGCCGCGCGCTGGCGCAGCTGTCGGTCACGCCGGCTTACGTCCTGACCGACGGATTCCCCGTCCCCGGCCTCGACGTCCCCGGCCTGGCGGTGTGGAAGGGCGACCGCGTCGCTGCCTGCATCGCGGCCGCGTCCGTCGTCGCCAAGGTCACCCGAGACCGGATCATGGTCGACCTGCATCAGCGCTGGCCGTCCTATGCGTTCGACGAGCACAAGGGCTACGTGACGCCCGAGCATCAAGCCGCGTTGCGTGAGCACGGCCCCTGTCCGGAGCACCGGTTCTCGTATGTGAACGTCAAAGGGTCAATCATCCGCGAGACTGCAGTGGACGAGGAGTGGGAGTACGCCGGATGAGCGCCGAGGACCTCGAGAAGTACGAGACCGAGATGGAGCTTCAGCTCTACCGCGAGTATCGCGACGTGGTCGGCCTGTTCGCCTACGTCGTCGAGACCGAGCGCCGGTTCTACCTCACCAACGACGTCAAGGTCGAAGAACATCGCGACGGCGGTGAGACTTACTTCGAGGTCGCCATGCAGGACGCTTGGGTATGGGACATGTATCGCCCCGCACGGTTCGTCAAGAACGTGCGCGTGCTGACGTTCAAGGACGTCAATGTCGAGGAGCTCGCCAAGAGTGATCTCGAGGTGCCCGGAGATAAGCCCGGTTTCAGCGGGTAGGTGTCCAGCGTGACTGACAACGTTGCACAACCAGATCCGCCCGCGGCCAATCAGCAAAAGACCGAGCCGGCAGACACTTCGCCGCCGCAGAGCGACGGTTCGATGCCGGCCGGCACGAGAGGCGGCGTACCGACTCCGGGCGATTCCCAAGGCGTGGCCGTGCCCTCGGTGCAGGCGGCAGCCGGCACCAGCGAGGAGTCGGACGCGATCGAGGGCGTGCGTACGACGTCACTTGCGGCGCCCGGCAAGCCCGACGGTGAAGTCGACACTCGTACCTGACGTTCCACAGGCGCTCCGAGCCTCCACAGAGCATCCGCTGCCGCGCCGCTGACGCCATCTCCGCGTCCACTCTGGCCGCGGAGGTGGTCGCGTGGCCGCAAAGGACGGCGTCGGAAAGTACGGCGAACGCGTTGCCCTGCGTCATCTCGAGGACGCCGGGTTCGAGATTCTCGCGCGCAACTGGCGCTGTCCCGACGGCGAGATCGACATCGTCGCGCTCGACCGCGAAGTGCTCGTCATCTGTGAGGTCAAGACGCGCTCCGGTCTGGGTTACGGCCTACCGGCAGAAGCCATCACGCGCAAGAAGGCCGATCGGTTGCGCCGACTTGCTCGGCGTTGGCTCCAAGAGCATCCCGCCGGTGGCGCCGACGTGCGCTTCGACGTCGTCAGCGTCGTATGCGCACGACGGGGTGCCGCAGTCGTCGAACATCTCCGGGCGGCGTTCTGATGACCGTCGCCCGAACGCTCTCGGTGGCCCTTGTTGGGATGTCCCCGCACTTGGTCGAAGTCGAGGTCGACGTCGCCACGGGCATTCCCGGCTTCACCTTGACCGCGCTCGCCGACCGAGTGCTGAAGCAGGCAGAGCAACGCGTCAAGGCCGCCATCGCCAACTCCGGTGAGAAATGGCCGGGCCGTCGCGTCACCGTCGCCATGTCACCGGCCGCAGTGCCCAAGTCGGGCAGCGCCTTCGACGTACCCGTCGCTGTCACGGCACTCGCCGCAGCTGAGGAGCTGCCGCCAGAGCGCATCACCGACCTGGTGCTGCTCGGTGAGCTCGCCCTCGGCGGCGAGGTGAAGCCGGTGTCCGGTGTGCTGCCCGCCGTCATCGGTGCCATGCAAGCCGGCTTCGATCGGTTTGTCGTGCCGGTGGGAAACGCGCAGGAGGCGCTGCTCGTCCCCGGCGCGCAGGTGTGGGCAGTCTCCTCGCTCGCGCAGCTCTGTGGATGGTTGCGGGGACTCGTCGACGACGAAGAGCTTCGTGTCGCCCGCGACCCCGACGCAGTGGTCGCGCCGGACCCCGGCCTGGACCTTGCCGACGTCGTCGGGCAGGACAAGGCGCGTCGCGCCCTGGAGATCGCAGCCGCGGGCGGTCATCACTTGTTGATGTCCGGTCCTCCTGGCGTCGGCAAGACCATGCTCGCCGAGCGACTGCCAGGCATCCTGCCCGCCTTGACCGACGCGGAGGCGATGGAAGTCACGGCGATCCACTCTGTCGCCGGTCGCCTCGCGGCCGGCCGGCCACTCATCACGCAGCCACCGTTCTCCGCGCCCCACCATTCCGCGACGATGGCGGCGATCGTCGGTGGTGGCGCCGGCATCGCCGGTCCCGGCGAGATCTCGCTCGCACATCGCGGAGTCCTGTTCCTCGACGAAGCGCCCGAGTTCAACGCCCGAGTGCTGGATGCACTCCGACAACCGCTGGAGAACGGCCGCATCGTTCTCAACCGTGCCAACGGTGCCGCGGTCTATCCGTCGGAGTTCCTCCTCGTGCTCGCCGCGAACCCTTGTCCGTGCTCCGCGGCTGGCCAGAGCGTCGACGAACGCCAGTGCGTATGCGCGCCCGGTGTCCGGAGTCGTTACAAGTCGCGCTTGTCCGGGCCGTTGCGCGATCGCATCGACATCTTCGTCGAGCTCGAACGGGTGAGTCGTCGAGTCCTCGCGCAGCAGGGTGAGGGTCTAGGGGAGGCGTCGGCGGTGGTGCGTTTGCGAGTGGAGTCAGCGCGCGCCCGGACGCAGCAGCGGCTTGCCGGCACCGGATGGACGGTCAACGGTGACGTTCCCGGTCCGGTCCTACGTCGACGGTGGCCGGTCGATCCGCGCCTGCTGCGTGCACTTGGTCACGCCGTCGACAGGGGTCGACTCTCCACCCGAGGCATTGACCGCGTGTTGCGCGTTGCGTGGACGCTTGCCGATCTCGCTGCTGTCGACCGCCCGGGCCAGGACCAGGTCGACGAAGCACTCGAGTTCCGTCTGGGACGCGGCAACCCGCGTCCGATGCAGGTTCCGGCATGAGCGAGACCGATGACGAGCGCGTCGCACGCGCGACGCTGCTGCGCATCTCGGAGCCGGCCAACAGCGCGCTGATCGAGCATGTCGACCGCGTTGGCGTCATGCAGGCAATCGACGACATCCGGGGCGGCGCAAGCATCGAGGGTGTCGAGCTCGAGGGTTTGCGCCATCGACTTCAGACCGCTTCGGGTGCGGCAGATCTGGAAGCAGCTGCTCGGTGCGGCGCGCGACTTGTCTCGCCGGGCGACGAGGAGTGGCCGACATCATTGGATGACCTGGCCTGGGTCGGTCGTGCGTCATTCGGCTTGTGGGTGTGCGGACCGCTCTCGCTCGCCGAGGCCACGGCCACGTCCGTAGCGATCGTGGGCACACGCACGGCAACGGACTACGGAGCAAGCGTCGCCGGCGACATGGCCTACGAGCTGGCGGAACGCGGCTGGTCGGTCGTCTCAGGGTTGGCCTACGGCATCGATGCAGCGGCGCACCGGGGCGTGCTGTCCGCCGGGGGGACAACCGTAGGCGTCCTTGCGTGCGGCATCGATGTTCCGTACCCGGGTGGCAACCGGCCCCTCTACGACCGGCTCATCTCGGAAGGGCTGGTCGTGAGTGAGCACCCGCCCGGCTCGTCGCCCCAGCGCTACCGCTTCCTCGTGCGCAACCGCATCATCGCGGCGCTGTCGCTCGGCACCGTCGTCGTCGAAATGGCATTCCGCAGCGGGGCGAGGTCAACCGCTGCGCATGCCGCAGCGATCAACCGGCACGTCATGTGCGTGCCCGGGCCGATCTCGAGCGCAATGTCGGGCGGTTGTCACCGGCTGCTGCGCGAACGACCGGAGACAGTCCTCGTCACGAGCGCTGCAGAGGTTGTCGAGCAGTGCGGTCACATGGGCGACTTGGCGGAACGCGAAAGCGGACCCGCACGCACGCGCGACCTGCTCGGCCCGATGGTTGCGCGTGTGTTCGAAGGTGTTCCGGTGCAAAAGCACGCCACGGTGAGCGGCATCGCGACGGCGACCGGCGTCAGCCTGTCGGTAGCCGCCGCTGCCTTGGCAGCACTGGCCTCGGCGGGGCTGGTCGAATGCATGGGCGACCGATGGGCGATGACGACGGCGGGCAAACGCGACCGCCGGGCGCGCAGCGGCGCCCGTTCCGATCAGCTCGAGCTCGACTGGTGGTGATCCGACACAGGGTGTCGGGTGCTTGACCTTGCAACGATCTCGTCGCAGCGTGAACAGGTGACCGACGAGGGGGTGGCGTCCGCGTCGCCGCTTCCGCCGGCGTTCGCGCACGTCGTCGAGCTGTTCGCCGACCACCTGAGCCTGGAGCGCGAGCTGTCGCCACACACCGTGCGGGCCTACGTCGGCGACGTGACGACCTTGCTGGACCACGCAGTGCGGATGCAGCTCGCGTCCGTCGACGAGCTCGACGTTCGCACGTTGCGGTCGTGGCTGGCTCGCCAGCACGCCCAAGGTGCCAGCCGCCGCACGCTCGCACGACGCACCTCGTCCGCGCGGGTGTTCACGGCGTGGGCGCTTCGCCGGGGCCACCTGGCGGCCGATCCGGGCGCCGGTCTCACGTCGCCCAAGCCGCACCGGCGGTTGCCGGAGGTGCTACGCCAATCCGAGGCCGCGGCGCTCCTCGACGCGGTCGCCGAGGACGACAGCCCGGTCGGCCTGCGCGACCGGGCTGTCCTCGAGCTGCTTTACGCCACCGGGGCGCGGGTCAGCGAGCTGTGCGGTCTGGACATCGACGACCTCGACGAGAGTCGGCAGACGGCCCGGCTGCTCGGGAAGGGAAACAAACAGCGCACGGTTCCTCTAGGGAAGCCGGCGTTGAATGCCGTCCATGCCTGGATCGCACAGGGGAGGCCACTGTGGGTAACCGCTACGAGCGGACCGGCACTGCTGCTCGGAGCTCGGGGGAACAGGCTGGACCCACGGACCGCTCGTCGCGTCGTGCACGCCCGACTGGGCACGTTGCCCGGTTTGCCCGATCTCGGCCCGCACGGTCTACGGCACAGCGCGGCGACCCACTTGCTCGAAGGTGGAGCAGACCTCAGGAGCGTTCAGGAGTTGCTCGGTCACGCTACGCTCGCAACTACACAGATCTACACCCATGTCTCCATCGAGCGACTGAGGGCGACGTATGAGCGGGCGCACCCCCGCGCGTGAACCGGCAAAGGCCGGCACGCGCACGGCGGCTGCGGACAGTGACGTCGATGTGCTGGACGAGGACGTCAAGCCCGACCCCGCCGCGGTCGACGCGGCGATCGCGGCGCTGTGGAAAGAGTTCAAGGAGACGAGCGACCCGCAGCTGCGCGAGCGGCTGATCCTGCACTACTCCCCGCTGGTGAAGTACGTCGCGGGACGAGTCGGCGTCGGTCTGCCGCCCAACATCGAGCAGGCCGACCTGGTGTCCTACGGCATCTTTGGTCTCATCGACGCGATCGTGAAGTTCGACATCAGCCGCGCCATCAAGTTCGAGACCTATGCGATCAGCCGGATCAAGGGCGCGATCATCGACGAGCTGCGGGCGATCGACTGGATCCCCCGCTCGGTGCGTTACAAGGCGCGCGAGGTCGAGAAGGCCTACGCCGCCCTCGAGTCCCGGTTGCACCGCACCCCGACCGAGCTCGAGGTCGCCGAGGAGCTCGGCATCAGCCTCGACGACCTGCACACCATCTTCAGCCAGGTCTCCTTCGTCAACGTGATCGCCCTCGACGAGCTGCTCAACGTCGGCGGTGAGCGCGGCGACAAGCTGTCCCTCGTCGACACGCTCGAGGACACCAAGGCCGAAGACCCGGTGCAGGCGTTCGAGACGGAGGAGACCAAATATCTCCTCGCGCGCGCGATCAACACCCTGCCCGAGCGCGAGAAGATCGTGGTCACGCTCTACTACTACGAAGGACTCACGCTCGCCGAGATCGGCCAGGTGCTCGGCGTCACCGAGAGCCGGATCTGTCAGATGCACACCAAAGCCGTGCTGCAGCTGCGCGGCAAGCTCGCCGACCAACGCGACTGAGCGACCGCGACTGAGCGACACAGACTGAGCGACACAGACGTCGTCCGGCGGTGGCGGCGGACGGTCCTCAGGTTGGCGCTCTAGGCTCCGCCTGTGCGCTGGCTGCGCCTGAAAGTCTCATTCGACCGGACGATCCTCGCTGCGATCTCGGCGTACGCCGTCGCGCGGGTGGCGACCTTCACGGCGATCGTCGTGGCGTCGCATCTGCATCGTGGTGACCTCGACAACCTTCTCGGCAAGTCCGACGGTGTTTGGTATCTCGGCATCGCCCGGCATGGATACGGGCCGCTGCCGCAACTCGCCTCGGAGCGCGTCTACACGCACATGTCGTCGTTGGCCTTTTTTCCGTTGTATCCGCTCCTGATCCGACTGTTCACGTGGCCGGACATCTCTTATCTCGTCGCCGCGCTGCTCGTCACAGCGATCGCAGGGGTCGTCGCCGCCGCATTGATAGCGGCATGGGCGCAGCCGATCGTCGGCGACCGTGGCGCCATCGCTCTGGTGGCGGTGTGGTCGTTGCTCCCGTCCAGCGCGGTGCTCGACATGGCGTACTCCGAAGCACTGTTCGTGGCGGCAGCCGCCGGATGCTTGCTCGCGCTGCAACGCCGTCGTTGGATCGCCGCTGCGCTGGCGGCGGTGATCGGCGGGCTCACCCGCCCCACCGGCGGCGCGCTTGTCCTGGCGGTAGCAATTGCGGCTGGGTTGGAGGTGTGGCGGCGTCGACACCTGGATCGACGAGTCGCGGCCGCCGTCGTACTCGCTCCGCTGGGACTCGGCATCGCCTTGCTTCACGTCTCCATCGCCACGGATCGATGGGACGGGTGGTTCTGGCTCGAGTCGACGGTGTGGCACAGCGGTTTCGACGGCGGGCGAAGCGCGGTCAGCGCGTTGGGCTCGTTCGCCACGGGCGGGCCGGCCTTCCACCATCTGCCCTTGGCCATGTCGGTGCTCGTGTGCCTCGCGTTCGTTGCGGTCATCTACGAGGGGTTTCGCGCCCGTGGCCGGCCACGGGCACCCGACGTCGCCTATCCCATGGCAGCCGGCGTGCTGGCGATCGGCGAGCGCAGGTACTTCTACGTGAAGCCGCGGCTGCTGCTGGTCGGCTATCCGGTCCTCGTCCCGGTGGCGCGCCGGCTGGCGGTGATGTCGACGAGGTCGCTGATCCTGCTCGGTCTGCCGCTACTGCTCGCGGCGTCGGTCTACAACGCCTACCTGGTCGTCTACTGGCCCAAGGCTCTGTAGGGGGAGAAGGCGCACCGGGTTGAGGTGCAGCAGGGCGAGTGGGTCGAGGTAGTCATGGCCGCGGCGCAGGCCCCAATGCAGGCAGGCGGCGGGCGTGCAGTGGCTGCCGAGCACGACCAGGTGCCCGATCGGCTGTCCGACGCGGACCGGCTCGCCGGCGGTAAGCCGGCTGCGAACCGGTTGATAGGTCGTCAGCAGCCCGTCCGGGTGGCGGATGGACACGACGGGGATCCGTGCGACGCGGCCCGCGAACCACACGACCCCGCTGCCCGCGGCGAGCACCGGCTCGCCAGGCGACCCGGCCAGATCCACCCCGCGATGCCCGGGCAGCCAGGGCTGCGGCGGCGGGTCGAACCCCCGCACGACGTGATGCGGTGCCGGCAGCGGCCAGCCCCAGCCGGGGATGGGCGCGACGGTGCGCGGAGCAGGGGCGATCGTCAACGGCAGCCCCAGCAGGGCCCCCACCACGGCAGCGAGCAGGCGCATCCGGACAGCCTGCGCCCGCGTCGACGCTCGGATCGGGCCCGAACGCCGACCGGTGGAGCCGACGTACACTGTCCACAGCGGTTCGCCTCGGCGAATCGACTTCGCACGCCGCCAGACCACTCCCGCAGTCCAGCAAGCAGGGACTCAGTCGGGTGGGGCGCGCCGGAAGGTCCCCGCTCGAGTTGTTGGGCGAGGGTCCGGCGGGTCGGGGGCGTCAGGGCAGCGACCACCCGGCCGCTGCGACAACCGAACAGGAGAGGCACGACCATGGCCGTCGTCACGATGCGCCAGCTGCTCGAGAGCGGTGTCCACTTCGGGCACCAGACCCGGCGCTGGAACCCGAAGATGAAGCGCTTCATCTTCACCGAGCGCAACGGCATCTACATC
>JAICMI010000025.1 GCA_025929315.1 Frankiaceae bacterium
CGCTTGCCGGCTATTTCCTGGGCGCCGAGCTGTTCACGGGACCACGTGCGCACGCGATGGTCGCCCAGCAGATCGACGCCGTCGCCGCCAGCACGCTGCAGGTCGTCGTAGACCGGACCTTCCCGCTCGCCGAAGCCGCCGAGGCGCATCGCTACATCGAAAGCCGCCAAGCATTCGGTCGCGTCCTCCTCATCCCCTGAACCGCATTGCGGCAACGGTCAGGCGGCGGGTAGTCGCCTCGCGAGCAGCTCGGCAAGGTCGATCACCCGGTCCGATGGCAGGACACCGGTCTGACGCAGCTCCTTGCGCAGACCGCGGGGATAGTGCAACTGAACCCCGCCAGGTGCCGGGCGAAACCACGCAAGATCCGCTCGCGTGAAGCAGAGCACTCCCCGGACGACGCTCGGGTCGATCGCCTGATCGGCCAGACTCTTGCGGACCACCGCGACCTGCGCCTGGACGCCGGCCACCATCTTGGTTTGGCGTGCACCGGCGCGGACTCGGCCGGCCAGATTCTTGGTGTCGATGACGAAGACGCCGGCCTGGGAGACGGCGATGTGATCGATGTTCGTACGCCGGCCAGGCACCCGCCGATCGTGCACCGCGAGGATGCCTTCGTCACTCAGGCTGTCCAGCATCAAGGGCGCCGGCTTGGTCGACGCCTACGCCGCCGCGCTTGCCCTGCGCGCTCATCCCCGCTGACGGCAACCCGCCCGACCGATTTGCCGGAACGGGATGCATCGGGTCGCGACACTCGTTATTGTCCGTTCACGGTCACACGGGGAGGTCTCATGCGCATCGATCTGTTCGGCGTCGTCCTGTTCCTTCACATCACCGTCGTGATCATCGCGTTCGCGATGGCCGGGGTGATGCACACCGCACTGCAGGCGATGGCCCGCGCGGGAACAGTCCAGGAGCTTCGGTCCTGGAGCAAGGCCATGCACCGCATCGAGCCGCTGTTCCCGATCATGGCGCTGTTGTTGCTCGGGTTGGGCTCTTGGCTCGTGCACCTCGGCGCGCACACCGATGACGGGTTCCGGTTCTCCGACGGATGGATCATCGTCTCGATCGTCACGTTGGTCGCAGTCGAGGCAGCGGGCGGCGCCGTCCTCGCGCCGCGCGGCAAGAAGCTCACCGGGTTGATCGAGCACGCCCCCGACGGGCCCGTGAGCGACGAGATCCGCGCGGCCACGACCGACCCAGCCGTCTGGTACGCCGCGCACATCACCACGTTTGCCTTCCTTGGTGTGGTGTTCCTCATGACCGCGAAGCCCACCGGCGAGTGGGCCTGGCTGTTCCCGACGATCGGCGCGGTCGTCGGCGTCGTACTGTCCAAGCTCCAGCTCGACGGCCTCGGCCGCGGCGATGCAGGCGACGTGCCGGCGCAACGAGCCGCAGTCGAGTCAGCGCAGAAGTCCCGCGCATAGCCCACGCGCGCTGAACACGCGCGACACCGGTCGTACCTCGCCAAAATCGTCCTTCCGGACCGGCACACTCGCTCGATCCCGCCCCCGGTTCGAGGAGAGTGCGCCATGTCCGCAACCCCATGCGCCGATGCGATCGTGCTCACCAGCGATCGGCGACCATTGCGCATAGCTGTTGCTAGAACGACAGTCACGCGCAATGCCCCTCCCGCGTCGTCATGGCGCAACGGCCGCTCACCGGTTGTTGTTCTCGGCCTGAGAGCGTGGTCGGGTGACCCGCGCGAAGATCGTCGCAACGCTCGGACCGGCATCCGCCAGCCAAGAGGTCATCCGCAACCTCGTCCATGCGGGCCTCGATGTTGCTCGGCTCAACCTCAGCCACGGCAGCCACGCCGATCACGAGGCGGCCTGTCGCGGCGTACGGCAGGCGAGCGACGCCAGCGGCCGTAGCGTCGCGGTGCTGGTCGATCTGCAGGGTCCGAAGATCCGCCTGGGCCGCTTCAAGGACGGCCCGGTCACGCTGAGCGTCGGCGACGAGTTCGTCATCACCACCGACGACGGGCCAGGTGACCGCAGGATCGCATCGACCACTTACGCCGGGCTGCCCGACGATGTCCACGTCGGCGCGCGCATGCTCGTCGACGACGGCCGCGTCGTGCTCGAGGTCACCGGTGTGTCCGGCAATGAAGTCTCGACCCGCGTCGTCGTCGGCGGGCAGGTGTCCGATCACAAAGGGCTCAACCTGCCCGACGTCGACGTGAGCGCGCCGGCACTCACCGACAAGGACATCGACGACCTGCGCTGGGCGCTGCAGCTCCCCGCCGACCTGATCGCCTTGTCCTTCGTACGAAGCCCGGACGACGTCGCCGCCGTACATGCCGTGATGGACGAGGTCGGTGCACGTCTACCCGTCCTCGCCAAGGTGGAGAAGCCGCAGGCAGCTCACCGGCTCAGCGACATCGTCGATGCCTTCGACGGCATCATGGTCGCGCGCGGCGACCTCGGCGTGGAGATGCCGCTCGAACAGGTACCGCTCGTGCAGAAGCGTGCCGTCGCACTCGCCCGCGCAGCGGCCAAGCCGGTCATCGTCGCCACGCAGATGCTCGAGTCGATGGTGCACGCGCGGAGGCCGACCCGCGCCGAAGCCTCTGACGTCGCCAACGCGGTCCTCGACGGCGCAGATGCGGTGATGCTGTCCGAGGAGACCAGCATCGGCGACTACCCGGTCGACGCCGTGGCCACGATGGCGCGCATCGTCGCCACGGTCGACGCGGAAGGATCCGCGTTCCTTCCGCCGCTGCCGCCGCCACCGCACGCATCTGTCGGTGACGCGATCACCGCCGCCGCGGCAAAGGTCGGTGTCACCGTCGGTGCGCGGGCGCTCATCGCGTTCACCCAGACCGGCGACACCGCGCGCCGGCTTGCCCGACATCGCTCCGCCATCCCGCTGCTCGCGTTCACCCCGATCCAGGCCGTACGCAGCCAGCTCTCCCTCACCTGGGGCGTGGAGACATTCCTCCTGCCCTGGGTGGAGCAGACCGACGACATGGTCCGCAAGGTCGACGCCACCCTTGTCGAGCTCGACCGGCTGCACATCGGTGACGCCGTCGTCATCGTCGCGGGCTCGCCCCCGGGCATCGCCGGCTCCACCAACGCGCTGCGCGTGCACCGCATCGGCGACGCCGTCGGTGGCGCCGCACCGGCCTACGTGTCAACGCCCGGCTCCTGACCGCAATTGCTGTCTAGTCCGTTTGGACTAAATCCCCGCCACCCGATGTAGGCCGCTCCCGCGAATGCCGATTGTCCTGAGGTCGGGGCTTTTGGCCTGGAAGGGACGCTGTGCACGGGGTGATCGAAGCGCGGCCTGATTTTCCGGACCCGCCGGGCCTTGCCCGTCGCTACCCGGCGTGGCTCGCCTGCGCCGCCGTGGCTGTCCTCGCCTACGTGGCGTGGCTTTCGACGGACATCGGCACTCCGTACCTGAGGCGTGTCGTCAGCGACATGGTCTTCATCGTCGCGCCACTCCTCGCCGCAACGAGCACGTGGACGGCCCACCGCCGACGCCGCGAACGACACCACGGCTGGGCGTGGATCTGCGCCGGCTGCGTCACCTGGGCCGTCGGCGGCATCATCTGGGCGGTCTACGAGCTCGGACTCGACCAGGTCGCACCTTTCCCCTCGTTCGCCGACCTCGGCTTCGTGCTCTATGCGATCCCGATCGCCATCGGACTCACCCGTTTCCCCACGGGCACGTCGACCCTCTGGTCACGGCTGCGGATCAGTCTCGACACCGTCGTGATGACCGGCTGCCTCCTGCTGACCAGCGCCGCGTGGGTGCTGGCGCCGATCGTCAGCTCCGCGTCTGGATTCACGCGCATCGACGCGCTGGCCTATCCCCTCGCCGACGTCGCCATCGCGACCGCGGTCCTGGCGCGCAGCATCACCTTCGTACGAAGCCGCCGCGTCATCTGGATGACGCTCGCGGCCGGCCTGCTGGTCGAGGCACTCACCGACAGCGTCTACGTGTCGCGCGTGTTCAGCGCCACCTTCGAGCCGGGTCACCTCCTCGACGTCGGCTGGCTGCTCAGCTTCACCCTCATCGCCATCGCCGCCCAGACGCCGTCACCCGCGACCGCGCTGGAACGGGCCAAGGTGCCAGAGCCACCCGGGCTGCTTGGCCAGCTGCTGCCCTACCTCTGCATCGGCGTCGCTGCGTGGTCCTTCGTCGTACGGCGCTCCGAGCTCCAGCTCCACGGTTTCTACACGTGGTTCGTCGTCGTGCTGATCATCGTCGCAGTTGCTCGCCAAGTGGTGGTCACCGCCGACCATGCCGCGGTCACGCGCGACCTCAGCGCGGCGGTCAAACGTCGTACCGCAGACCTGAAACGTCGCGAGCAGTGGTGGCGCGACATCGTGCAGAACCTGTCCGACGTCGTCATGGTCATCGACCGCGAGGGCGAGGTGCAGTACTGCAGTCCGTCCGTCCTCGGCGCGCTCGGGCACTGGCCGCGCGAGCTGCACACCACCGACGGGTTGCGCACACAAGTTCATCCTGACGACGTCGACGCCGTGCTGAAGCGAATCGTGCCGGTGCTCACCGGAGCGCAACAGCGCGGCAAGGTGGAGGCGCGTGTCCGACGAGCCGATGGCAGCTACGCCTGGTTCGAGATCACCGTCGTCGGTCAGCTGACGGAGAAAGCGCTCCAAGGCGCTGTCCTCACCTTGCATGACGTCACAGAACGGCACGAGCTCACCGACCGGCTCGCGCATCAGGCCTACCACGATGCACTCACCGGGCTGCCCAACCGTGCGATGCTGATGCAGCGCATCGACGAGGAGCTCCTTCAGGGCACTGGCCAGTTCGCGTTGGTGCTCATCGACCTTGACGACTTCAAGCTCATCAACGACAGCCACGGCCACGCCTCCGGCGACCTCGTGCTCGAAGCGATCGGCGAGCGGCTCCGCGACACCGTCCGCGACGGCGAAGTGATCGGCCGGCTCGGCGGCGACGAGTTCGCCGTACTGCTGCACGGGTCTGCGGAGGCCGTACACCAAGGTGCGGAGCGAGTCGCCGAGCAGATCGCGCGACCTGTCGTCATCGCGGGACGCACGTTCCTGGTCAGCAGCAGCATCGGCGTCGTGTGGGTCGACACACCGGATGAGAACGAGACGTCCAGCACACTGTTCTCCCACGCCGACATCGCCCTGTACGACGCCAAGGTGCGCGACAAGGGCGGCATCGTCTTCATCCAGGGGGCGCAACGCGAGGACGCCGCACGCCAGGTGCATCTGCGCGAACAGATCGCGCAGCCCCGTCTTGACCAGTTCACTCTCGTCTACCAACCCGTCGTGGACCTCAAGACGGGCATCGTGCGCGGTGTCGAAGCACTGCTGCGGTGGACGCACCCGGAGCTCGGTCCGATCTCCCCGGTGGACTTCATCCCACTCGCCGAGCACGGCGGGTCGATCCGCAAGCTCGGCTGGCATGTGATCAACACGGCCATGGAACAGCTCGCCGAGTGGCAGGCCTACGCTCCGCACCATCGCCTCGCGATCGGCATCAACGTCTCCGTGTCACAGCTCGACGAACCTCTGTTCGCCGAACGCGTTCTGGAGCAGATCGAGCGACACGGTCTGATGCCCGACCAGATCGTGCTCGAGCTGACCGAACAGGCACTCTCCCGCGACTTCGAAACCGCCGTCTCGGTCGTGGCCGAGCTGCGCGCCGCGGGTGTGTCAGTCGCCGTGGACGACTATGGCACCGGTTACTCGTCGCTGCGTTATCTGCACCGGTTCGACGCCGACGTCGTCAAGATCGACCGGTCGTTCATCGCCAAGCTCGAGGGGAGCGAACACACGCAGAAGATCGTGCGCTCCGTCGTTGACATGGCGGTGTCGCTCGACCTGCAGTGCATCGCGGAAGGCATCGAGACCCCGGAGCAACGCCGCATCGTCCAAGAGCTCGGTTGCGAGCTCGGCCAGGGATATCTGTTCGCAAAGCCGGTGCTCCCAGCCGAGATCCCAGCCCTGCTCGACTGCGACCCGGCGCGACGTCAGCAGACCGCCTGACTGGCGACTACTTCGCAGGCTCGAGGAGTACGACGGGGATCTCGCGGTCGGTCTTGGTCTGATAGCCGGCGTAGTTCTTGTGATCCGTCGTGATCAGCGGCCAGAGCCGCTGCCGCTCGGCCGCATCAGCGACTCGTGCCTTCATCGGCTGCTTGGGTCCGCCCTGGTAGACGACCTGGACGTCGGGGTTGGCGAGGAGGTTGAGATACCAGGCCGGCGGCTTGTCGTCACCACCACGCGACGCCACGACCGCAACCGTCGAACCCTCCTGCAGCGGCGACGTCAGCATCACCGTGCGCGGCTGCCCGCTCTTGCGCCCGATCGTCGTGAGCTCCAGCGCCGGCATGCCCAGCAGGCGCCAGCCGGCGCGACCGCCGGTGAGCTTGAGCGCGACGCGGTGGATCGCGTTCATCACCTTGAAGTTGACATCAGCGGCCATCGTTGGAACCTAACGTCTCGTCGTGGAGCCCGGCGCCCCGCCAGGTAATGGTGCGCCCGTCCGACAACGTCAGCGTCGTCGGGCCGTCGGTCTTGATCCGCAGGTGAATCGTCTTGTGCTGCAAGCACGTCGCGTCCGTGTCGATCCGCACCGACCGCACGTTGGTGAGCGAGCCACTGAGCTTCGGAGCGGCGGCGACCTTCGTCGTGCCGACCGGTTGCTGGTAGTCCGACACCCACGGCACCGGATCCACGCCCGCGCCATTTCCGGTCTGCATCGTCGGCACCGCTCCCCCGCAGCCGGCGCTGGTGAGGTCGACCGTCCCCTGACCGGCCTTGCGCGTGCGCATGTGCGAAAGCCAGTAGGCGGAGTCGTGCCGGATCCCGTACTTCGGCGCGTCCAGGTTGCGATCCGTCGCGAACGTGACGCGCATCGGATCGGTGACGAGCCGCTGCTTCGCCGAGTAGGCCGCTTCCTTGGCCCAGTTGTCGAGCAGCGCATAGGTGAAGTGGTCGCCGACGGGATGCATCCACCACACGAAGGTGTCGTCCGTGGCCTCGAACGCGCGCAGCATCGCCATCGAGCTCGGCACCTGCACGAGCTCGTCCTCGCCCGAGTAGAGCATCGACCCGGGCACATTCCGCAGGTTGGCGACGTAGTCGATCATGTTGCCCACCGCGCCGGCCTTCGCCGACACCGTGCCCGACGCCGACGTTCCGTTCATGTCGTCGCCGGTGAACCCCACCCAGCTCGTGAAACCCGCGAACCTGTCCGGCCACAGCATCGCCATCCGGAACGCGAGATAACCGCCCTGCGAGTAACCCGACGAGAAGACCCGCGACCGGTCGACGTCGTACGACTTCTCGACATCGTTCATCACGTCGAGCAGGTCACGCTCGGAGATGTCAGAGCCATAGCCGTTGGGACCACGGGCCTCCGGTACGACGAGGAGCCGGTTGAGGTCCTCGCCGAAGCGTTGCTGCATGCCGGGCTGGTTGATCTGACCGGTGATGCCCTGGTTGGAACCGTGCCACTCCATCTGTAGTCCGTGCGGCCCCGGCTTGTGCGGGATGTAGATGCCGTAGGGCTGATAGGGGCCGAGGAAGTTGAAGACCTGGTTGAACGCCTTGACCGAGCCACCGTCACCGCGACCCTCGATGCCGTCGTAGGACATGCCTTCGCCAGGCGGCAGTGTGTAGTTGGAGGTGTAGACGCGTTCGTGGAAGCCGGGTCCGACGTGCTGTAGCTCGGTGACGCCGGGTCGCAGGTCGCTTGTCGTGACCGTGTAGCCGAACTGTGAGATGTCACCGCTCGCGAGCGCGGCGGCCTGCTTGTCCTCGAACCACGCACCCTTGCCCGTCGGCGGGTACGGCGACGGCACCGTGTAGTCCGCGTTGTAAGCGGCCTGCTCGTCGACGCCACGGAAGGAGACGTTCATCACCTGGACCGGTCCGAAGGCATCTGACGGCGGGACGTAGGCGGTCGCGGCCTGCACGCGCCACCGCGGCGTCTTCGGCAGCGGGAACGAGCCGCGGATGATGTTGGTCTTCACGTTGCCGACGTCGAACTTGTACAGCTTGTCCCAGCCGGTGCTGCTGACGCCGAGCCCGCTCCACGTGCCACCGCCGGTCTTGGCGTTGTCGTCCGTGTCGACCGCGATCGCGAGGATCGTCGAGTTGGGGCGGAACAGCGCGTTGAGCTGTGCCGTCACCTGGACGCGGTCGCCGACGCGCGTCAGCTCGAGCCGGACGAGGTCGGCGGTGTTGACGTCGCCCGGTGGATAGCGGACGTCGCCCGCCGGCATGGCGAGGGTCCCGAAGGCACTGGATGTGTTGTTTGTGTCGTAGCCGACGCCGCCGGTGTCGGCGCCTTCGTCGTCATAGACGTAGTCGCGGTAGACCACCGTGCCGTCGCAGATGTCGGTCGAGCCGCCGACCCACGACCTACCGCCACAGGGCTGGGTCCAGTCGGTGCCGCCGGCGGTCGGCCCGGGAGATGTCGGGCCGTGGTGTGTCGGGCGGTGGTGCGTCGGGGCGGGGTGTGTCGGGGCGGCGACCGCCGGCAGCGCGACGCACGCGGACAAGCCGGCTATCGCGGCCATTGCCAAACGGATGCCACCCACGCCCAGGACTTCGCCCTACCCGCTCGCCCCTCCTGCCGGGCGCACCCAGGAGTGCACACCTCGACCGACTCGGCCCACAGCCACTCGCGCAGCCGCCGGCCGAGTGCGGTGGAACTTCGAGAAAGTGCTCGTGGGACGCGGCAGCAGCGGGTGAAGATCGCGTGGCATGGCCGAACTTATGGAAGGATATTCGGGAGTCTCCGTGTGGAGTCCTCCCGGACGAGCAACGCCGTACCCGGTACGACAAGACGGCGGTTCGGAGGAATTCCATGGCCTGGGTCGTACTGGTCTCTTCGGGAGCTTTCGAAGCGGTGTGGGCCGTCGCGCTCGGCAAATCGAACGGGCTCACGCGACCGGCGCCAAGCCTCGTGTTCCTAGTCGCCGGTTTGCTGAGCATGAGCGGGCTCGCTTACGCGATGAAGACATTGCCGACCGCGACCTCCTACGTCGTGTGGGTCGGGATCGGCGCAACACTCACCTTCACCTACGCCGTGTTGACGCACATCGAGCCAATATCCGTGACCAAGGTGTTTCTCGTGGTCGGGATCGTCGCATGCGTGATTGGGTTGAAGGTTCTGCATTGACGCCGGCAAGCGGGGCGACACTCAGGGCTTGAACCCGAGCCGGAATGTCTCCTCTTTGTCGGCGTCCGTTTCGGCATCCAGGCTGCGGGCGCGCCCTGACCAGGTTCGAACGATCCTCCTTAAGAGGCCCCTGTTATTCCGGCGCCCGGGCTCGGGCCTGGCCTTCTCGACCTGCGGGCAAGACGAGCCATCTGCGACAGACGAGTCCGCGTCATCCGACCGAGCCACCCAGGGCAGACACCCCGGTAGAGGAGCGCCCGACGGGAAAAGGCGAGGCATCACGACTCCTAGGTGGTGAGGCGATCACGGACAGCGCACCGTCCTTGCTCAGCCGGACCTATGGTGAGTACACCCGACGCGGAGGAGGTGAGCAACCTTTGCTCGGCCGTTCGCGACGTCGACCGCAGGATCACGGGCCTGACCGCGCTGAGCGGATGATCGCCTGGATCGTCCTCGTCGGTGCCGCGCTCGTGGCAATAATCCTTCTCCTTCTGAACGGTGGCCTTCCTTCGGGCGGCCTCATAAGCCACCCTTGGTCGCGGTGGCCTCGCCGCTAGTAGCCACGGCTTGCGTCGACGACGTTCCTGAGCGGCTCCCCGGCGAAATGCCGCTTCAGGTTGTCCACGAACAGGGCTACGTGGTGATCGCCCAATAGCTGCGAGGCGTGTGAGTCGTGCGGAGAAACGTCGACGTTGGGCATGTCCCACAGCGGATGGGCATCGGGAAGAGGCTCCTCGACAAGACAGTCGAGGAAGGCTGCACGGACCTCACCGTCTCGAAGCGCAGACACAAGGGCGGGCTCGTCGATGATCGCGCCGCGCGCGACGTTAGCGATGTAAGCACTGTTCTTGAGCAGTTTGAGCTCCGTCGCGCCGATCATTCCGCGAGTCTCTTCTGTAAGCGGACAAGCGATCACGAGGTAGTCACTTCGTGAGAGCACGTCGCCGAGTCCGTCAGGCGTGACAACAGCGTCAAAATGTTCCGCCGGCGTACCGGATCGGCTGACGCCGACAGTCTCGATGCCGAACGCTTGCGCAAGCCTCGCCGTGGCCGAGCCGATGTGCCCAGTGCCCAGCACACACATGACCGCACCCATGAGCTCGCGGCAGGGCAGCTGATTCCACTCGTGCTTCTGTTGATCGACACGTCGCTGGTAGAGCATCTTCGCGTCCACGAGGATGCTCGCCAGCACCGACTCGGCAATGGCGGGAGCATGAACGCCGGACGCATTGCACAGGGTGACCGATGGATCAAGAATCGGTGTCAACTGCTCGACCCCTGCACTGCACGACTGCACGAAGACGATGCTGGGAGAGATCAGTCGAAGAAACGGCTCAGCAAATACGACCGCCGGAAGGTCCTCCCAGCTCTTCAGCGCGCCGCTGGTCTCGACGAGCACCGCATGAACAGGCGCATCCGGCGACCAGCCTGCGTTCATCTCGCCGGCCGACGGATGGCTGAGCCGCACCTGCGGCGACGTCCCCTCTATCGCCCGGATGTGCTCCGGAGTCAGCCATCGACCATCAGAAAAGTCACCCTGGTAGCCGTAGGGCACACCCGCAACGACGACATGGAACTCGTCCACTTCTCTCTCCTTGTCTCAATATCTGCCTATATGTAGTCCGAGCCGCCGCTCGACGGCGTCGGCGATACAGTCGGTCGCCTCCCGCCATGCGCTCTCGCCGTACAACGGTTCCAGTGCGATCACATCCACCCCATCTAGCGGATCCGCCAGCGACGTGCTGCCGACGACCATGAGCACCGGCAGCCCTCGCTGACCCGCCCGTCCCGCGACACGCCCCGTGACCTTGCCGGCCATCGACTGCGCATCCAGATGGCCCTCTCCCGTGACGACGACGTCGACCTCCGCCATCGCCTCGTCCAGCCCGACTGCCCGCGCGACGAGGTCGAACCCGCTCGTGAGCTTGGCGCCCGCGGCAGCGAGGGCACCGGCAAGGCCGCCGGCTGCACCGCTGCCGGGAATCGACTCGACGTCGACGCCGAACCGGTGGTGATAGTGCGCGGCCAGACCTCGAAGGCGTTCGGCGAGCTGCAGCACCTGGTCCGGCGTCGCTCCCTTCTGCGGGGCGAACACTGCGGCCGCGTTCACAAACGTCGTCGTCACATCCGCGGCCACCACGACCCGCACGGAAGCGGGAAAGGGAACGAGATGGCCAAGCGCCTCGAGTGCGCCATGACCGCCGTCAGTCGTGGCGGACCCTCCGACTCCGACGATCACCTCGCGCGCGCCGGAGAGGATCGCCTCGCGGATCAGTTCACCCGTGCCGCGGGTCGTCGCGCTGATGGGATCATTGCGTGCGGCCCCACCGGCAAGCGTGAGTCCCGAGGCGAGCGCCATCTCGACGACCGCGACGCCGTCAGCCAACCGCCATGCCGCCGTCACCGGCAGACCGTCAGGGCCCACAACCACGATCTTCCGGTTGGCGCCTCCGAGCGCGTCGAGCGTCCCCTCGCCGCCGTCTGCCAGCGGACGTTCGACGCAGTCGGCGCCAGCCCGGGCAGCGCCGGCCGCGATCGCCCTCGCGACCTCCGCGGCGGACGCCGTTCCTTTGAACTTGTCCGGTGCGGCCAGAAGCCTGGTCGGTCGGCTCGCGATCGGATCGGACGCGAGGATCACCCCGACCCGTAACGGCGCTCGAACGCCTCCGCTGCGCTCTGGAAGCACTCGACCGGCGCGCGCACGACACCGGCGCCGATCTGCCCCCCGTCGCGCCCGGCGAGCCCGGCGTCGAGCACGGGCGTGACGCCGGTGTTCCGCACCTTGAGCACGTCGATCGCCGTCGGCGATCCCCGGTAGCCGAAGTAGGGAATCTTGAAGTCGGTGTTCTCGCCCGCGACGATCTGATACATCGCCTCGTTGTTCTCGATCATCGCCTGGGGCGAACCGCCCTGGTAGCTCTGCAACGCAAAGGCAGCAGCCTGTGAGAATCCGCCTAGTCCAACAGTCTCGGTAATGAGGCTTTCGCCGCCGATCCACTCGATGTCGTTCTCGGTGAAACCTTCGAACAACCGCGCCTGCACCGTGGGGAATGGACCGAGGAACCATTCGTCGCCCAGTCCGCTCACACGTACGCCGTAACCACCGCAGTAGATCGTCATCGCCGTGACGATGCTGGATCCCTCGACGCCTCGCGCCGCGTCAGCGATGGCCTTGCTTGCGGCCATCGAGATTCGCAGGAAGAAGTAGTCGCTTGTCGATAGGAAGTCGAGAACCTGCTCGATCTCGCGGTGTCGGCCTTCCGACAACGTGAGCAGGTGCTTGAAGAGCTCACGACCGAACAGCAGCGTCGCTGCTGTGTTGCGGCTGTGCAACTCGTCACCCATGTGCAGCGCGCGGCGCATCAACGGCTTGAGGGGGATCCCGCCCGCCTGGCGCACCGCCTCGCCGATGATCGGCGCAATCTCCGTCTCGATCCGACGCAGCTGATCACGGACGTCGTCGTCGTAGAAGCCGTAGTTGAGCCGTTTGCGGGACTCGCCTTCGTAGAAGTTGCAGAACCCCGTGTTCCCATGCTTCTTGTTCTCGACAACGAACACGGGCATCGACGCGGTGTAGATCCCCGCCACCGATCCGACGCAGCCGTAGTCGTGGCAGCCGCCCACGCGGATCTCGCCCTTGGCGAACAGCGCCTCCGCGGTCTCGTAGTCGTCGGCAAGCCCTTCGTACAAGGCGCCGTACACGACGGCCTTGCGCTGCCCGCCGGTGTACTGGTCGAACGGGATCTGCGGCCCAGACGTGAGAATGAGATCCGACGACATTCCCGGTATCACCTCGATCGCGGGACGGACGTCGACGAGGACCGGTTCGGCCTCACACATCCGGTTGAAAGCGATCTCGTTCGCCGCGTCACGATCGATGGCCATGAGACTCCCTCATCTCTGCAGGTGCGCTGTCCACCTGGTGACGATCAGCGCACTGGTTGGCGAACCAGCGGAACAGCGCACGGTCTTCGATGTTCTTCTCCGGGTGCCACTGGACACCGAGCACGAGCGGCAAGCCCGGGTGGCGCACAGCCTCGACGAGCCCGTCCTCGGCCCAACCGCAAGCGACGAGCGCGCCGGTGTCCGCGATGCCCTGGTGGTGGAAGGAGTTGACAACCTGCGACGCACCGTAGATGTCGTGCAAGGCCGTGCCCCCCGCGAACCGCACGCGGTGCGTCCCCATCTCCCCGCCCGGGCAGTGCGTGTCGTGGCCGAGCGCGTCGGGCAGGTGCTGGTGCAACGCACCACCAAAGTGGACAGTGAGCAGTTGCACCCCACGACAAACACCGAGGACGGGGAGACCACACGCAAGCGCGGCGCGAAGCACCGCGAGCTCGGCGTCGTCCCGATCACTCGGCTTCACGGCTGGATGAATGGTCGTCGCGCCATATCGCGACGGCTCCACATCGGCGCCCCCTGAGAGCACCAGGCCGTCCAGGCGTGCGACCGCGGACTCTGCGGTTTCAACCGGCGGGATCACCACGACCGCTGCATCCACCGCCACAAGGGCGTCGACATATGTCCGCGGGACGCCGTAGACCGGCGACTCCGCCACAGGGACCACCTGCAGATGTGCGGAGTCGCCAGTGACACCGATAACGGGCCGGGCCGGCGCGGCGTGGGCGGCCGACTCCTGGGACCCAGAGGCGGCGTTACGAGACACGCGTTGCACGGGACCTCTCAATCGGCCAGTGAGTCTCCACCGGCTGCCCGAGCGCTTTGCGCATCGCCGGCAGTAGCCGCGGATCGCCGGACGCGACGGCTGCGGTGATGACACCGTCCCTCTCCCACGCCGCTTGCCACGCATCGCCGTCCGATCCACGCACAAGCACCCGATCTGTTCGCTCATGCAGACCGACGTAGTTGAGCCGTGTGTCGTACTGGTCGGACCAGAAGTACGGCACCCGCACAAGCTCCCCGCGCGCCTGTGGGTCGAGGAGCGTCATGGCCACTGCGGCGCCCTGCATCGACGCGCTCGTCCAGTGTTCAACGCGCACGCGTCGGCCATACAGGGACGACTCCGGCCGCGCGACATCACCGACCGCGTAGACCCCGTCGACCTCAGTACGGCCGGTGGCGTCGCAAAGGACACCGTTGTCGCAAGCGATGCCGGAGTCCTGCAGCCACTCGGTGTTGGGTACCGCGCCGAGCCCCAGCACGACGACGTCCGCGGCAAGCTCGCGGCCGTCCTCGAGGACGACTGCCTCAACCCGGTTGCCGCCCCGATAACCACTGACAGTCGCACCGAGCACCAGTTGCACGCCGCGGTCGCTGTGCATGCGGTTGAGCCGCTCGCCGATCTCAGCGCCCAACGGGCCGAACAACAGCGTGGGAAACGGCTCGACGATCGTGACGTCGATGCCACGGTGGCGAAGGCTCGACGCGACCTCACACCCGATGAAGCCGCCACCGACAACGACGACCGTCGATGCGTGGGCGACGTCCCCGGCAAGCGCCACGTCGTCGTCCCAGGACCGCAGCACATGCACTCCGCCGACCCCATCGAGAGGGGCGAGCCGACGCGGCCGCGCCCCGGTCGCGACGACGAGAAGGTGAAACGGCAGCACGCTGCCGTCGTCAAGGCTGAGGGTGCGGTCGCCTGCGTTGAGCGCGATGCAACGACGGCCCAGCACCCATTCCACCTGCAGGTCTGCAAATGCCTGCTCCGAACGTAAGTAGGGGGGGTGCTCCGCGGGCCCCGTCTTCAGGACATCTTTCGACAACGGCGGCCGGTCGTAGGGAAGCCATGGTTCTTCGCCCACGACACGAATCACCCCGTCGAACCCCTGTCGACGCAGGCCCTCGGCCGTAGCGAGCCCGGCCAGAGAAGCACCGACCACGGTGACAGAGGCGGCGGTCATCAAACGTCCACGATCGCGATCGCCGCGGCCGGGCACTGGACGACGGCTTCAATGGTGTTGGCCCACTCATCGTCGTTCTCCGGCTGACGTACGACGTGCGCAACATCGTCGTCGTCGGGCAAGTCGAACACTGCAGGCTCGGTCATCATGCACACGCCGTAGGCGAGACACTTCTTCTGGTCTACGACCACTTCACGCATGCGATTCCCTTCGCGGTGCTGTGAGGAGCACGACCGCTCCCATGCACGCGGCTACGACGACGTAGACAGAGGCGTGACCAAAGACGTCAGCAACGATCGCGAGGCCGAGGGCGCCCAACCCGATGCCGCCGTCGAAAGCAACGCTCCAGAGCGCCGCGCTCGCACCGCGCTCCGCGTCGCTGGTGGACGCTGTCAGCAGGAACAGTGTCAGCGTGGCAGCACTACCGACCGAGCTGCCGATCAGGAACCCCAATGGAATGAGCCATCCCGTCGACGCGTACGCAGCGGCCAGCGACGCAGCGCCTCCGACCGCTGCGGTTGCCGTCAGCGCAAGCCGCGCATTGGCTTCGGTGACGTGACGCCCCAGCAGGACGCGACAGCCGGTGAAACCGATCGCGAACGTCAGCAGCACCGCCGAGGACTCGTCTCGGTGCCACAGTGGGACGAAGGTGAAAACCGCGCCGTAAGCCAGGGTGAACGGCAGGAACGCCAGCGACGGGTTGCGGATGTGATCCGCGAGCATGGCACGTATGAGCCCCGGCCGACGGCCGGGTTCATCAGGGAGCGCCCGCAGCCGCAGTGCAAACGCAGACGCAGCGAGCCCGCACAGCGCGCAGACGACGAAGGCCACCAACTGATGACCGTCTACCAGGCGGACGCCCGCGGCGGGCAGCACGACAGCGGGCAGCGAGGCCACGAGCCCGTAGGCACCTATCTGACGGCCACGACTCTCCGGCGTCGTGCACGCCATGACGGCTGCCGACCCCACAGCCGTTAGCAGCCCAAACCCGCACCCGCGGACGGCGGTGATCGTGAAGAACCCGGCGACACCGGAGGTCGCGTCGTACAAGAGTGTCGGTGGTCCCATCGCCAGCCCGGCCACCACGAGCAACGTGCTCATCCGCCATCGGCGCAGCAGCTCCGCGGTCAGCAGCTGGGTCGCGACAGTCGCGGCCATGAACGTCGCGGTCGCGGCACCCGCGACGACCGTGCCGCCGTGCCGTTCCGCGAGCACGGGAACGGCGGGCAGCAGCAGGTAGAAGCCCGCGAAGCCGAGTGCGTTGACGACGAGTACGGCGACGCGCTGCGCGTCTGTCGGCTGCTGGCTCGGCACAGCCGACAGCGACTCCCTCCACCTGCCTGGCATGACACGTGTCGTCATCGTCCGGCGAGCGCTTCAAGATTCCGTAGCAACGCCGAGTGGTCGAGGCCGCCGTCACCGCGCGCGCGGGACGCGATGAACAGCTGCGCGACGATGGCGCCCAACGGCAGCGGGAGGTTGGCGTCACGGGCCGCGGACATCAGGATGCCCATGTCCTTGTGGTGCAGGTCGATCCGGAATCCCGGCTTGAACTCACGCGCGACCATCGCGGCGGACTTGCGCTCGAGGATTCGGTTGCCGGCGAGTCCGCCGGACAGCACCTCGAGCGCCGGTCCTTGCTCGATGCCGTGCGCTTCCAGAAAGAGGATCGCCTCCGAGACGAGCTCGATAATTCCGCCGACAAGGAGCTGATTTGCTGCTTTGACCGTCTGCCCCGCGCCGGCCTCGCCGACATGATTGATCGTCTTGCCGACTGCCTGAAACACCGGCAGCATGCGCTCGAACGTCGTCGGGTCGCCGCCGACCATCACCGACAGCGTCGCCTCGATCGCACCCTGTTCGCCCCCGGACACGGGTGCGTCAAGCGCCATGGCCCCGCTCGTTGCAGCCCGCGACGCGATGTCGCGGCTCAGGGCCGGAGTCACCGTGCTCATGTCGACGAGCACAACGTCCGGCCGCAGCTTCGGCAGGAGCGCCTCGTCGTAGACGGCCGAGACGGCAAGATCGTCCGGCAGCATGGTGACGACGACATCGCAGCGTGCGGCGACGTCAGCAGCGTCCGTCGCGACAGTGCCGCCAGCGTCACGCAGCCGGTCCATGGCCGGCGTGCTTCGGTTGTAGCCGAGAACATCGAATCCGGCGCGCACGAGGTTGGCGGCCATCGGGCCGCCCATCACCCCGAGCCCGATGAAACCGATCAAGCCGTTCCCTGGCTGCATTCGCTGCTCCGTCGCGATCAAAGGTTGTAGAGGTAGCGCTCTCGCTCCCACGCAGAGATCGTTGCGTGGTAGCTGTTCCACTCCGACTGCTTCATGTCGATGAAGTCGCGCAGGAACCGCTTGGGGAAGACCTCTTGGCACAGCGGGTCCGCCGCGAAAGCCTCAATCGCCTCGAGCAGGTTGCGCGGAAGATGCGGCGTTGCCTCGCTGGCGTAGAGATAGGCGTTGGTCTCCATAGCCTCACCCGGCTCGACCCGTTCGCGAATTCCTTCGAGGCCGGCGGCCAGCAGGATGGCGGCGGCCAGGTAAGGGTTCGCCGCGATGTCCACCGCGCGGTTCTCGATCGCCGGGCGGTTCGCCGGGAAGCGCAGCATGCACGAGCGGTTGTTGTTGCCGTGAGTGATCCAGACCGGCGCCCAGGAGATCGTGCCGTCGGTCAGCCTCTCCGTCATCCGCTTGTAGGAGTTGACGGTCGGGGTAGTGATGGCGGCGATGGCGCGGGCGTGCCGGAGAATGCCGCCGGCGAAGAATCGCGCCTCGTCCGTCCACGGCCCCATGCCGCTGCCCTCGGCCGCGTCGACGAACTTGTTCTGCCCCGTCTCGAGATCCTCGAGGCTCATGTTGAAGTGCGCCCCGGAACCCCAGCTCGACGTGTAGGGCTTCGGCATGAAGGTGACTTCGAGTCCGTGCCGCTTCGCAATCTGCCTGGCCATCAACTTCAAGAAGACGAGCTTGTCGCACATCGTCAACCCGGGCCGGTGCTGGAAGTCGAACTCGTACTGCCCGACGCCGCCTTCCGAATCGAAGCTGAACACGCCGTAGTCGGTCGCGTTCATCGCGTTGACCATGTCGGCCAGGAACGGCATCGAGTCCAATGAGGCCTCGACGTCGTACGCCGCGGTTGGTCGCACGCGCTCGCTACGGGCGATGGGCTCCAGCTCCTCGTCCGCGTCGATGTCCCCCGGCCGAAACGCGTAGAACTCCGGCTCGACGCCGAGCTGGAACGTGTAGCCCATGTCTGCGGCGGCGGCCAGCTGGTTCTTGAGAATCGTCCGTGGGCAGAGCGCGAACGGTTCACGGCCGCCGTAGGACATGTCAGCCGCGAACCAGACGAATCGGGGGTCCCACGGCAGCTGCGTACAGGTCGCTGGGTCGGGGAAGGCAACGACTTCTTCCTCGTCTGGCGTCATGACGCCGAGGTCGCCGAGTCCCCGTGGGGTGTAGCGCTCAGATCCCGCAAGCATGCGCGGCAACAGAGAGATCGGCACAACTTTGGACTTCGAGCGGCCGTGGATGTCCACGTAGGCGCCCATGGCGAACTCCACGCCGGCCTCGCTGAGGCTCTGAGCGAGATCGGCGTGCTCTGGATTGACGTCGCGAGCGATTTCCATCGTGTTGCCCCCTGTCAGTGCGTGAAGTCGAGCTCGGGCGTGGACACCTCAGCGGCCGGATGAGACCCGGCCCCCGCGGTGGCGCCGCTGTGGTAGCGGCGGGCGACCCACTCGTCGAACCCTGAGACCGCGTCCTCGTTCCAGGCATAGGGACCACGCGGCGCGACGATGGACTTCGCAGCGCGCTGGATCTGCGCGTCGACCATGTAGTCCTGGTAGTTCAGCCGCATGTGCATGTTGGAGCCGACCTCGACGAGATCCCCGTAGTTGGGCAGGTCCCGGTAGGCCTTCGGCACCATCAGCGTCTGACGGATGTCGATGACTCCGGCACTGCGCGGATGTACGACCCGATAGAACGCCGAGTCGCTGTTGAGAATGATCAGAAGCGTCGGCGGCAGGAACACGACGTACGAGCGCTCGCGCTCCTCGTCGGTGAGATTTGCCAGCACCGGGACCAACGGCGTGCCGATCGGACTGAGCGCAAAGTCCTTGTGCGTCGCGATGTGCGCGAACACGATCGCGGCGTCCTTGGTGTCGACATCGAGGGGTCGGTAGCCCTTGCCGGGAAGCACCGCATGCCGCGGGAAGTGCAGTCGATCAACGTGGTAAACGTCGATCGAGTTCTCGTGCATGATCTTCCAGTTCCACGGCAGGTTCGCCAGGTGTGCGGGCTCCTCCGTGGCCATCTCACTGAGCCGCCAGTTGGCGATCAGCTCGTCGACGGGACCCATGCGGTCGGCCAGTGACGGCGCCTGCTGGTCGAAGTTGACGAAGATGAAGCCCTGCCAGAGCTCGGTGCGGAAGTTGGGCAGCGACAGCGCCGGATCGTCCTGGTTGAAACATGGCGTGCGGTTCATCTGGGGAGCGCCGATCAGCTTGCCGTCCGGGGCATACATCCAGAAGTGGTAAGGGCAGCGGAAGCCGCGGCCGGCGTTGCCCTTGGTCTCGCTCGTCTCGGCCAGCCACTCGTCGCGCTCGCCGTCGGCCGGTCCGGTCACGATCATTCCGCGGTGACGGCACACCGACGACATCACGCGGACGGTGCCCGCGTCGCCACGAACGACGATCAGCGGTTCACCGACGAGCGTGATCGTGAAGTAGTCGCCGGGCTCCGGGATCTGATCGGCCCGGCCGACACACAGCCACTCGCGCATGAAGATCGCCTGGCGCTCGACCTCAAAGATGTCCTCGTCGTAGTAGCACTCGGGCGGCAGCCCCCGCGCCGACTCGTACTTTCCAGTGACGCCGTCGAGCTTGTCTACAAGTTCCGAGAGCGCGGCCGCCGTACGATTCGCGGTCATCGCATCCTCCAAAGTCGGGTCGGGGTCAGATCGGCGGGCAGGTGCCCGCTGTGGTTGTCCAGGTGCGGCTACACCTCAATGCGTACCGACGATCGCCGCGAGGAAGTCCTTGGTGCGCTCTTCGCGCGGATTGGTGAACAACTCGTCCGGAGAGCCCTGCTCGACGATCACGCCGTCGTCCATCAGGACGACACGCGACGCGCATTGGCGGGCGAACCCGATCTCGTGCGTGACCACGACCATCGTCATGCCCTGGTCCGCGAGCTGCTTCATGACGCGCAGCACCTCGCCCACCCGCTCGGGGTCGAGTGCCGACGTCGGCTCGTCGAACAGCATCACTTCCGGCGCGAGCGCGAGGGCGCGTGCGATCGCCACCCGCTGCTGCTGGCCGCCGGAAAGCTGATGCGGATAGCGGTGGCCGAGCTCGCCGAGCCCGACCTCGCGCAGCAGCATCTCGCCGGCGTCGTTGACGAGCCGGTGGTCGAGGCCGAGCACACGGGTCGGCGCCTCCGTCAGGTTCTCGTGCACAGTCATGTGCTGGAACAGGTTGAACTGCTGGAAAACGAGCGCGGTGCCGGCCTTCAGCCGGTCACGCGATCGCACCCGGCGCGCGAGCGCGGCAGTGGGCAGCCGGTCGTTACTCACCCGGCAGAGCTGCAGCCCGTTGACGATGACGCTGCCGCCGTTGATGCTGTCGAGCCCGTCCAGAAGACGGAGGAGCGTGCTCTTGCCCGACCCGCTGGGCCCGAGGATGCAGAGCACCTCGCCGCGGTTGACCGTGAGGTCGACGTCGTGGAGGACGTCTTTCGACCCGAACCGCTTCGACAGTCCGGACACCTCGATGATGGGGCCGGGCACGTGCTCGGGTCGACCCGCCGCGGCGCGAACGGCGTCGCGATACTCGGTGTACATCCGCTCGTGCAGGTCAATGTGTGCCGATGTCCGCTCGGCGGGTCGGCTACCCCGGACGAGCACGTCGACGGACTCCGGGTCGAGCTTGCCGTTGGCGGGGCTGTCAATGGCTGATGTCGTCGACGGCTCGATCGGCAACGCATCGTGGGTCCGCAGTGCGCGCATGCGTTGCACCACTGCGATCCGGCGCATCGGCGTGCCCGAGAGCATCAGCTGACGGCGTTCGTACTGCTTGTCGAGGTCAAGCCGCGTCTCCAGCCAGCGCTGGATACCGACCAGCGACGACGTCGCGATGAGATAGATCACAGCAGCCCCCGTGAAGACCGGGAGGTAGTCGAAGTTGACCGACACGATCTGCTGACTGCGCAGGGTGAGCTCGCTGACGGCGATGACCGACGCGAGCGACGTGTTCTTGACCATCGCGATGGCCTCGTTGGCCAATGTCGGCGTGATGACCCGCAGCGCCTGCGGCACCTGGACGCGGCGGAGCGTCAGCGTGGAGGAGAACCCGATCGACGCGGCGGCGTCCAGCTGCGACTGACCGACCGCCGCCAGCCCGCCGCGCACGATCTCAGCGCTGAACGCCGCCTCGTTGAGGCCCAGCCCGATCACCGCTGTCCAGAACGACGACAACGTGAGGCCCCATTGCGGCAGCACGTTGTAGAGGAAGATCAGCTGCAGCAGGATCGGCGTCCCGCGCATGATCCAGATGTAGCCGCCGACCGCCCAGCGCACCGGCCAGATCGGACTCTTGCGCAACAGTGCGAGCACCAGCGCCAGCGGCCAGGCGACCACGAGCCCCAGCCCCGCGATCTCCAAAGCGATCACGGCGCCGTTCAACAGCTCCGGCAGCGTCAGGTAGTGGAAGAAGTCGTTCACTGCGCCGCGCTCACGCTCCCGATGGTCGTGCTGCGCCCAGCCGTCGGCGGACGAATATCGTCACCGTGGCCCCCGTCTACAACGAATGTCAAGCGACTTGACGAAATTTGCAACGGAGTTCGGTCTTGCTGGTAAGTTCCGAGCCGAAATCCGTCACCGAAGGGTAGGCCATGGCCGCGGATCCGAACGGAAGCCGGCAGGTGTCGAGCCTGGGCGGTTCCCTGGAGCACTTCGAGCGGCCGCTGGACGACCTGGACCGCGCGATCTTCAAATTCCTGCAGCGCAACGGCCGCGCGAGCAACACAGAGGTGGCGCGCTCTCTCGGCGTGACCGAGACGACGATCCGCAAGCGGGTCGCGCGTCTGCTCGACAACGGCCTGATGCATGTCGTCGCCGTTCCGACGCCTGAGGCGTTCGGGCCGACAGTGTCGGCGTTCATGGGCGTCTCGGTCGCGCTCAGCTCATTGCTGTCCGTCGCGGACGAGCTGCGTCGGCATCCCGAGGTGCGCTACGTCGGCATGTCAGCCGGCCGCTTCGACATCGTCGTCGAGGCCTTCTTCTCGGACCAGCAAGCGTTGCTTGACTTCGTCACGGAAAAGCTCGGCGTTCTCGAAGGCGTGACCAACGTCGAGACGTCTGTCGTCCTGAAGGTCGTCAAGTTCTCGTACGAATGGGAGGTGGCGTAGCTCACGCATGGGGCGGGCGCTCAATGAGTGTGCGTGATCTCCCCGTAGACAAGGCAGCATCCGCACCGCGGATGCACACACAGAGAAGGTGCGCCATGTTTCGAAGGATCAAACGGTCGCGACGCGCAGTTGCTGTCGCGACCATCGCATCCGCGACGATGCTGACTCTCGCCGCCTGCGGCGGGTCCTCCTCCGGGGGCAGCTCCAACGGCGGGTCGTCGACCGGCAAGACCCTCACAGTGGGCACATCCGCGGACTTTCCACCGGTGTCGTTCAAGAAGGAGGGATCCTCGCAGATCGTCGGCTTCGAGGACAACATGCTCCAGTACCTTACGAACAAGATCGGCGACAAGTACTCCTGGAAGCAGCTGGACTTCAACGGACTGATTCCTGCGCTTCAGTCGGGTCGTCTCGACCTGATCGTGTCGGGAATGTATGACACGGCAGAGCGCGCACAGGCCGTCGACTTCGTCGACTACATGAAGATCCCGCTGGCGGTGCTCACCAAGAAGGAGAACACGGCCAAGGTGAGCGGCCCGATGGACCTGTGTGGGAAATCGGTTGCCTACCTGCTCGGCAGCCCGCCGGAGCTCGACCAGATCAACGCATGGAGCAAGGCCTGCGAGAAGGCCGGAAAGTCGAAGATCTCGTCGACCGGCTTCCAGTCAGTCGCGCAAGCGGTCGCCAACGTGTCGAACGGGCGCACCTTCGCCGAACTCGAGGGCGACATCGTCGTGCTCTATATCGCAAATACGCAGTACGGCGCGAAGCTCGGCTCGGCATTCAACGTGCCTGGTGGCACCTCTACCATCGGCCTCGCCGTCAAGAAGGGCAACCCGCTCCTCCAGCAAATGAAGGACGCGATGGCGGCCTACATCGCGTCGGACCAGTACTGCACCGATGCACACCGTTGGAGTCTTACTGCGTCTGACCTCATGCGAGCCTGCTGAGCGATTGCAACTATGTTCGACCGTCATGAGGCCCGCGGCGACGAGACGTCACTCGTCGCCGCGGGCGTCGAACAGGACCTCAGATGAGCACGAAGCGACGACTGCTCCGCTGGAGCGAGATCCGCCCGCTCATCGGTTCAACACCGCGGAAAGGCAACCGGCTGGAGCGCCGGCTGCAGAGGGCATTCACGATCGGTGACCTTCGCGCGCAAGCACGAAGGCGCGTGCCACGTGCGGTGTTCGACTACACCGACGGTGCCGCCGACGACGAACTGTCGCTTCGACGCGCTCGAGCGGCGTACGCCTCCGTGACCTTCCACCCGCACGTGCTGCGGCCAGTCGCGGAGGTCGACACCGGGACTACGATCGCCGGAAGACCATCGACGATGCCGCTTGTGCTGGCGCCTACCGGATTCACCCGCATGATGCACCATGCGGGTGAGCGTGCGGTGGCGGCCGCAGCCGCACGGGCCGGTCTGCCATACGCAGTCTCGACGCTTGGTACGACGCCGATCGAGGACGTCGTCGCCGTCGCCCGTCGACCTGAGGACGTTTGGTTTCAGCTCTATGTCTGGCGCGACCGGGCCAGATCCGAAGAGATGCTGTCGCGCGTGCGGGCCGCAGGTGTCGACGTGCTTGTCGTCACGGTGGATGTTCCCGTTGCCGGTCGACGCCTCCGGGATCACCGCAACGGACTGACGATGCCGCCCAGCCTGACGGCCAGGACGTTGCTGCAGATGGCGCGGTATCCATCGTGGTGGTTCAACGTGTTGACGACTGAGCCTCTGACGTTCGCGTCGTTCGATCAGCGTGCGCAATCGTTGACGGAGATCATCAACGGCACGTTCGATCCATCGGTGACCGCTGCAGACCTCGACTGGCTTCGCCAGCAGTGGCCTGGGCGGATTTTCGTGAAGGGCGTGCAGAGGGTCGACGACGCGATCGACCTCGCACGGGCGGGGGTTGACGGAATAGTGCTGTCCAACCACGGCGGCCGCCAACTCGACCGAGCCGAACCGCCTCTGCAGCTGCTACCCCAGGTCGTCGACGCGCTCGATGACAGTGTCGAAGTCATGGTGGACACCGGCGTCCAGTCCGGGGCAGACGTCGCTGCGGCACTCGCCCTCGGCGCGCGCGCTGTGTTCGCCGGGCGCGCCTATCTTTACGGTCTCATGGCGGGCGGCGAACACGGTGTTGACCGTGCGCTGCAGATCCTGCAGTCGGAGTTCCTGCGAACGATGCAGTTGCTCGGCGCTGGATCGGTCGAAGACCTGCACCCGGACATGATCACACTAGCGGGCTCACACTGATCGACGGCGGGACAGCTCCGACCACCGGCGCGCAAGTGCCACCGGTAGCGGGTCGATGATCTTGCCTTCTTCCTCGACGAACCGCCGTCGCAGATGGCGCCGGGTCCGCAGCACCATCACCAGCCCGAGCGCCCACAGCACGTACTGCACGATGAGCGCCAACCGAAAATCGTGCAACGTGTACGACGCCGGCCCACCATCACTCGTCGCGTCGAGCACCACACCGATGAGAAAGATGGTCGTCAGCGACGCGACGAACCCACCGACGTTGACGATGCCGCTCGCGCTGCCCAGCCGAGCCGGCGGGTTGAATGTGCGCGCATAGTCGAAGCCCACCAACGACCCCGGACCGTTGCTCGCCAGGACGGCCACCAGCACGATCAGGACACCTAGCGGCGCCCGACCCGGCCACAGCAACACCACTGTCCAGAGCAGCGCCGTCCCGCCGACGATCGACAGCGTCAACACTGATCGCCGCAACGGCCACCCATGCGTCAGCCGGCCGAGCACGGGCGCCAGCGCCATCCCCACGAAGACCATCGCCGACAGCATCGTGCCGGCGGCATGCGGGCTGACGCCCTCGCCACGGACCAAGAACGGATAACCCCACAACAGTGCAAACACCGTTCCCGAGAATTGCGTTGTGAAGTGGGTCCACAACCCGATGCGCGTACCGGGTTCCTGCCACGCCTGCCGCAGCTCTCGTCGTACGACGTTGAGCGCCACCGGCCCTTGCGCGACCTCGATGCCCGGCGGGGCATCCCGCACCGTCGCGGCCACGGCAACAGCGGCAATCGCCGACAACGCCGCGGCACCCACGAACGTGGGCGTCCACCCGACACCGTGCAACAGCGCGACGAGCGGCAGTGCGGCCGCAACCTGGCCGAGCTGACCGAGATTGCCGGTCAGCTGCGTAACCAGCGGAATGTGCCGGGGCGCAAACCACAACCCGACCAGCCGCAGCACGCTGATGAACGTCATCGCGTCGCCCATGCCGACCAGCACCCGCGCGACCATCGCCCACCCGACCGAGTGCGCCAGCGCCAGCGCCAGCTGGCCACCACCCATCACCAGCGCACCCGCGACGACCAGCTTGCGACTGCCGAGGCGGTCGACCAGAACCCCAACCGGGATCTGCATCGCTGCGTAGACAGCGAGCTGCAGCACGGAGAACACCGACAGCTGAGTCGCCGTCGCGTGGAACCGATGCTGCGCCTGCAACGACGCGACACCCAGCGACCCGCGGTTGAACACTGCCACCGCGTAGGCCGCAACCGCGATGCCCCAGAGCAGCCAGGCCCGTCGCGGCGTTCGCTCCACGGAGACATCCCATCGGACGCCGTCTCGAACGTGTGCATCGCACCTAATGACTGCTTGACACGGGTCCGATCGCATGCGAACATACGTTCGAACACCGGGTGGCCACCCACACGCCAG
>JAICMI010000129.1 GCA_025929315.1 Frankiaceae bacterium
AGCGCGCCGGTCGGGAAGTCCGGACCCTTGATGCGCTCGACGCAGGCCTCGAGCAGCTCCTCATCGGAGGAGTCGGGGTTCTCGAGCAGCCACTGCACCGCGGAGGCAACCTCTTGCAGGTTGTGCGGCGGGATGTTGGTCGCCATGCCGACCGCGATGCCGGCGGCACCGTTGACCAACAGGTTGGGGAACCGGCTGGGCAGGACCAGCGGCTCCTGCCCGCGCTGGTCGTAGTTGGGCGTGAAGTCGACCGTGTCCTGGTCGATGTCGCGCAACATCTCCATCGCGACGGGCGCGAGACGGCACTCGGTGTTGTGGTTGATGAAGGTGCCGGCGACGAAGGCATGGTCGGCAGAGTCGACGCGCAATGAGTAGACGTCGCGTGGGCCGGCGTCACGGATGGCGACCACGCGTGCGAAGCGGTGGTCTGCCACATCGACGTCGGAGCTGAGCTCGCGGCCGACGCCCGCAGCGGCACGCACGGTCGGGAACACGTCTTCGGGCAGGCCGTCCTCGGTGACCGCGAGCACATCGCCCGGCAGCAGCTCATCGAGAAGCAGCCACTGCATGCGCCGGCGGGCGCCGTCCTGGACGAGCGCGAGCACCGGGTGGTTGCCGGTCCCGATGAGCGATCGGCCGTCAGCCGTGACAGCTTCGAACGTCTCGTGCCTTCCGGAGTGGAACAGCTTGGTCGCCAGCACGAACTCGCCACTGACCCCGACGACCTTGAGGTCGATGTCGGTGTCGCTGTCAGGTTGTGCGCCGGGGGCGATGTCAGCGATGGCGATCGGACCGTCGGCCGTCTGCACCTGAGTCGACCCGACGACGCAGTAACGCATGGCCGCCGGCGGGTCGTTGCCGGGCGAACCGAAGTTGCCCTGGCCGTCGACCAAAGGCAGTCGCATCGCCCAGCGCTGCGCAAGTCGCACCAACGTGTCGTAGATCGCCGAGTCACCGTGCGGGTGGTACTGACCCATCACGTCGCCGACGACGCGGCTGCACTTGGAGAAGCCACGGTCGGGGCGATAGCCCCCGTCGTACATCGCGTAGAGAACGCGACGGTGCACCGGCTTCAGACCGTCGCGCACGTCCGGCAGTGCTCGCGACACGATGACGGACATCGCATAGTCGAGGAAGCTGCGCTGCATCTCGACTTCGAGACCGACCGGCTCGATCCGATCGCCGGGCGGCGTGTTTGTGATGTCAGATGTCAAGGAAGCGCACATCCTTTGCGTTGCGGGTGATGAAGGACCGACGTGCTTCGACGTCCTCGCCCATCAGCACGGAGAACAGCTCGTCGGCGGTAGCGGCATCGTCGAGAGTGACCTGCAGCAGCACGCGCGTCGCCGGGTTCATTGTGGTCTCCCACAGCTCTTCGGCGTTCATCTCGCCGAGACCCTTGTAACGCTGGATGCCCTCTTCCTTGGGCAGCTTCTTGTTGGCCGCCAGCCCCGTCTCGATGAGACCGTCGCGCTCGCGGTCGGAGTAGGCGTAGTCAGGTTCTTCGCGCGACCACTTGATCTTGTAGAGCGGCGGTTGCGCGAGGTAGACGTAGCCGAGCTCGATCAGCGGCTTCATGAACCGGAACAGCAATGTCAGCAACAAGGTGCGGATGTGCTGGCCGTCGACATCGGCATCGGCCATCAGCACGATCTTGTGGTAGCGGAGCTTGTCGACGTCGAAGTCGTCGTGAATGCCCGTGCCGAGTGCGGTGATGAGTGCCTGCACTTCGGTGTTCTGAAGCACGCGGTCGATGCGCGCCTTCTCGACGTTGATGATTTTCCCGCGGATCGGAAGGATCGCCTGGTTCATCGGGTTGCGGCCGCCCTTGGCGGAGCCGCCGGCGCTGTCACCCTCGACGACGTAGATCTCGCACTCTTCGGGATTGGTCGACTGGCAGTCGGCGAGCTTGCCCGGTAGTCCGGCGGACTCCAGCAACCCCTTGCGGCCGCGGGCGAGGTCGCGTGCCTTGCGCGCGGCCATGCGGGCCTGCGCCGCTTGCGCTGCCTTCTGTACGACGGTCCGGCCTTCGCGTGGGTTGCGCTCGAACCACGAACCCAGCCAGTCGTTGCACGCCTTCTGCACGAACGACTTGGCCTCGGTGTTGCCGAGCTTTGTCTTGGTCTGACCCTCGAACTGCGGCTGCGCGAGCTTGACCGAAACAATCGCGGTGAGACCCTCACGAACGTCGTCGCCGGTGAGGTTGTCGTCCTTTTCCTTGAGGATCTTCTGCTCGCGCGCGAACCGGTTGACGACGGACGTCAGCGCCGCCCGGAAGCCCTCTTCGTGAGTGCCACCTTCGTGGGTGTTGATGGTGTTGGCGAAGGTGTAGACCGACTCGGCGTAGGTGTTGTTCCACTGCATGGCGAGCTCGAGTGCCATCCCCGAACCGTCTTCGTTGAAGTGGATGACCGAGTCGTGCGCCGCAGTCTTGGTGGCGTTGAGGTGCTTGACGAAGTCTTCGAGGCCGCCCTTGTAGAGGTAGACGACCTCCGTCGGCACCTCGTCCCGCTCGTCGCGCAACGTGATCGACAGACCGGCGTTGAGGAACGCCATCTCCTGCAGACGTCGGGAGAGCGTCTCGAACGAGTAGTCAGTGGTTTCGAAGATCTCGCTGTCGGCCCAGAACGTGACCGTTGTGCCGGTCTGCTTGGTCGGCGCGCCCTTCTTCAACGCCGCCGTCGGCTTGCCGCCCTTGGCGTAGGACTGGGTCCAGGTGAACCCGTCGCGTTGGATCTCGATCTCCAGCAGGCTGGACAAGGCGTTGACCACCGAAACACCGACGCCGTGCAGGCCACCGGAAACGGCGTAGCTCTTGCCGTCGAACTTGCCGCCGGCGTGCAGTGTCGTCAGCACGACCTCGACGGCGGGTCGCTTTTCCACCGGGTGCCTGTCGACCGGGATGCCACGGCCGTTGTCCTGACAGCGAACCCCGCCGTCGGCCAGCAGGGTGACGAGGATCGTGTCGCAGTAACCGGCGAGTGCCTCGTCAACGGCGTTGTCGACCACTTCGTAGACGAGGTGGTGCAGGCCGCGTTCGCCGGTCGAACCGATATACATGCCTGGTCGCTTGCGGACGGCCTCGAGGCCCTCGAGAACCGTGATGGACCTGGCGTCGTAGGACAAGGACGTCTCCCGCTCGTCGGCACGCGTGCAGCGCGCGTCAAAGCGCTGTGCGGCGTGGGTGTGCGTCCACCCTACCTCTCAACGACGACTGAAACACCGTTCGCAGGTACCTGTGGACTCGCGTGGCGCCCGGCGAAGACCGGGTGAATGTCCCCCCACTCGGGGGATCATCGCCGAAGCGGCTCAGCCACCCTCAGCCGTAGGTGTCGCGGGGGCCGCGGCCGGTCACCCGCAGCGGGCCGTGCCGCCAGTCCGGGGCGGTCGGACCGGCGACGGTCATGCTCGTCACGACGCCTGGTCCCACCTCGGTGCCGATCCGCTCCAGCAGGCTCGCGCTGAGCAGCCGGATCTGCGTCGCCCATGCGGTCGACTCGGCCACGCAGGACAGCCGCCCGGCCTCGAGGCGGACGGGGCGGCAGTGGGCCGCGATCTCCTGCCCGACGATGCGGTCCCAGCGCGTGAGGATGCCGGCCGAACGCAGGGTCTGTTCCCATTGCCGCTCGCGGACGAGGTCGTCGACAGCACTGCCGACGAGGGCCGGGTCACGGGAGTCCGGCCCGGCGCCGCTCCAGGGCTGCTCGTCCGGACGTGGCCGGCGCGGACGCCGGGATCGGACAGGAGCGGCCTTGCGTGCGCGATCGAGCAGGCTGCGGGCGTGATCTTTCGGGGCCTCATGGGGCCCGTCGTCTCCGGGATCGCTACCGGACACGGCGAACCTCGCCGGCGGCAACGTCGTAGCGGCTGCCGGTCAGCTGCTCCGGGACGTCGGCCGCCACCGCTGCTGTGATGAGCACCTGCTCCGCTGGACCGACCACGTCCGCGAGCTGTTCGCGACGCGATGCGTCGAGCTCCGCGAACACGTCGTCAAGAACCAGCACCGGCTCGCCGCCGTCGGCGCGCAGCAAGTCGTACGACGCCAGCCGCAGTGCCAGTGCGAACGACCAGCTCTCGCCGTGACTGGCGTAGCCGCGGGCGGGCAGCTCGCCGATGCTCAGAACAAGGTCGTCGCGATGCGGCCCGACCAACGTCACGCCCCGGTCGAGCTCGGCGTCGCGGGTCGCCGCCACTGCTGCGGCAAGCGCAGCCGCGAGGACGTCCCGGTCACGGCTGGCGAGACTGTCCGCCGGCAACGACGAGTGATAGGTCAAGGCGGCGGTCCCGCCGCCTCGGCTCACCGATGTGTAGGCCTTGTCGACGACGGGCGACAAGGCGTCGACGAGGTCGAGCCGGCCGGCGAGAAGAGCAGCACCCGCGGTCGCCAGGTGGGCGTCCCACACATCGAGGGTGCGCAAGGACGAACCACCGGTGCGGCGGGCCGCCCCGGCCGTCTTGAGCAGGGCGTTGCGCTGCTTGAGCACACGGTCGTAGTCGGACCGGACCGCGCTGTAACGCGGCGCTCGCGCAACCAGCAGGTCGTCGAGGAACCGGCGTCGTTCGGCGGGGTCGCCTTTGACGATCGCCAGGTCCTCCGGTGCGAAGAGCACGGTGCGCAAGGTGCCGAGAATCTCGCGCGGTCGTGGGACGGGCGCGCCGCCGAGCCGGGCGCGGTTGGCCTTGCCGGGGGAGATCTCGACCTCCACCCGCGTCTCCCGCCCCTCGCGGATCACCCCGGCCCGGACGACCGCACGTTCGGCGCCGGCGCGCACGAGCGGTGCGTCGGTGGCGACCCGGTGGCTACCGAGGCTCGCGAGATAACCGAGGGCCTCCACGAGGTTGGTCTTGCCTTGCCCGTTCGGTCCGACCAGCGCGGTCACGCCCGGCTCGAGACCGAGATCGACCTGCGCGTAGGAGCGGAAGTCGGTCAGCGACAGGTGCCGGACGAACATCGATCAGCGCGCGGTCGCGTCTGGTCGTCCGCGGTCACCATTTGCGTCTGCGCCCGGTGCGTCGGCGCCCTTCTGCGTGGAGCCGGCAGCAGAGGTCACGGCGTGACCCCCGAACTCGTTGCGCAGGGCGGCGATCATCTTCATCGACGGCGAGTCGTCCTGCCGCGATGCGAACCGTGCAAACAAAGCAGCCGTGATCACCGGCAAGGGGACGGCGTGATCAATCGCGGCCTGAACGGTCCACCGTCCTTCGCCCGAGTCCTCCGCGAAACCGCGGAGCTCGCCAAGGTGTTCGTCCGCGTCGAGCGCGCGAACTGCGAGGTCGAGCAGCCACGACCGGATGACCGTGCCGGTCTGCCAGGACCGGAACACCTCGCGGACGTCGGTGACGAGCTCGGTCGTCTCGAGCAGCTCCCAGCCTTCGGCGTAGGCCTGCATCAGCCCGTACTCGATGCCGTTGTGAACCATCTTGGCGAAATGCCCGGCGCCCACCTTGCCGGCATGAACGAAGCCGGTGTCACCCTCGGGCTTCAGGGCATCGAAGATCGGCATCAACAGCTCGACGTTTGCAGGCTCACCGCCACACATGAGGGCGTAGCCCTCGGTCAGGCCCCACACTCCGCCGGACACACCGCAGTCGACGAAGCCGATGTCCCGCTTGGCCAGGTCGTCGGCGTGACGGATGTCGTCGGTGTAGCGAGAGTTGCCACCGTCGACGACGACATCTCCCGGCTCGAGCAACCCGGCGAGTGCGTCGATGGTCTCGTAGGTGGGCGGGCCCGCCGGCACCATCACCCAGATCGCACGTGGTGGTGCCAGCCGCTGGATCAGCGCCTCGAGCGTCTCGACGTCTCGTGTGCTTTTGGGTGACCGGTCGAACCCGATGACCGTGTGACCGGCCTTCCGCAACCGTTCGGCCATGTTGCCGCCCATGCGACCGAGACCGATCATGCCCAGTTCCATAGAGCTGGCCCTACCCGGCGAGCCGCACCGGCATGAGGAGGTAGCGATAGTCGCCCGCACCATCCTCGCTGGCCTTGCCGGTCAGCACAGCGGGCTTGGTCGCGGCCGTGAAGGACAGACGCGCCTCGTCCGAGTCGATCGCACCGAGCCCGTCGAGGAGGTAGGCCGGGTTGAAGGCGATCGTCAGCGGTTCACCCTCGAAGCTCGCCGGCAGAGACTCGGCGGCTTCGGCCTCGTCGAGCCCACCGGCCTCGAGCACCAGCCCGTCAGCCGAGAACGACAGGCGCACGGGCGAGGTCCGGCTGGCGACGAGCGAAACCCGTCGTACGGCTTCGGTCAGCGCGGTGGTGTCCACCGAGGCCGTCGCGGCCGCCGTGTCGGGCAACAGCGAGCGGTACTTCGGGAACTCTCCGTCGAGCAGCCGGGTCGTGGTGCGCCGGGTGCTGCCGGACAATCCGAACATGCCCTCGCCGCTGGCACCGGTGGCCAGCGCCAGCGTCACCTCGGCTCCGGCAGTCAGTGCCTTGGCGGCCTCGGCCAGGGTGCGGGCCGGAACGAGTGCGGTTGCCTGCAGCGACGGGTCGACCGGCTGCCAGCGCAGGGTCCGGACCGCGAGGCGGTAGCGGTCGGTGGCCGCCAGCGTCACGTCCTCGCCGTCGATCTCGATCCGGATGCCGGTGAGGACGGGCAACGTGTCGTCCCGCCCGGCGGCGACGGCCACCGACGTCACGGCAGCAGCGAAGGCATCACTGCCCAGCGTGCCGGCGACCTCGGGCATGTCCGGCAGCGTCGGGTACTCGTCCAACGGCAGCGTCGGCAACGTGAACCGGGCCGAGCCGCACGTGACCTGGACGCGCGTCCCGTCGGTCGCAATGTCGACGGGCTGGCCGGGCAGGCTGCGCGTGATGTCGGCCAGCAGCCGACCCGGCACCAGCACGGATCCGGCCTCCGCGACCGTCACGTCGAGCTCCGCCTCGGCCGACACTTCGTAGTCGAAACCGGACAGCTTCAGCGCGCCGGAGGTGTCGGCGTCGAGGCGCAGGCCGGACAGTACCGGCAGTTGGCTCTTCTGCGGCAGGATCCGGGCGGCCCAGGCCACGGCATCTGCCAGCGGGTCCCGCTCGATACGAATCTTCATGATCTACCTGCCTTCCAGAGGAGCACGACCCACAGTTTCGAAAAAGGGTCTGACAGAAAAGTTGAATGACGTAGACGTCGTCAGTCCGGTGCACGCTGGGGACAGCCGGCGAAGGTGCAGGTCAACGGCCCGGTGGCCGTCCCCGTCGGTTGTGTACGACGAGGTGGATGCGAGACCCGAACGGTGGACATCAGCTCGCGGCATCCGTCGTCCACTTGCGTCCACAAGGTTGTCCCCAGCCTGTGCACGCCGGTCGAACCGCATTCGGATCGCTGCGGCGGGAGCTGCCACGGGTCAGCCCCGGGCCTGGGACTTGATCCGGTTGGTCAGCTCGCTGACCTGGTTGTAGACCGAGCGACGCTCCGCCATGAGCGAGCGGATCTTACGGTCTGCGTGCATGACCGTGGTGTGGTCGCGGCCGCCGAACTGCTGACCGATCTTGGGCAGCGACAGGTCGGTGAGCTCGCGGCACAGATACATGGCGATCTGCCGGGCGGTGACGAG
>JAICMI010000155.1 GCA_025929315.1 Frankiaceae bacterium
CCGTCGAGATGGCGACCCCGAGCGCCGCGGGCTGGCTGCCTATCTGCTTCCCCGTGGCGCGCGGCGGCGACTCCTCCGCAGACGCGCTCGCGGCTGCACCCGAAGGCTTCCAGGTCTGCTGTCCGGTGACGGTCTCGGTCAACGACGACGTCGCCACGGCGCTCGAGTTCGTGAAGTGGAGCCTCGCCTTCTACATCGGCGGCATGGGTGCTGCGTCCATGAACTTCCACCTCAACGTCATTGGGCGGATGGGCTACGCCGACGCGGCCGCCGAGGTGCAGCAACTGTTCCTGTCCGGCGATCGTGAGGCTGCGATGAAGGCGGTGCCGGACGACCTCGCCGACGGCATTGCCCTCTGCGGCCCTCTCGACCGCATCCGTGAGCGACTCGAGCTGTGGCGGACCACGCCCGTGACGACGATCCTTGCGGGCGGCCTGCGCAATCCCGACCACCTCAAAGCTCTCGCCGAGATGGTCGGCTGACGCCAGCTCGAGCGGCGAAGGCACACTAACTCCGTGACGGGCGCCGAGCACTCTCTTGTGCAGCTGATCGCGCGCTTCGCCCTGCGCCGTCAGGCCAGCTCCAGCGAGTTCATGGCCGGCGTCTGCCTGGTGAGCGGGGGCGCCGTGCACCTTCGGCACAAATCGGCACGAATGTTGCAGGCATTAGTCCGTGACGGCGCCACGCAAGACGTCTCGATCCTGGCCGAGGGCGACGATCTCGTCGGCCAGTGCAGCTGCGGATCCGGCCCAGGCGAGGTCTGTCGTCATCAGGTCGCTGCGACCCATGCGGCCTGGCTTCAGCTGTCCGCCGACGAATAGACGGCCACGGCCACGTGACCCTCGACCTTCTCGATTGGCGGCGACAGGTCGCCGGGATCTATCGCGACGTCCGCGACACGCGCGACCCGGCTACGGCTCATGCCTCGTGGGTTGCCGCACGCGCAGAGCTGTTTGCGGCGCATCCGCAGTCGGCGGACCCCGATGCCGTACTGCGCTATGCGCCGTATGACGCGCGGTGGCGGTTTGAGGTGCGGGTGCAGCCCGCACCCGCGGACCGCATCGAGATACCGACCGCTACCGACGGGGTCGTGCCGTTCGAGCGAATCGGTCGCGTGCACCTCGACGGCGTCGGCTCACTGGATGTGTGGTGGTTGGCGTCGTACGGGGGTGGGGTCTGGTTGCCGTTGCGCGACAGCAACCCGGCCACTTATGGGGGCGGTCGCTATGTCCTCGACACCGTGAAGGGCGCGGACCTCGGCGGCCACGGCGATCAGCTCGTCGTCGACCTCAACTTCGCCTACAACCCGTCGTGCGCCTATGACGAGGCGTGGGCGTGCCCGCTCGCCCCGCCCGGCAACACCGTCGACGTAGCCGTCGACGCCGGCGAGCTCGTCCCTGCTTAGAGCAGGCCCTTGCTCGTCAGGTAGGCCTTCGCGACATCCTCGACGGTCTTGCGCTGGCCGTCGACCTGGTTGTTGAGGTTGGCCAGGTCTTCGGTCGTCAGCACTGACGCGAGCGGGTTGATCGCCTGGGCGATCTGCGGGTGGTCGGCGAGCGCCTTGGCGTTGACGATGGGGATCAGGTTGTCGGCGTTCTGCAGGTGCTGGTCATCGGTGAGCACCTGGAGCCCGAACTGCGACACCGTCGCGTCCGTCGTGGCGACCAGACCGAGCTGCGCCTTGCCGGTCTTGACCGCCTGCTTCACCTGCAACGTGTCGAAGCCGAGCGGCAGGATCTTGGCGATCTTGATCTTGTAGATCTTTTCCAGGCCCGGCTTGCAGAACGGTCGGGCCGGGCACTCGGGCGTGGCTGCGAGCGTGACGGAGACGCCCGCCTTGCCGAGGTCGCTGAGCGTCGTGAGGTTGTGCTGCGATGCGAACGACTTGCTGACCGCGAACGCGTTCTGGTCGACGGCGTTGGCCGGGTCGAGGTGGGCGAGGCCCTTCTTCTTTAGGAACTTCTCGAGGTTGCTGAGCGTCTTCTGCAGATCGGGGCTCGCGGATGTCGGTGACGTGTTGCCGGTGACCTCGGTCTCCATCGAGTTGGCGTAGGTCGCGGCGTACTCAGGGACGACGGCGATGGTGCCCTTCTCGAGCGCGCTCTGGAAGATCTCCTGGCTGGCCACCTTCTTGACGTTGACCGTGAAGCCGGCCTTCTCGAGCAAATCGGCGTACATCTGCGCGAGCACGTTGCTCTCGGTGAATCCGGCTGCGCCGACGGTCAACGACCCGGACGCACCACCGCCGCTGCTGCTGTTGGTGTCCGGGGCGCCGCCGCTGCTGCTGCCACCGCAGGCGGCGAGGAGTCCGGCCAGGGAAAGGGCCGAAACCGTGGTGAGGAGCCGACGCATCATCTGGCGCTCGCCTTCTGTGTCCCGCGCCTTGCGACGCGCGTGTCTGGCGAGCCGCGTGGCCCGCTTCGTCAGACACCACCACACGATCCGGCGCCAGACAAGTCACGGTTCTATGACATCGACCCCGCGGGTAGCTGCGGCTGCGCGTAGACGACGGAGCGGATCGACCCGTCGCTGCACGAGCGCGAGCACCAGCTCGACGATGAGTGCGAGCACCGCGACGACAACGGCCCCGGCGAGCAGCTGGCCCTCGTCGTGGCTGGACAGACCGTCGGTGATGAGGCGGCCCAGACCGCCGGCGCCGACGAGCGCGGCAATGGTCGCGGTCGCCCACACTTGCACCGTCGCGATGCGGATGCCGGCCATCACGAGCGGCATCCCGAGGGGCAGCTCGACCCGACGAAACAGCTGCCATCCGGACATACCCATCCCACGCGCTGCGTCGCGTACTTCCGGGTCGACCTCTCGCAATCCGATGTAGGAGTTGGTCACGAGCGGCGGCAACGCGAAGAGCACAAGAGCGATGACGGTGGAGCGGTTGCCGATGCCGACCGGGCTCAGCGTGAGCAGCGTGAGTACGGCGAACGTAGGCACCGCCCGCCCGATGTTGGTGATGTTGATGGCGAGCGTGCCGCCGCGGCCGATGTGGCCGAGCGCGAGCCCTAGCGGCAACGCGACCGCGGCGGCGATGGCGACGGACACTCCGGTCAACGCGAGGTGCTGCTCGAGCCGGTGCAGGATGCCGGCCTGGCCGGTCCAGTGCGACGCGGTCGAGAGGTAAACGACGAGGCGATGCCAGGACGTCACGCGGACCGCCGCCGACGCCACGGGGTCAGGAACCAACCCACGGTCACGATGAGCAGGTCGGCGACGATCGCCAGCAGCACGCAGAGCACCGAGGCCGTGAGCGCCTCCGCCTTGAAGTAGCTGGAGAACGCGTCCGACAGCTCCTGGCCGAGACCGCCTGTGCCGACCAGCGCCCCGACCGTGACCAGAGCGACGGTCGACACGGTGGCGACGCGGAAGCCGGCAAGGATCGCCGGCATGGCGAGCGGCACCTCGACCCGCAGGAACATGCGGATCGGCCCCATCCCCATCCCGCGGGCAGCGTCGAGGACGTCAGGCGGCACCGCATCGAGCCCGGCGAGGGTGTTGCGCACGAAGATGACCAGCGTGTAGGTCACCAGACCGATCTCGACCGTCGTACCGGACAGGCCCGTGAACGGGACAAGTACGGCGAACAGCGCCACCGACGGGACGCCGTACAAGACGCTGGTGAGACCGAGCACGAGCCCTTCGGCCCGACGGAACCGCCGCACGAACATTGTGAGCGGCACGGAAACCGCGAAGCCGATCGCCACGGCGACGACCGTGAGAATGACGTGTTGTTTGAGATCAGTCAGGATGATGTCTCTGCGGGTCGACAAGTACTTGCCGCAGATCCAGGAATTGCGCACCAGGCAGTCGGCGGCATCCGGGAGGGCCATCGCCGTGCAACCTACCGGCACCGACTCGCGTGAGTCGATGATTGTTCTCGATCGGGTGCGCAAGCAGTACGCCGATGGCACCGTCGCGGTCAACGAGCTGTCGCTGGAGGTCCCCGAAGGCCGAATAGCCGTGCTCGTCGGTCCGTCCGGCTGTGGCAAGACAACGACGATGCGCATGGTCAACCGGCTGGTCGAGCCGACGGCAGGGCACATCTATCTGGGCGGCGACGACGTCACCAAGGTCGATCGGGTGCAGCTGCGCCGGCGAATCGGCTACGTCATCCAGCAGGTCGGGCTGTTCCCGCACCAGACGGTGGCCGACAACGTGGCGACCGTGCCCGTCCTGCTCGGCTGGGACCGGACCCGCACTCGTCGACGGGTGGAGGAGCTGCTCGACCTCGTCGGACTCGATGCCTCGACCTACGCGACTCGCTACCCCTCCCAGCTGTCCGGTGGACAGC
>JAICMI010000045.1 GCA_025929315.1 Frankiaceae bacterium
CCACCTCGTCCGGGTCGCGAGTGGACACGAGCACGTAGTGCGCACCCGGCTCGCTGGCGAGCGAGATGTCAGTACGCGAAGGATAGGCCTCCGTCGCCGTGTGCGAGTGGTAGATGACGACCGGCTCCTCGTCGCGCTCGTCCATCTCCTTCCAGACCTGGAACTGCTCCATCGAGTCGAACCGGTAGAAGGTGGGCGACCGCTCGGCGTTCTGCATCTCGACGAACCGCTCCGGCCGGTCGGTGCCGGCGGGTCCTGCGATGACGCCGCAGGCCTCGTCGGGATGGTCACGACGAGCATGGGCAACGATGGCGTCGTACAGGTCCTGTCGCAGTTCGAGCACGCAGGAGAGGGTACGGCGCCCAGTCCACCGGACCTGGCGGGCGACTCGTCAGTCGTCCAGGGCGACTACGACGGACTCCTGGAGCCAGCCGAGCCACTCGTAGGCCGACAGCAGCGGCGCCATCGGGTCGTCGGGACCGAGCTTGGCCCAGCGGTCGTCCAGGTCCTCGGTCACGTCGAGGCGGGTGCCGAGTACCAGCCGGATGTCGTTGAGCGCCTGCAACCACGTCTCTGCCTGTTGCGGCGCAAGCCGCAGCTTCACTCCACCCTCGCCGGTTCCCTCAACCGCGCCGTGCAGCTCGTCGAGCGCCTCGGCCTTCTGCCGGCGCAGCTCGCCGTCCATCAGCCGGCGGAACTCCCCCGACATCGTGTCGTCGGCGTAGGCATCAGGCAGCAGGCGACGGAGCGCGGGATCGTCCGGCGGGTCCACCGGCTCGGTTGTCATCCCCATCATCGCCTCGAGCGGGTCGGTCGCGTGGGTTGGCGAGTCTTCGTCCGCCAGCAGCGTCGCGACCTGCGCCGCAAGTGCGGACAGCGCGGAAGCCTCCTGTCCGGACAAGACGACCTGCACCGCGCCTGCGCGGCGTCGTACCTCCGCCACGAGTCCTCAGTCCTGCTGCAATGTCGCCCAGAGCCCGGCCGCATGCAGCCGGGCCACGTCGTGCTCCATCTGCTCACGACTCCCGGTCGACACAACCGCCTTGCCCTTGTGATGGACGTCCATCATCAGTTTCGTCGCCTTTTCCTTGCTGTAACCGAACAGCCGCTGGAACACGTGGGTGACGTAGCTCATGAGGTTGACCGGGTCGTTCCAGACGATCGTGATCCAGGCGCGCTCGGGGTCGACGACGTCATCGTCGGCCGGCCGCCCGGCGCGCTCGATGGTCGGGGTCGCAGCCGCCATGACCCCATAGTTGCGCACGATGGCGGAAAACCGCGAGGCCGATGGCGGCTCTCTCGCATAACGTGATTTCGTGGGCGAGAGAGCGGACGCGAAGGTCTGGGCCGCCCTCTGGATCGTCTACCTGGTCTGGGGCTCCACCTACCTCGCTATCCGCGTCGGCGTACAACCGTCACACGGCGTCGGCCTGCCCCCGTTGCTGATGGCGGCTGCGCGGTTCACGCTCGCCGGTTTGCTGATGCTGGCTCTCTTCGCGCGTCGCCCGGCGCCCGGTGGCAAACCGGATCCCATGGGCTGGAAGCAGTGGGGCGCCGCCACCGTCATCGGATGCGCCTTGTTGCTCGGCGGCAACGGTCTTGTGTCCATCGCGGAGAAGCGCATCCCGTCCGGCATCGCCGCCGTCCTGGTCGCGACGGTGCCGACCTGGGCTGCCTTGCTGGGCGCGGTCTTCGGCTTGGAACGCGTCACCATGCGTCACGCCGCCGGTCTTGCCCTTGGCTTCGCCGGAGTCGCGATCCTCGTCGTCGGCCACGGCAGCGGTCGGATCGATGCGGTCGGCGTCGTGACCGTGGTCGTTGGTGCACTGTCGTGGGCTGCGGGCTCGGTGTGGGCGACGCGTGCTCCGACGGTACGACGCCCCCTGGTCATGACCGGGATGGAGATGGTGGGTGGCGGCATCGGCTGCGCCATCGCCGGTCTGGCCCGCGGCGAAGCGGCCGACTTCCACCCGGCGGCGGTGCCGACGCGCTCGTGGGTGGCGCTCGCTTACCTGGTCGTCTTCGGGTCGATGGTCGCCTACACCGCCTACGTGTGGCTGCTGCACAACGCGCGTCTGTCTCTGGTGACGACCTACACCTACGTGAACCCACTCGTCGCGGTCGCGCTCGGCGCGATCATCCTGAGCGAGTCGTTGACGCTACGCACCTTGCTCGCCAGTGCGGCCATCGTCGTCGGCGTGATGCTCATCATTCGCCGCGAGGCGAGACGCGAAGAGCCGCCTGCCGTTGAAATGCGAGAGCCGGAGAGTATTGCCGGGTGACCGCGCTCGCCCTGCGCACGGACCATTACGAACTCACCATGCTTCAGGCTGCGCTGCAGAGCGGCGCGGCCGAACGGCGTTGCGTCTTCGAGGTGTTCACCCGGTCTCTGCCCGGCCGCCGCCGCTACGGCGTGGCCGCAGGACTGGGGCGCATCCTGCGGTCGCTACCGGACTTTCGCTTCGACGACGCGGCGTTGTCGTTCCTGAACCAAACCGGTGTCGTCGACGCCAAGACGTGTGAGTGGCTGTCTTCGTACCGCTTCGGCGGCTCGATCGACGCCTACGCCGAGGGTGAGGCCTACTTTCCGGGTTCTCCGGTGCTGGTCGTCGAAGGCACCTTCGCCGAGTGCGTACTGCTGGAGACGCTCGTGCTGTCGGTCCTCAACCACGACAGCGCGGTCGCGACGGCAGCAGCACGCATCGTCTGTGCGGCAGGCGGTCGTCCGTGCATCGAGATGGGGTCACGACGGACACACGAGGAGTCCGCGATCGCTTCGGCCCGTGCCAGCTACCTCGCCGGCTTCGCCTCGACGTCGAATCTCGCGGCGGGACAAGTGTGGGGCGTGCCCACGACGGGGACGGCAGCGCACGCCTTCACCTTGGTGCATGACGACGAGCGGGCGGCGTTTCGGACGCAGGTGGCGGCACTCGGTGTGTCGACGACCCTGCTCGTCGACACATATGACGTGGAGCAAGGAATCCGCACCGCGGTTGCCGTGGCCGGCACGAAGCTCGGTGCGATCCGGCTCGACTCCGGCGACCTGCTGTCACAGACAAGACGGGCACGGGAGCTGCTCGACGAGCTCGGCGCAACCGACACGCGCATCGTGGTCACGAGCGATCTCGACGAGTCGTCGATCGCCATGCTTGCGACTGCGCCGGCAGACACGTATGGCGTCGGCACATCTGTCGTCACCGGCGGCGGGGCGCCGACGGCCGGCTTCGTCTACAAGCTCGTGGCTCGCCAGTCCGGCGATGACTGGGTGCCGGTCCAGAAGCGGTCGGAAGGCAAAGCGTCGCGCGGGGGACGAAAGTGGGCGGCTCGGCAGCTGCGGGGCGGCGTCGCGGTGAGTGAACACGTGTGGGTCGGTGATCACTACGAGTGCGCCGGCGATGAACGACCACTCCAGGTTCCCGTCGTGCGGGAGGGTAAGGTCGTGACCGACGTCGACCTGCATGCGGCTCGCGACCACCGGGCTGGAGTGCTGGCCGAGCTGCCACCGACTGCCATGCAGCTGTCGGCCGGGGATCCGGCAGTCGAGACTCGATACGACGGGGTGTCTCGATGAGTCGCGGGCTGGTGATCGTGGATGTGCAGAACGACTTCTGTGAGGGCGGCTCGCTAGCTGTCGCCGGCGGCGCGGCGGTGGCCGCCGCCATCAGCTTGTACGTCGCCAACTCCGACTACGACCATGTCGTGGCTACCCGCGACGCCCATCGCGATCCGGTTGGACACTTCGCCTCGGAGCCGGACTACGTCGACACGTGGCCGCGGCACTGCGTCGTCGGCACGCCCGGGGTTGACTTCCATCCGGGCCTGGACCTGCAACGGGTGGAGTCGGTGTTCGACAAGGGCGCGTTCGCAGCGGCGTACAGCGGGTTCGAAGGCGTCAACGGTGACGGCACAGCACTGGCCGACTGGCTGCGCGACAACGACGTGGACCAGCTCGACGTCGTCGGAATCGCTACCGACCATTGCGTCCGCGCAACCGCTGTCGACGGCGCGACCATGGGCTTTCGCACCAAGGTGCTGCTCGACCTCACCGCGGGCGTCGCGCCCGAGACCGTACGGACCGCGTTGGCAGAGATGCAGAGCGCCGGGGTCGACATCGTCAGCTAGCAGGAATCCGGTCGGAGGCGCCGAAGCCCGCGGCTGACGTGACGTCACGCCGGAGGGTGATCACGATGCGACGAAGCCGCCGAACGATCCTGCCTGTTGCCGCCGCCCTGGCAGTTGCGGCCGCGATAACTGCGGCACCAACCCTGGCCAGCACCAAGAACGCCGGGTGGGAACCGGAGAAGGCGACCTACGGTGATGTCACTGTCACCGACGTCCACATCGCGATGAGCGACGGCGTCACCCTCGTGGGGGACGTCATCTACCCGGCTGACAAGGACACCGGCAATCGCGCGACGGGGCGTTTCCCGGTTCTCCTCACCCAGAACCCGTATGTCTGCTCGCTGAGTGAAGCCAACGGCGGTGACGGCGCATTCTTCGCCGACCGGGGCTACATCTACGCGAGCGTCTGTGTGCGCGGCGCCGGCCGCTCCGGCGGCAAGTTCGGGTTCATGGACCGCCGTGCGCAGCTCGACGGCGTCGAGCTCGTCCACTGGGCAGCACACGAACTCCCCGGCTCCAACGGCGTCGTCGGCCTCTACGGCTGCTCCTACCTCGGCCTCACCCAGATATTCACGGCGGGCGCGCTCGGTCGGCACTCGCCGGTGAAGGCGATGGCACCGTCGTGCGCGGGCACCGACATGTATCGCGAGTCCGGCTACTCCGGAGGTGTCCCGACCGAGAGCGTCGAGTACATGTTCCCGGGCATCGCCGGCCTGATCGGCGCTCGCGCCGGTGTCTTCGGCGCGAAGGTGATCGCCACCGGTGAGGTGGGCGGCGACACGGCCTACGACGGGACCTTCTGGCGGTCACGCACTCCGGGTGACTACGCCGCGAAGATCGTCCGGAACCACATCCCTGCGCTGCTCTGGAGCGGTTGGGACGACATCTTCACGAGGACGTCGGAGGAGATGTACGCAGCGTTTCAGAACGCCTCCGCCGGTCGCCCGGTCTACGGCTCGATGAAGGTCGGGCAGGAGGTGTCGCCGCGTTACCAGATCGTCGTCGGACCCTGGGGACACGGCCAGGGCATCGACGCGAACCTGCAGCTCGAGTGGTTCGACACGTGGCTCAAGGGCGCTGACACGCCGATGCGGCACACGCAGGCACCGATGCACCTCTACCAGCTCGGCACCAACACCTGGGTCAACACCTCCGAGTTCCCGATGGTCGACCGCTACACCCAGTACTACCTCGGCGGCTCCGGCGCCTTGACCACCTCCGCGCCGGCATCGAAGGGCACTGACACTCTTCAGTTCGCGCCGCCACAGGTGTCGTCACTCACCTACAACACGCCTGCCTTCAAGGACGGCGCCACGCTCGCCGGTCCGATCAGCGCGTCGATCCGGGCCTCGACGACCGGCACCAACATGGACGTCATCGCCACGCTCTACGACGTGGACAAGGACGGCGCCGCCACACAGATCACGCAAGGCAACCTCGCGGGATCCTTCGCGTCGCTCGTCAAGTCACGCACCTGGTACGACGCCAACGGCGTCGATGTGCGGCCATACCCACGGTTCGACGCCGACCGCTGGCTGACGCCGGGCAAGCCCGTGCAGCTCGACATCACGATCTCGCCGCGCGTCTACTCGGTCGCGCCGGGACACTCGTTACGGGTCACTCTCACGTCGATGCAGGACGAGTCGAAGTGTGGCGCGTTGCTCGGCGTGCATCCGTGCTTCCCGACTGCCAACCAGCTGCGTACGTTCCCGGGGACCTACACCCTGTTCCGCGGCGACGGCCAGCAGTCGACGATCAACCTTCCCCTGCTGCCCTTCGGCTTCTTCAAGCCGACGGGCGGCAACGGTGCCGAACCTGCAGGACTCGGCTAGCCGTCCTTCTTGTCGGCGAGCTCGCGCTTGAGGATCTTGCCGGTCTCGTTGCGCGGCAGCTCGTCGTGCAGCACGATGTCGCGAGGCACCTTGTAGTTGGCCAGCGACTTCTTGACGTGGGCCCGCAGCTCATCGGGCTGCGCGGACGCGCCGTTGCGGAGCACCACGTGGGCCACAAGCGCCTGACCGAACCGCTCATCGTCGACACCGACGACTGCGGCGTCCGCGACGTCGGGGTGCTGATGCAGCAAGTCCTCGACCTCCGCCGGGAACACGTTTTCCCCGCCGCTCACGATCATGTCGTCGTCGCGACCCTCGACGTACAAGCGTCCATCGTCGCCGAAACGCCCGACGTCGCCGGTGGAGGTCAGCCCGTCCAGTCGCGCCTTGTCCTCACCGGAGGTGTAGCCCTCGAACACCAACGCGCTGCCGGCAAAGATTCGACCCGTTTGTCCCACCGGCACGTCGTTGTCATCGTCGTCGACGAGTCGCACTTTGACCCCACGCACGAGACGTCCCGCGCTTCCGGGTGCTTCCCGAAGGTCGCGTGGACCCGCGACGCTCACGTAGGACACCTCCGTCGAGCCGTAGAGGCTGTAGATGACGTCACCGAACTCGTCCATGAACTTGTTGGCCAGGGTCGGTGGCAGTGCGGATCCCGACAGGGCGGCGATGCGCAACGACGAGGTGCCGTGCTTGCCTCGCTCGTCCTCTGACAGGTCGAGGATGCGCTGGAGCATCACGGGCACCGCGGCAAGCGTGTCGGCGCGATGTTTGGCGATCAGCTCGAGCGTGCCGGCGGGAGAGAACTTGCGCGAGGTGACGAAGGTCGTCTGCAGCATCATGCCGATCATCAGGTTGGCCATGCCCCAGGCATGAAAAGCAGGCGCGGCAAGCATCGTGACACCGCGAGCCCGGTAAGGAATCGCTTCGAGAACGGCCACGAGCTCGATCAACCCCGACAGTGCGCTCGGCGCCGAGCGCGCGGCGCCCTTCGGTCGTCCCGTCGTACCGCTGGTGAGAATCACGTGCCGGCCCTCCCGGCCCGGCGAGGGCAAGCTGGCGGTCGGGTTGCTGTGCGCGGCGCCTGCAACCGTGTCCGGGCCCGAGGACGACGTGTCGGTCCAGGCAACCAGCCGAGGCAGCTCGCCGGCCGCTTCGTCGATCAGCGGCAAGAACTCCTCGTCGGCGATGATCGCCGCCGCCTTTTCCGACGCAACGACGTCCTTGAGCTGCGGGGCGCCGAAACCCGTGTTGAGGTACAGAATGTCGGCGCCGACCTTGCTGATCGCGACCTGAGCAACGATGAACTGCGCCGAGTTCCGCGCCAGCAGAGCGACAGCGTCGCCGGCCTTGACGCCCCTGTTCATGAGCTCGTGCGCCACCGCCGTGCTGCGTTGGTCGACCTCGGCGTAAGTGACCGACTCCCGTTCGTCGATGACAGCGAGCCGACCGGGATCGCGCGCTGTTCCCATCGCGTAGGCCGCTGCCGGCGTCGATCCCCACTTGGTGAACGACGCGGTCATGCCGATCAGCCGGTCCGGGCGCACCGGGGAGACGATTCCGGTCCGGACCAGCACCTTGAGCGCTGCCGCCCCGTCCGACACGGTGGACGTCACCCGATCCAGAAGCATGATCTCGATCGTATGGACCGGTCCGGCTAGTTCATCGTCGGGTCCAGCGGGCAGACGGCGACCGCCGACAGCGGCCAGCCCTGCCGGCGCAGCACAGTCGACCAGAGCGACTCCGGCTCGTGCCCGAAGGCGTCGCCTGGCAGCCCTTCGACGACGTACCAGGCTCCTTCTTCGATCTCACCCTGCAGCTGTCCCACCGACCACCCCGCGTAGCCCACGAACACCCGCAGGTCGCGCACCGAGACCGCGAGCAGCGACGGGTCGTGGTCGAGGTCGACCGTGACGAGCGGTGGCACCACGTAGGTCCAACCCTCGGGATCCGCACCCGCCGCCACTCGCCCGAGAGCAATCGCGGTAGTCGGCGCGACGGGACCGCCGTCGAAGAGTGTCGACGGCGCAGTGACGAGATCGCTGACGGCCTCGACAACATCGCCGACGGCGACGGACATCGGCCGGTTGAGTACGACGCCGACCGTCCCGTTGTCGTCATCGTGCTCGAGCAACGCGATCACGGTGCGGGCGAACGTCGGCTCGCGCAACGAGGGCGTCGCGACCAGGAGCTGCCCCTTGCGCACGACGTCCGACATCTGTCCATCTTCTCGCGCCGGGCTATTGCCGTTTCCGGCGTGGCGCACACACGCCGCAAAGACGTTCTGTCATCGTCGAAATGCGATGAGCACGGGGACGGCAACACCGCGAGGTCGTGAGGCGGCCTTTGCTGCATGCCTCACGCTTGTTCTCACGATCGGTGTGCTGGGCGTTCTGCTGCTCAACACCGCGATGCAACAGCAGGCTGATCGCATCAGCCGGCAACACCAACGCATCGCGTCGCTGACGCAACAGTCTCAGGAGCTTGCGACGGCACTCGATCGGCAAAGCGACCCGGCTCGACTAGCGGCCAGAGCAAAGGCGTTGCGGCTGCGGCCAGTGCCGCGCATCACCTTCGTCAATCCACGGACACCGGCAGCTGGGCGAGGCCGCGTAGGTTGACCCGGCCGTTCCACTCGGGTTCGGCAGCAAGACGCAGGTCGGGGAAGCGACGGATGAGGCGCGCGATCGCGGCGCGTCCTTCGAGCCGCGCGAGCGCCGCGCCCAGGCAGTGGTGCACACCGGAACCGAAGGAGATCTGTTGACGGGCGTTCTCACGATCCACACGGAGTTCGCCCGCATCGGGGCCGAACTGTGTCTCGTCGCGGTTGCCGGAGGCGAGGCTCGCGATGACAAACGAGCCCGCCGGGATCACCTTGTCGCCCACCGGGTAGTCCTCGAGCGTGACCCGCCGGCTCATCTGGACCGGCGAGTCATAGCGAAGGAGCTCTTCGATCGCGTTCTCATCGAGGTCGGGCCGCTCCCGCCACAACGCCAGCTGGTCCGGTGCCCGCAACAGGGCCAGCGTCCCGTTGCCGATGAGGTTGACCGTGGTCTCGTGGCCCGCGATGTAGAGCAGCATCAACTGGGCGCGCAGCTCTTCCTCGGAGAGAACGTCGCCCGAGTCTTCGGCGTTGATCAGGGCGGTGAGCAGGTCATCGCCGGGGTTCTTGCGCTTCCACTCGATGGCGTCGGACGCGATCTGCACCAGTTCGATGTCGGCGTCGACGATCGCGCGGACCGTCTCCTCATCCGGCACCGGCTCCAGGGAACGGACGATCGTGCCGGACAGATCGCGCAGGCGGTCCGTGTCCGTCTCGGGCATGCCGAGCATCAGGGAGATCACCGTGAAAGGCAACGGGAACGCCAGCGCACTGATCAGGTCCGCCTCGCCCTGATCCTGGATCTGGTCGAGCGCCTCGTCGACGAGCCGTTCGACCGCCGGCGCCAGCTGCTCGATCGTTCGTGGGGTGAACGCCTTCGAGACCAGCTTGCGCAGCCGCGTGTGGTCGGGCGGGTCGAGGTCGAGCATGGAGACCGTGCCGACAGGATCAAGTCCACGCTCGACCCGCACCTGCTCGTAAACATTGGCCATCGGCCCGACGTGGATGACCTTGTCGTCCTGCACCGACATCTTGGCGCGAAGCACGTCGTAGACGTCGGTGTAACGCCAGAGCGCCCAGAAACCGAGCTCGTTGTGCTCGATCGGGTTCCGGGCGCGCAGCTCTGCGAAATGCGGATAGGGATCGACCGTGAAGCCCGGTGCGAAGGGGTTGAACGAGAGCTGCTGCTCGGCCGTCTCGGTCATGCCTCAGTATCCCGCCCGCGACCGATAGCGGAGAGTGCGGTTCGTCACACCAAGTGGCTAGTCTCCGACCGTGGGCTTCAAGGGCTGGCCGGCCGAGGCACTCGAGTTCTACGAAGGCCTCGAAGCAGACAACACCCGCACCTACTGGCTGGCGCACAAAACGGACTACGAGGAATGTGTGCGCAGACCCATGCAGGCGTTGCTCGACGAGCTGGCTGCGACGTGGGGCGCGGGCAAGATCTTCCGGCCCTATCGCGACGTCAGGTTCAGCGCCGACAAGACGCCGTACAAAACGCACATCGGCGCGCTCCTCGAGGGCGGCGGTTACGTGCAGCTCAGCGCCGAGGGGCTCGCCGCGGGTTGCGGACTGTGGCACATGGAGTCCGACTCGCTGCGTCGTTATCGCGATGCTGTCGCGAGTGACCGCACCGGCGGCGAGCTCGTCGCCATCGTGGCCGCGCTAGGGCACAAAGGCAGCGAGGTGATCTCCCGAGAGTCGCTCAAGACGGTCCCGCGCGGCTACGACCGCGAGCATCCGCGCGCCGACCTGCTCAAGCACAAGGGCCTGGCCGCCTGGAAGCACTGGCCCGTGCAGTCATGGCTCGGCACGGCGAGAGCGCGCACCAACATCGAAAGCTTCCTCGAGAGCGCGGTGCCGTTGCGCGACTGGTTGCGCACCAACGTCGGCGAACTGTCGGGCTGAGGAATGGCCTACGACGTCGAGTCGGTCCGCGAGAGCTTCCCGGCGCTCGCAGAAGGAGCGGCTCATTTCGATGGGCCAGGCGGATCCCAGGTGGCAGCACCGGTGGCGGACGCCGTCGCCGCGATGCTCCGAGCTGCGGTTGCCAACCGCGGCACTGTCACAGCAGCTGAACAGCGCGCGGAAGATGCGGTGGGCGGCGCGCGCGCCGCGATGGCTGACCTGCTCGGCTGCTCGCCACGTGGGGTCGTGTTCGGACGCAGCATGACTGCGTTGACCTTCGAGATGAGCCGCGCGCTGGCGAAGTCCTGGGCCGCCGGTGATGAGGTTGTCGTGACACGGCTCGACCACGACGCCAACATCCGGCCGTGGGTGCTCGCGGCGGAGGCCGTCGGCGTGCAAGCCCGGTGGGCGCCGTTCGACAAACAGAGCGCGGAACTGCCAGTGGATGCCGTCACCGACCTGATCGGACCGCGCACCAAGCTGGTCGCCATCACGGCGGCGTCCAACTTGTTCGGCACCATCCCCGACGTGCGGGCAATCGCGGATGCTGCACGTGCCGTGGGAGCACTTGTCTACGTAGACGGTGTGCACTACGCCGCACACGTCGGAGTGGACATGAGCGCGCTCGGCGCCGACTTCTTCGCCTGCTCGCCCTACAAGTTCTGTGGGCCGCACGTCGGCGTCGTCGCCGCCGATCCGTCACAGCTCGAGACGTTGCACCCCGACAAGCTCTTGCCGTCGATCGACGACGTCCCCGAACGTTTCGAGCTCGGCACACTTCCCTACGAGCTGCTCGCCGGGGTGACGGCGGCGGTCGACTTCCTCGCCCGCCTCGATGGCTCAGCGCTCGGTGATCGACGAAGCCGTCTCTTGGCGTCGTTCGCTGCGTTGGAAGAGCACGAGGCCACACTGTCCCAACGGCTTAGCGCCGGCCTCGCCGACCTAGACCGGGTCACGGTGCATGGGTCGCCGGGTCGACGGACGCCGACAGTGGCGTTCAGCATCGATGGGCTCACTGGTCTCGACGTGCACCGTGCGCTCGCGGAGCGTGGCGTCAACGCGCCGGCTGGCGCCTTCTACGCGATCGAGGCGTCGCGTTGGTCCGGCCTCGGCGACGCCGGCGCGGTGCGAGCCGGCGTGGCGCCGTACACGAATGACAACGACGTCGATCGGCTGCTGGACGCCGTTGCGTCGCTGTCCTGATCAGGCGGCGGTGACCTCGCGAACGGCGCCGGCTTGCGGCGGAGCGCCAGGTGCAGCACATCCGATGAACAGATCGCCGGCAGCATCGACGGCGAGTCCAGCGGGCGTCAACAGCTCCGCAGCGGTCGCCGGCCCACCGTCGCCGCCGGATCCGCCGCCCGCCACGGTGGTGATGGTGCCGTCGGTGTTGATCCGACGAACCCGACCGGCCGACCCACCTACTCTTGAGCCGTCGACGACGAGCAGTCGGTCTTGCGCGTCGACTGCTATCGACTGCACAGTGATGTCCTCCTGCGTCGCCTGCGGACCGTCGGCCGTCAACGAGCCGCCACCCGCGACAGTACTGACCACACCCGAGGGGTCGATGCGGCGAACGTGATCGCCGTCGGGGCCCGACTCTGCGACGTAGATGTCGCCCGCATCGTCGGTGGTCACGTCCACGATTTGCTGGAAGCTGGCGGCAGTCACCGGACCACCGTCCCCCGCGTAACCGCAGGTGACCGAGCCACCGATCGTGGTGATGACACCTTGGGCGTCGACGCGGCGTATCCGGCAGTCGTCACCGAAGACGAGGTCACCGGCGGAGTCGAACGCGAGGCCGCTCGGCGAGCGCAGAATGGCTTGTGTCGCCGGGATGCCGTCCGCGTCGGTACCGGTGCCGTGACTGCCCACCCCGGCGATCGTCGTGATGATGCCGCTCGCATCCACCCGCCGGATCCGTTGATCCCACGCGTCGGCGATATAGACCGAGCCATCCGGGGCGACGCCCACGTCGGTGATGCCGTTGAAGCTGGCATCAGTCGCCGGCCCACCATCGCCGGTGTCAGTACCGGTCTGCGAGTAGGTCCCGTTGCCGGCGAACGTCGTGATGGTCCCGGCGTGGTCGATGCGGCGAAGCCGGAGATCTGTGGTGTCGCTGTCGTCGGTGACATAGACGTCGCCGGCGCGATCCACCGCAACGAGCGGATGCTCGGCGAACTGGGCCTGCCGAGCAGGTCCTCCGTCTCCACCGTAAGTCACGCTCAAGGTGCCGGCATACCAGGTGATCGTTCCTGTCGCGTCCACTCTGCGAAGCCCGTTGACCCGGCCTGAGTTGGTCTCCACGTTCTGCACGGCGAACGTGACCCCACCTGCGGCGGCAATCCCGGCGGGCTTCATCTGCGCGCCGGTCGCCGCGCCGCCGTCGCCGCTCCATCCGCAGGTGCCACTGCCGGCAACAGTCGCGATGAGACCGTCGACGATCCGACGGACGCGGCAGGTCGCGTCGTCCTCGAGGAGCAGATAGCGGTCGAACGCGAGGTAGGACGCCGAGACCGCGGCCTGGACGGCGCGCGCTCCGTCCGCAGTCGAGCTGCCACCGCCGGCGTAGGTGGTGATCGTGCCGTTGGGGGCGAGCCGACGAACTCGATGGTTGCCGGTGTCGGCGATGAACACCGCGCCGGTGGACGGAGCGGCGGCGAGCCCGACCGCCCCGTTCAGTTTGGCGAGAGTGCCCTTGCCGCCGTCGCCTGAGAAGCCCACCGCGCCGGTGCCGGCGACCGTCGTGATCGTGCCGTTGGGCGTGACCTTGCGGACGCGTGAGGCGGTCGCGCTGAGGTTGCAGTGGTCGTCCACGGTCCACCCGTCCTCGGACACGAAGATGTCGCCCGCGCCGTCGAGAGCGATCCCGCTCAGGGTGCCCAGCGACTCTGCGGTCGCCGGGAAGCCGTTTCGGTCCGTCAGCAGGTCGCTGCCACCACCGGCGACGATCGTTGTCTGCCCGGAGGGCGTGACCCGTTCGACGACGCCGCCGAGTTTGGGGTCCTGATAGGCGAGGTAGGCGTTGCCGGACGGATCGCCCGCGACCCACGGTCCCACTGGCACCGGGCATGTGAACCAGTCGGAGCTCACCGGATCGAAAGACGTCACCGGCACCGACTCTTCGCCGGTTGTCGTGTCGATCACGCGGAGGTCGTAGTTGACGTAGTCGACCGACCGCGACAACACCCACACATGCGATCCCGCCGCCGCGACAGCACGCACGTCCTGAGCGACATTGCTCGCCGGCCCCCAGCCGTAGCCTCCGGCGATCGTGGTGATGCCACCAGCCGCCGCCCACCCCGTGCCTGCGGGACCGACGACCGGAAGAACGGTCCCGACCAGAACAGTCACGATGACCCGGACCGATGTCGATGGTCGACAGACGCCCATGTGCACCCCCTGCACGAAACTTAGAGATTCAGCGCATATCGGGGCAAGAGAGGTAAGGGTCGGGATCGGCCCCCTCGCAAGCGAGCCTGGCCACTTTTGGCCTGAGCCGCATCTGAGGGTCAGACGGTGGTGCCGATGCCGCCGTCGACCGGGATGACCGCGCCTGACACGTATGAGCCGGCCCGGCTGGAGAGGTAGACCGCCACCCCCGCCATGTCGTCGGGCCGTCCGATGCGACCAAGCGGCGACGATGCCGCCACCGCTGCGCGCATTTCTGGATCGTCCAAGGCGAACGCCATCATCTTCGACTCGAACGGTCCCGGCGCGATCGCATTGACCGTGATCTGCTTCGGCCCCAGCTCGCGCGCCAGATGCCGGGTGAGGTGGTGCACACCTGCCTTGCTCGCCGAATACGGGAAGTGCGGCAGCGGGTTGACGTGCAGCCCGTCGATGCTGCCGACGTTGATGACGCGCGCCGGGTCCTCGACACTTGCAGCCGCCTGCAGCAGCGGCAAGAAAGCCTGGGTGAGGAAGAACGGTGACTTCATGTTGAGGTCCGCGACCCGGTCCCAGCCGGCCTCGGTGTAGTCCTCGAGGGGCTGACCCCACGTCGCCCCTGCGTTGTTGACCAGCACATGCAACCGATCCTCGCGCTCACCGACCTCCGCCGCGAGGCGACGACACTCGTCCACCGACGCGAGATCGGCGGCGATCCCGACGACCTTGCCGAACGCAGCGAGCTCGGCTTCGGCCGCAGCAACGGCGTCGGCCTTGCGCGAGCTGATGTAGACCGATGCGCCCGCTTGCAGCAGTCCGCGCGCGATCATGAGGCCGATCCCGCGCGAGCCGCCCGTGACGACGGCCACCTTTCCCGTCAGGTCGAACAACTCCATGACGGGAAAGGTAGCCGGGTCGCTGCTCAGGGATGCGTCGGGATCTTGAACGCCGGCTTTCCGTTGGAGCACCACGGGTTGTCCGGCACGCCCTTGCAGGGGTTGGCCATGGTCGCCTGGGCATCCGGCCGCGGACCCGGACCTTTGTAGTCCTTCTTCTCGGTGATGCCGGCCGCGTTGAGCGCGGTCATGATGCTGAACAAGGGGTCACCCGGCTCGTAGAGGCCGTGACCGAGCGCGGACGTCCGCAGCGGGTTGTTGTCGTCGCACTCGCTGAGGCTGGCGAAGTTGGGCGGATCCATCGACGCCGGAACACGCTTGCCGCCACTGATGTCCACGTTGTGCGACGCGCAGTTCTGCAGGCTCGTGCCGTCGAACGCGATGTCGACGTCCTGCTGACCGCCGGCGTAGCCCACGTGCTTGAACTTGTTGTAGAGCACCTGGTTGTTGATCGGCGGTGTGAACAGCCAGAACGTGGAGACGCCGTTGTGCTTCTGGTTGGTGATGAGGTTGTTGCGGACGACGTTCTCCTGACCACCGGCGATGCCGATACCCACGCCGACCGGCGCGATGCCGGTGATGCCGGTACCCGGCACGTCGGTGTCGTTGTTGTCGTGCACATAGTTGCCGACGATGAACGCACCCGACTGCGGCGGGTCCGGCTCGGACGTCAGCGTGTTGGGCAGGATGCCGGTCGCGTTGTGGTCCCACTCGCTGTTGAGCAGGTAGAGCTCGCCACCGGCGTTGGTGCCCGAGTAGCCGAGCGCGTTCTTCTCCGACTTCGAGTCGACGATGACGGCGTGGCAGTCGCGGCAGCCGCCGATGTAGATGCCGCTGTCGGCGTTCCACGACGCGTAGTCGTGCGCCAGCGTGGACGGCAGCCTGCCGCTTGCTGTGGAGTCATAGGCATAGACGCCGTAGTCGCCGTTGTTGTAGGCGGTGAGGTAGTTGCCCCAGTAGCCGTCGACGCCCGTCCAATAGAACGCGTTGGCAGAACCGGACTGGTAGTTCTGTCCGGTCATGTTCTCGATCCAGGTGTTGTTGACGCCGTGCACCCAGATGCCTGACCCGCTGACCTTCTTGCCCTCGAGCAGGACACCGTTGCGGTTCATGCCCCGGATGTGCAGCCCATCGGTCAGCCCGTGAGAGGTGTCGACCGTGGTCGCTTCCTTGTAGGTGCCGGGCCAGACGAGGATCCAGTCGTTGTTGGTGGCGTGCGTCACCGCCAGCTGCAGCGACTTGTAGTACTGCACACCGGACACGTGCGGGCACTTGACCGTGCCATTGCAGACCAGCAGCACTTTGCCCTTGGCGGCTGCTTCGGACGGCACCGCACCCACCGCCGTCGTGACAGCCGCGGCAGTGGCGCACAGTGCAGCGACCAAACGTCGCCGGTTCATACGAGCTCCTCTCCATGCGGGCATGCGCAGGCGCGGCCCGACAACAACGGCGACCAGCGCCGCTTCAACAACCAGTGAGGCAATGCCCCATGGGTCGGCCCAGTGGCCGATGTGGTCATGAATCTGCGGCAAGCCGATCGACCTGCTCACCAGGAATCCCGCCACCGTGAGTGCCGAGACCGCTGCAGTGACGGTCTCCACCGGCCGCAGGCGCTCGCGCGTGGCAACAAGCAAGGCGGCGAGACCGGAGCCGGCGATGAGGCCGCCGAAGCCGACCGCCAGGTAGGGCGCCTCCCAGACCTTGTCCAAGAGGTCAGAGGCGTGCGTCAGCGCGACGCCGGCAAGCAAGAGTACGAGCGCAACTCGTCGTACAACTCCGCTCAGATCCCGACGTCGACGCCACAAGAGGGCTAGGGCGAGCAGCGGCAGCTCGACCGCGAGCGCCCAACCACCGCGTACGACGACGCGCATCCACGCCGGAACGTGGGCCGGAACCGACATCGACGCCATCTGCGCCATCGCCCGGCTGGCCATGCCGGGCATGTCGCCGGTAGCGACGGCCGCCGACTTCGAGAGTCCGACGTGGTAGCCGATCGGCAGCTTCGAGCCGGGCTTGCTAACCGCGAACTGCGCCATCATGCCGTGGTCTTCATGATCGAGCATGTGGCAATGGATCATGAAGACGCCGGTGTAGTCGGTGAACTTGGCAGCGACTTCGACTGACTCGCCGGGGTCGAGCTTCCAGGTGTCCTCGACCGCCTCTTGCGGCGGCGCGGGTTGTCCGTCGCGCAAGATCGTCTGCCATGCCTCTTCGTGCAGGTGGATGTAGTGCGTGATCGGACTCAGGTTCTGCAGCAGCCAGGTCTGTGTCGAGCCGAGCGGGATCTCGGCATCGATGCGCGTCGGGTCGTAGGGGTGGCCGTTGACGGTCCAGTAGGTGCCGTTCGTCGCGTCACCTCCTAGGCCGAAGGTCCACACGTGATCCGGAACGGTCGGCGGGTTGAGCTTGGGCAGCGGCTCGAGGTGAGACGGGATGCGCGAGCTGTCCGAGACCTTCTTGGTGACGCGGAACTGCATGATCGGCGCTTCCGGCGTCCCGATGCCGCCGGGCTGACCGTCGGTTCGGGCAACGCTTTCGAGCACCACCTTCTTGCCGAACGACTTGCCGAAGTCGACGATCACGTCCGCTCGCTGCGCAGGTCCGAGCAGGATGTCCTGGCGCACCACGGGCTTCGGCAGCAGGCCTGCACCCGTGCCGATCTGCACGAATGGCTGCCCCGACGACAGCTTGAAGTCGTAGGACTGGAAGTTGGACGAGTTGAGCAAGCGCAGCCGGTAGCGATGGGTTGCGACGTTGAAATGCGGGCCGTACTCGCCGTCGACGAGGATGTCCTGGCCGACCGTCGCATCGCCCGGTGCGGCATAAGGCCCGGTGAGCTTTGCCTGCATGGTGTCCGTGCCGTCGCCCGGGTGTTGGAACGGCTCCAGGAGCTGGTTGTTCCCGTCGAAGCTTCGGTCGTTGACCTGCAGCGGGACGTCGTACTTGCCCTTGGGCAGTGGCATTTTGCGCTCGGCGGCATCGCTGGTGATGAACATGCCCTGCAGGCCGTTCCAGTTGTTGCGGCCGGTCACGTCCATGCGGTGGTCGTGGTAGAAGTCGAACGCCGCGCGCTCGGGCTTGCCTGCGTCAGTGAGCGGATAGTCATAGGTACGACGCGCGCCCGGCTTGATCAGTGAGGAGTCCGGCAGCCCGTCGGATGACGACGCATGGTGGTCGCCGTGGAGGTGAACGGTGATGTCACCCACGGACGCCGGCAGCTTGTTGACGAACGTGACCTGGGTGTCGTGGCCGGTCGGACGACGGATCGTCGGACCTGGATAGCTGCCGCCGTAGGTCCACAGCGACGTCTTCGGCCCCTTGGGGAGCATCCGCACGTCCGCCTGCTTGACCGGAATCGTGATGTGCGATCCGGTGAGCACCGGGGGGAGGCGAAGCGGTTGGTCGAACGTCGGCGTCGCCGGCTTCACACCGCTGTTGTTCTGGCCCTCGACGATCAGCGTTCCGGTCATGTTGGGGTGGAACTGGCAGTAGAAGGGATAGGTGCCGGGCGCGAGCTTGTCGACGCCGCCGATCTGCGACGTCGTACCCGGCAACGCGTTGCCGCTGAACAACGGCGCGCCGTCAGCGCCGCGGGCGACCGACGTGACCGTGTGGGCGATCTCGTCGAGGTTGACGAAGGTCAGCGTGCTGCCCTGGGTGATGACGACGACCTTGGTGTCGTAGCCGACGGTCGCACCACCGGGCCCGACCACGACGGCACCGGTCAGCGCGGTGCTGGCGGTGGGCACATGACCCAGCACCATCGCGGGGGTGTCGGCAGCGGTGGCGAGTGGCGCGAGCGCGTATCCGGTGACCGCGAGGCCCAGGACGGCGCCCACGATCACGCGACGGCGCAGGTCAAGGGCCATGATCAGAAACTTTCGACGCGAGGAGGAACACTCCTCCCGGATGCACGATCGGTCCGACATGTGAGATTTGCCGCCTTTCACCCACAGGCATCATCAAGAGGTGAACGACCGGCTGGCGCTTTCGTCACGGGAAGGGCGTTGGGTCGTCATCGCGACCGCCCTCGGCTCAGGCCTTGCGTTCCTGGACGGGTCCGTCGTCAACGTCGCGCTGCCGGCGATCCGCCGTGATCTCGGCGGCGGCATCTCGATGCAGCAGTGGGTCCTCGACGGCTACCTGCTCACGCTGAGCGCGCTGCTGCTTCTGGGCGGGGCGCTGGGCGACCGCTACGGCCGTAGGCGCGTCTTCGTGATCGGGCTTGTCGGCTTCAGCGCGGCCTCGCTCGGATGCGGCCTGGCACCTACGGGCGGCACGCTGATCGGGGCGCGAGTCGTACAGGGCGTAGCCGGGGCGCTCCTCGTCCCCGGCAGCCTCGCGCTGATCGACGCCTCGATAAGGACGGCCGACCGAGGTCGGGCGGTCGGCGCGTGGGCCGGCCTCGCCGGCGTCTCGTCGGCGATCGGACCGTTCGTCGGCGGCTGGCTTGTCGACGCAAGCTCGTGGCGGTGGGTCTTTCTCATCAACCTGCCGCTGGCCGTGGCGGCGGTCGCGGTGACGACGCGCTTCGTACCGGAAAGCCGCCGCGGCGACGACCAGCGGCTGGACCTCGTGGGCGCGGCGCTCGTCACCGTAGGTCTCGTCGGCGTCGTCTTCCCGCTCATCGAGGTGCCGGCGCACGGTTGGTCGGCCTTGACGATCGTGTCGGCGGTGCTCGGCGCCGCGGCACTGTCGGCGCTGGTGCCGGTGGAGCACCGCCAGCAGGCGCCGATGGTGCCGCTGGAGGTGTTTCGCTCTCGTCAGTTCGTCGGCGTCAACCTCGCGACGCTGGCCGTCTACGCGGCGCTCAGCGGCGCACTGTTCCTGCTCGCGTTGCAGCTGCAGACGTCGCTTGGTTACTCCGCGCTGGAGGCCGGCGCGGCCCTGCTGCCGATCACCGTCATCATGCTGCTGCTCTCACCA
>JAICMI010000160.1 GCA_025929315.1 Frankiaceae bacterium
AGACAACATGTACCTGTCAAGACAATGTGTCTCGGACGCCCGTATAGTGACCTGGTGCCCAAGCTGTGGCAGGACACCATCGGCGCCCACCGTGAACACGTGCGGGAGGCGATCCTCGACGCGTCGGCAGAGCTGGCCGGCGCGCATGGTCCGCTGTCGCTGACGATGTCCCAGATCGCCGAGGCGACGGGCATCGGCCGGGCCACGCTCTACAAGTACTTTCCGGACGTGGAGTCGATCCTCGTGGCGTGGCACGAGCGGCATGTCCAGGACCACCTCGAGCGGCTGAGAAAGATCGCGGACAAGCCCGGCCATGCCATCGTGCGCCTGGAAGGCGTCCTCGAGGAGTACGCCCGCTCGGTGCACCGCACCCACCACCGCGACTTTGGCGCAGTCCTGCATCGGCATGCCGACATGGCCGGGCCGCAGCGTCAGCTGGCTGAGTTGCTCGAGCGGCTGATTGATGAATCTGCCCAGGAAGGTCGAGTCCGCAGCGACGTACCGGCCCGCGAGCTGGCGACGTACTGCGTGCACGCACTCGCGGCTTCGCGGCATCTGCGCGGATCCGGGGCGAGCCGTCGGCTCGTCGACGTGACCCTCGACGGCCTGTCCGGCTAGTACGCGGCGCGCTGGGCGAGACCGATCGCGTAGTCGGTCCAGAACTGACCGGCCGGCGGTCCGCTGTTGCAGGTGCCGTCGGACTCGCCGGGCCGCTTGATCCAGAGGTAGGCGTCGGCCTTGCCGTCGTACGTCATGTACGTCGGCTTCGGGCCGAGCGCCCGACCCGGTGCGTTGCACCATTCCCCGCTGGAGCCGAGTCCGTTGCGCGAGGTGTCGACCACAAAGTGCTTGCCGCTGCCCAGCTGGTTGACGATTGTGTCGCCATAGGTGCGCTCGACGTTGGTGGCGTCGTAGTTGCTGACGTTCAGCGAGAACCCGCGCGCATCCGCGACATCAGCCGACCGCAGTCGCTGCGTCATCGTCGCCGCATCGATCCAGCCGGAGTGACCCGCGTCGATGTAGACGTAGGTGTGCGAGTGCGCGCTCAGTGTTCGTACGGCGTAAGACAGCAGCGCAAGCCGGTTGCTTCGCTCAGACGACGGCAGACAGTCGAGCTGCGCGAGCGCGTCAGGTTCGAGGATGACGATCGTGCGGCCGTTGCCCAGGCCGGTGGTGAAGCTGCTGATCCACGTCTTGTACGCCGCCGCCGACGGCGCACCTCCGCCGGAGTAGCCGTTGCAGTCGCGCAGCGGGATGTCGTAGACGACGAACACCGGCAGTGCGCCCGCGAGCCGGATGGCACTCGCGCGGGCAGCGACGGTCTGGGTCACCGTCGTGGCCGGGTTCCAGTCACCGAACCAGTCGGCCTGCGAGCGCGTTGCGATCTTGTCGAGCGCCGCTGCTCCGGTCGGGTTGGTGAGCTTCAGCGCCGCCTCGGCGGTCGCCGCCGGCGATGCGGAGTCGACGTAGAGGTGCTGGCCGATGAACGGGTTGGTGGTGGAGGCGGCGCCGGCCTGGCCGGGCCCGAACGAGGCCGCAACACCGCTCACGGCGAGGACGGCAGCGCTGAGCAGTCGTCTGGGATGCACGGGGGAGTAATCGGCAGTCGGGGGCGGCATGCGGAGCGCAACGACAGTTGTCTGGCCTCGCGGATACGTCAGCGCCAGGCGAAGACGGGTTGCTCGAGGTGGTCGACGCGCGTCGTGCGCCCGAAGAGGGCCAACTCCCTGAACTGGTAGACCACCGCAGCCGTGGGCGCGTGGATCAAGGTCTTGAGCATCGGCAGCTGGATCACCGGCGAGTCGGACTCCGGGATGGTGATGAACCGCGGCTCGACCGCGAGAACGTCGGCGGTCACCACATGCGCGCTCGCGACCTCGTCCGGGTTTGGCGACATGGCATCCGCGGACATCCCGCTCCAGATGACGACCGGGGTGATCACGTAGCCGCTACGCGTCGGATAGTCGTCGAGCCGGCCCAGCACAGCGTCGCCCGCGGTGACGTTGAGCCCGAGCTCCTCGTGCAGCTCGCGCAAGGCAGCATCTTCGGGCGACTCGCCCGCATCGAGCCGCCCACCGGGCAGGGCCCACTGGCCCGCATGTGCGCGCAGCCGCGACGACCGCTTCGTCAGGACCAGCCCCGGCCCGTCGCCGCTGTCGACCACGACTGCCGCGACTGCGGCGTGCCGACGGTCATCGAGCGGGTGCTCGCGTCGCTCGAACGTCTCGAGGGCGACGACGAGCGACTCGCGGTTCACGCCAGTGACGCTAGCGCCTCGTCGTACGAAGACTTGGCTGCGAGCAGGCCGCGCATCTTCATCACTCGACCTGGCGCGCGCATGCCCACCACGGCGCCCAGCTGGTCGCCTGAGCGCACGAACGCGACCCACCTGGGCTCGTCGAGCGATCCCCACACGACCTGCATCTCATCCGTCGACGTCACTCGGCCGAGGCTCTGGAGCTTGGCGTCGTACTGGTCGGACCAGAAGTAGGGCACCGTCTCGAACGCGCTCGCCTCACCGGTGACGATGTCGCGGGCGACGTGGTGCGGTTGTTCGGTGGCGTTGGTCCAGTGCTCGACCCGCAGCGTCGAGTCGCCGGTGGCCCACCGCGCGACGTCACCAACCGCCCAGATGCCGGGCGCGGCACGCAGTGACGAGTCGCACACCACACCGTCCTCGATGGTCAGTCCTGAGCCGTCGAGGCATGAGGTCTCGGGGACTGCGCCGATGCCCACGACGACGACGTCTGCGTCCAGCTTGGTCTCCGTGTCGACCGCAGCGCCGAGCTGGAACACCACGCCGTTGTCCTCGTGGAGCTTGCGCACGACTCGCCCGACGTCGATGGGCAGCACTCGCGCGAGCGGTTCGGGCAGGACGTCGATCACCGTGACCGCGCAGCCCAAAGCTCGTGCACTCGCGGCGACTTCGAGTCCGATGAACCCGGCACCGACGATGCTCACACGGGCGCCCTCGACGAGCTTCGTACGAAGGTCGAGGCAGTCGTCGATGCCGCGCAGAACATGTGCGTCCTCGAACGCCGAGCCGGGGAGACGTCGGGGCGTCGCGCCGGTGGCGATGACGAGCGCGTCGAACGACACGTCCGAGCCGTCGTCGAGCTGCACCCGGCGGCCGTCCACGTCGAGCCCGGCAGCGCTGCGTCCCAGCCGGACGTCGACCCGTAGCTCCGCGAGCCCTTCGGTCGTGCGCAGGATTGCCTTCGAGACGTCCGCTTCGCCCCGGAGCACCTCTTTCGACAGCGGTGGCCGGGTGTAGGGCGGATGCTTCTCCGCGCCGATGAGCACGATCGGCTCGGCGTAGCCCTGCTGGCGCAACGCCTCACACGTGCGCAGACCGGCCATGCCGGCCCCGACGACGACGACCGTCAACGCTTGACCAAATCCGGTCGCTGCGTCTCGATCATGCGCCGGAAGCCATCACGCCACGGGACGGTGGTGTGACCGATCAGCTCGTGCATGCGCGTCAGGTCGAGCGCGACACTCGCCAGCGAGTTGTCACTGGCGACGCACTTGAGCTCGACGCCGGTGAGCTCGCTCAGGTAGGCGCACCACTCCTCGACACTGACGCGTTCGTCGCCGCCCCAGTTGACGGTTGTCGGGGGAGCGGCGGCGACGTCGAGCAGCTTGGGCACCATCGCGACGATGTCGTCGGTGTGGATCGGATGGAACTCGCTCGGCGCGTCCTCGTGGACGGCGACGTCCATGCCACCCTCGGCGAGCTGGAACTGGATGTAAGGCCAGCCGCCCCAGTCGCCGTAGGGCACGTTGAGCCGGGCGATCGTCGTCGGGATGTTCCACC
>JAICMI010000034.1 GCA_025929315.1 Frankiaceae bacterium
ACGTGACCGTGCTGCCGGGCTGGCCGGACGCGGTTGCCGCAGCGCTCGGCCGTGCAGATGTCGAGTGGATGACCGGATGGATCGGCGTTCCCCCTGACCAGCTGCACCTGCCGGAGCCCAACCCCGTGATGCTGTCCGTCGAGCCCCGCGTTCTGGATCGCGACTGCACCGGAGCACTCGGCGCGAGTGCGAACTGCGGCTTCCGACGGTCTGCCCTCGTGCAGAGCGGCGGCTTCGACGAGCGGTTCGGTCCGGGGACCTGGGTGGCCGCGGGAGAAGACCAGGAGCTGTTCGACCGGTTGGTGCTCGACAACTGCCGCGGCTATTACGAACCGGCCGCGCGGGTCTACCACGATCAATGGCGCACACGGCGGCAGTCGTTGCGGTTGCACTGGAACTACGGCAAGGGGATGGGGGCACGGCTCGCGCGGCTGTGGCGCAACGACCGTGCGTTGGCCCGTCGTACGGGGCGCGAGGTGATCGTCGGCGACACGTTGACGAGCTTCGTGCGCGCGCTGCGCGCCGGCTATCAGACCGGCGCGGTCTTCGCGCTGCTGCGGCTCGCGGGGACCGTAGCCGTGTTCATGGTGCGCGTCTGGCGGCCCTAGCGACAGCCCGGCGTCATTGGGCGTCGGGGACGATCTCCGCCGCCCACGGCAGCGACAGCGGGCGTACGACGGCAGGAATGCCGCTCGCCATGGATCCGTCGGGCACCTCGCCGGTGACCACCGCGCTGGCGCCGATGATGCAATGCGAGCCCACGTCGGCGCCGCGACCCAGCGTCGCCTTCGCACACACCCAGGTGTTGCGGCCGATGGCGACCGATCCAACCCGGACGTTGTGCCAGACATGCTCGTCGGGCGTCGTGAAGTAATGCACCGAGTCAGCGATCGTCGTGTACTCGCCGATGATGGTCTGACGGCCGATGCGTACGTCGTTGCTGCAGTGGATGACCGAGCCCCAGCTGATGACGTTGTCGCCCTCACAGAAGAGCTGGCCCGCGACGTTCAGAAGCATGTTGCGACGGAGCTGCACCCGCGGCCCGATCACGACGGATCCACCCTTGAGCTGGATGAGCACGTCGTCGTCGAGCCAGCTGCCGGATCCGATGTGGAGAGTGTTACGGGTCCAGGCTTCGAACGTCACCCGGACCCCTTGACCGATGCGCACGTCAGGGTCGATGCGCAGATCAACGGAGGCGTTGTGCCAGATCGCTGCGGCTTTGATCCTCGCGATGAGCGCCTGACGCCGGGCCTGTTGGCGCGCAGCCTGTGACTGCGGCACCACCGCTCGAGTGGCTCGGATCGCGTTGCCTGCGAAGCGCGCGAGCATCCGCCACCACCCTTCGTTCGTGTTGCACCATAATGCCGTGATGCGACCGCATCCTTTGAAAGTCGCCAGGTGGCTTTTGCCGCCGGCACTCCTGGCTGCTGCGGTCCGGCCAGGCGCCGGAGCACGCCAGCGGACGGCAGCCGGCGTCGGGCTGCTGGGACTGTGGGCCGCGAGCTACGCGCGCTATCGCGAGCGCGGCAAGAAAGTCACCGCACACGAGCGCGAGCTGTTGCGGACCGCCAACCTCGAGACGTTCAGCCGCCACTACAACGAATGTGTGCCGACGCTCGAGGAGGAGCTCGACATCTGGGGCGAGTACCACGCGCACCGCCACCAGATGCGCTACGACCTCGTCGCGGAGATGACACGTCGGCACGTGCCGCACAACGGTTCGATCCTTGACGTCGGCTGCGGCGCGGCGCTTGTTGCGGACAAGCTCGGCGACCTGCCGTTGGACTATGTCGGACTCGACTACGGCGGGCACCACATCGAGTTCGCGGCAGACAAGCTGCGCAGCGGTCCCCCGCTGACCATCAGACGGCGGTTCGTGCGCGGCGACGGCGAGCACCTGCCGTTCCGCGATCAGCTGTTCGACGTCGTGGTCATGAGCGAGGTCATCGAGCACTTGCTGCGGCCGGAGCTCGCTGTCTGGGAGATCGCCCGCGTGCTGAAGCCCGGCGGTGTGCTGGTCCTGACGACGAACAACGCGTCAGAGATGCCGCTGCGGTCGCCGCTGACCGATCCGTTCTCGTGGCTCGAAAAGGCTCTTGGCTTCCACCGTGACTCGATCATTTCTCACCGCCCGTGGGTGTGGCCGTGGCCCGTCGACCGGCGGATACTGCCGGAGGACGCGCCCAACATCTACCTGCCGCACACCTGGCACAAGCAGGCGGAGACGCGACGGATGTTCGCCGCTGCAGGCCTGGAGACGATCCACGCCTCGTCGTTCGAGTTCCCGCCGCCGCAAAGCAAGTCGGCGCAGTGGCTCAACGAGCACGGCGAAGCCGGCAAGCGCATCGTCGACGTCGTCGAAGCGATCTGTCAGCACACACCACTGGTCAACCGGCTCGGCTGCCACGTCTTCATGGTGGCGCGGCGTACGACGGGTGGTCTGGCCGCGCCGCCGCCAGGGATCTGGCCGGGGCCCTTCTCGGAACAGGGGTCAGAGGACGACACAGCGATAGCGAGCTGACGCCACCGCGAGCACCCCGACCTCGGCAAGATCCGCGACCAGCGCCTGCGGTAGCAAGCCGACGCGGTCCGTCGGTTCTGTGTTCGGCAGCGGTTCGACGACAAGTCGGTGCCGGGCGTAAGGCGCCAGCGCGGCCATGCCGGCGATGCGGCCGAGGGTGGACTTGGCGCCGAGTGCCACGACCACACCGGCTGCAGCGCCGACTGCCGGCACGTGGCTGCGCTTCCAGATCACGCGGTGGTAGAGCTTCGCGCGGAGCGCGGGCTGTTTGCGGACAGCGAGGACGATGCCGCCCCACCGCAGCGTGCCGCGCAGATGTGCGCGCAGGCTCGACGGTCGCACATCGTGATGCACGACGGCGCCACCGCAGAACGCCGTCGTCGCACCGGCAGCCATTGCGCGAGTGGCGAGCTCGATGTCTTCACCGGCTTGCCGCAGGTCGTCGTCGAAGCCACCGACAGCGTCGAGCGTTGCGCGGCGGTAGGCCACGTTGCAGGTCTGGTAGTAGCCGGTCTCGCTCCGCACATCCATCGTCCGTGCGAACGGACCGAGGAGGTGCAGCTGCGCCGGGTCGGGCAGTGTGCAGCCCTGGGCGATGTCGGAGGCGCTGAGCGCCGTTGCCAATGTCGCGAGCCACTCGGGCTGAGGCACGCAGTCGTCATCGGTGAACGCGATGAGGTCGCCGGTCGCTGCCCGCCAGCCCGCGTTCCGGGCGGCGGCAGGGCCGCTCTGGGTGGGCATCTGCACCCCGCGCACTGGCAACGAGGAAGCCGCCGCCAGCTGTTCGATCGTCCCCCACGTGTCGTCGGTCGAACCGTCGTCGACCAGCACGACCTCGAACGCGGGTGTTCCGACCTGCCCCTCGAGCCCGTTGACCAGGCGCGGCAGCAGCCCGGCGCGACCGTGGGTCGCGACCACGACGCTGATCGCAGGCCCGGACGCGCTGCGCTCAGGCGTGACGATACGGCCGCTCCGTCGTTAGAGGAGGAGAACAGGGGAGACTCAGCATGTCAGAATCCGCGCCTTACGTGCGGCAGGCGGGCGAGCGTCGGTCGGCACGCATCGAGTCGCTGCGCGCGCTGGCGGCGCTTGGCGTCCTGCTGGGGCACGCCTACGGCTGGTCGCATCACTGGCAGGGCGTCTACGCGACGTTCCCGGGTCGGGTCCTGATGAGCGGTGGGTTCGGCGTCTTCCTGTTCTTCGCCCTGTCGGGCTATCTGCTGTTCCTTCCCTTCGTACGTGCCGCTTTCAGCGCCTTCGACCGGATTGATCTGCGTCGGTACGCCATCAACCGTGCCGTCCGCATCCTGCCGCTCTATTACGTCGTCATCGGTACTTATCTGGTCATCCACGACCAAGGTGTCGGCGCGCAATGGTGGAAGTTCCTGCTGTTCCTCGAAAGCTTCGGTGCGAGCACTGTCGCGAGGGTCGACCCGCCCGCTTGGTCGCTGGTCGTCGAGGTCCAGTTCTACGTGCTGCTGCCGCTCTTCGCATGGCTCGTCGCTCGCATTGCCGGCCGCTCGTTGGCCCGCGCTGCGATGTTCGTCGGCGCGCTCGGTGTCATCGCCTTGATCGTGCGTGTCGTCACGGTGACATCGGACGACACCGTCACGGCCGTGTGGCGCTACTCCCTGCCCGCAACCTGCGTCTTCTTCTTCCCCGGACTGCTGCTTGCTCTGCTGCGCGTGCACATGGACAACCATCAGCGCTCCTGGGAATCGGCTCGCCTCGTGGGTTCGTCGACGACATGGCTCGTCTCCGGTGTCGCGCTCTGGCTGGTCTCCGCATATCGATACGACCTGGACAACTTGATGCTGCCGGCGTCAGCGCTGCTGCTCGGCGCGTGTGCGCTTCCGCTCCGACAGCGGCGGCCGGTGCGCTTGCTCGATGCACGCGTGCTCGCCGCACTGGGGACGGCCTCATACAGCCTTTACCTCTGGCACGGCCCCATCATTGAGTCCATGTCGAAGGCGAGCTGGATGCCGGGTGGCTTCGTGCCGCTCGCTGCTGTCGGCGCTGTGGTCTGCTGTCTGATCGCCCTGGTGAGCTACCGCGTCGTCGAGGCGCCGTTCCTGCGCCTGCGTCGGACCTGGTCATCGGGGCGCGTGCCCGAGCAGCTAGCGGCTCCGTACGGCGACGACACGTCAGGAGACGCAGCCGCGCGCGAGGTGCGCGCGTGAACCGAGCTCTCACGCTGGCGCACCGATGGAGTGAACCGGCACGCATGCGCTACGCCGGCGACGTGTTCCTGACCGGAAAAGGTCGGATGCGGGACCGCGTCATCTCCTCGACCTACTTCACGGTGTCCACCCCCATGTGGGGCGGCTACATAGAGATGGAAGGCCACCTCGACACCTTCACGCTGGGCCTGGAGAAACTCGTCGCGACCGGCATCCAACCTCGGACGGTCGTGGATGTCGGCACCGGCGCGGGCGCCTCTGGAGCCATGCTCGCGCGCACGTGGCCGCAGGCGAGGGTCGAAGCGATCGACAGCTCCCGGCGGATGATCCGTCACGCCCGGATGCTGCACGACGAGCCCAACCTTCGCTATCGACGCGCGAGCGCCCTCGCCATGCCTTACGACAACGGCTCGGTCGATCTCGTCACGTGTCTCAACGCCATCGTCGTGCCCAGCGAGATGCAGCGGGTCTGCGCACCGGATGGACACGTGCTGATGGCGGCAACGTGGGTCCCGTTGCGCGCCGACGACTCGGACTGGGTACGTCGTTTCGCCGACGCCGGCTTTCACCGGATCGCTGCTGACAACCATGGCAACGGATCGTGGGAGATCCTCGCGCGCCAGCCCTGATGGACAATGTCCACGCGAGACGATTCACCATCAACGATCAGTGAAAGGCGGAAGCGGCATGGCCACCGACACGACGCTCGGCGTCGCGACCGGCCGCGTGCCGCATCCGGAAGAAGGCTTTGAGCTCACGGGTCCTGGCACGACGCCGGGCCTGCTCGTCCGCGAGTTGTGGGCGTCTCGTCGCCTCATCGGCGTACTCGCCCGCAAGGACTTCCTGGTGCGCTACCGCCGTACGTCGCTCGGACTGATCTGGGCGGTCGTGCTCCCGGCCGTTCAGGCAATTGTTCTGGCGGTGGTGTTCTCGCACGTCATCGGCGCGACGCATCGGCTCGGTGGCGTCAGTGGGGGACCCACAACCGCTTACGGCGTCTTCATCTTCGCTGCGATGGTGCCCTGGTCTTTTTTCAATGCGGCTCTCGCGGCCGGATCTACCTCGGTGGTCGACGGCACCGGACTGGCTCGCCGGATCTACTTCCCACGTGTCGTGCTGCCTCTCGTGGCAGTCGGCACCGCTGTCTATCCGCTCGTCATCACCGCCATCATTCTGCTCGGCATGGAGGGGATCCTCGGCCCCGAGCCGGGCGTGCGCACGTTGTGGATGATCCCCGGCGCCGTGCTGGTGATTGCGCTGGCGGTGGCCTTGTCCGCGTTCATTTCCGCCGCGCACGTCTACATCCGGGATCTGCGCTACGCCGTCCAGGCTGCGCTGCTGATGCTGTTCTACATCACCCCCGTCATCTACCCGGCTGACCGGTTGCCGCTCAGCATCCGGCACGTCGTGATGGCACTCCCGACAGCCGGCCCGGTCGAGCTCTTCCGCCGCTCGATCGGTGCGGCCGACCAGCAGTGGTGGAAGTACGTGGTCGGCTCGTTGGTCTGGCTCGTTGTCGTCGGCCTCGCCGGCTTCGTGCTGCACTGTCGCCGCGACCGAGTCCTGACGGATCGACTGTGACCGCCACCATCTCGCTGGCGGATGTCAGCAAGCGCTACATCAAGTACGACGACACGGCGGTGATGGCCCGGCTGTGGTCGCGCACCAACCGCAGCTGGCTATGGGCGCTGCGCGATATCGGGTTCGACGTCCAGCCCGGGGAGAGTGTGGGCATCCTCGGCCGCAACGGTGCGGGCAAGTCGACGCTCTTGTCGATGCTCTGCGGCGTGACGGCGCCGTCGTCCGGCCGGATCAGGGTGCGCGGCCGGGTTGCTCCTCTCATCTCGGTGGGCGTCGGTTTCCATCCGGAGATGACCGGACGCGAGAACGTCTACGTCAACGGCACCATCCTGGGCCTGTCTCGTCGCGAGATCGACCAGCGTTTCGACTCGATCGTCGAGTTCGCCGAGATCGAGAAGTTCATCGACACACCGGTCAAGTTCTACTCGTCCGGCATGTTCGTCCGGCTCGGCTTCGCGGCTGCGGTGGCGTCGCAGCCGGACGTGCTTCTTGTCGACGAGGTCCTGGCTGTCGGTGACCTGCCGTTCCAGATCCGATGCTTCGAACGCATGAATGAGATCCGTGAGCAGGGCTCGACGATCGTGGTGGTCACGCACAATCTCGGTGCGGTACGCGGCTTCTGTGATCGCGGCATCGTGCTTCGTGACGGCCGACTCGTGTTCGATGGTCAGACCTTCGATGCGGTCTCGGCCTACCACAACATTCTCGGTGAGCTGTCGGCAGACGAGCCGGGCGCGGAGGCGCAGGACACTCAGGCGGGCCGGATCACGAGCGTCGAGGTCCTCGACGTCAGTCGGCGGCCATCAGCGCACTTTCGCGTCGGCGACACCATGATCATGCGCATAGGCGTCGAAGCCCTCCGCGACATCGACGAACCCTTTGTGTGGCTGGGCATCAACACGGTGTCCGGAGTGGCGGCCTACAGCGATGCCAACGTGCGCGAGCCGTTCCCGAGGCTGCGCGCCGGCGAGAAGGCTGTTTATGAGGTTCAGACGCAGTTGCAGCTCACGACGGGCAGTTATTCAGTGGAGGCGGCACTGCGCTATGCAACCGGCCCGGGTGTCTCCGCACTCGTCGGTCGGTGCGCGCCAGAGAACTTCTATGTCACCGGTCGCGGCTTCGTGCACGGGGTTGCGGACCTGTCGGGGCAGTTCGTCGTCGGAACCGGCTAGGCGTCCCAGGACAGCCTTTGTTCGCCGAGGAACTTACGCAACTGGTCGTCGTACGGCGCGAAGTATTCGCGCAGCCGTGCGTGCACCGGTGGTGACATCGGTGGCCGGCCGCCGGGCCGAAAGACCATGCGGTCAAGACCGCGCGGCCGCTCTCGCCATGACCGGCCGCCTTGCCGGTTGCCGAGCCATCGCCACAGCCGCCACGAGCGCACCTCGCCGCCCACGTTGAAGGCCGTGCCGACCGACTCTGGTACTTCCGGGCGCAGGCCCGCGAACGTGCAGATGTCGGTGAACGTCTCGGCGGGTTGGTCCGTGAACCGCTGGAAGTCGACGACGAGCATTTGCGTGCGCGGGAAATGTTGCGCATAACGCTCGAGGTGGACGGCGTAGCGGCTGGCGTCAACGCACCCCAGCGGCGTCGGCTCACCGTCCAGCTCCTGGTCGATGACGTCCTCGAAGCTCCTCGGCTCGGCCTCCCACGAACGGAGCCAGTGGTAGTGCGCGTAGGTGCGGTCGACCGGGTCGCGAAGCAGCGCGATCATGCGTGCCTCCGGAATGCACTGCCGGATGCGCGCCGGCGCCTCGGGCGACGGCAGATAGCTGGGGCTGGCGTCGACGGCCAACGACGAGGGCTCGCCCGGGAACTGGCTGCGATACCAGTCCGTGCCCAGCGTCCACACGCCGTCGTAGCTGAAGAAGTTGAGCTCCTTCTTGGGTGTGACTGCGACGTCCGGATGATCGTCGAGCCAGCGGGCGAGGGAGGTCGTGCCGGCCTTGGCCGCACCGACGATGAGCAGCTGCGGCAGTCGGTCGGAAGTAGCAGCCGTCATGACGGATACGCTCGTCCGGTGGGGTCCGGGCGGCTAGCTGTCTGCATAGCCGAGTTCCCGGAGCATGGGCTGCGCGATGGCGTTGACGATGTCCTGTTCCCGGCGGTCGAGGTTGTGCCGCCACATGCCGGGGGTCGCGGCGCGGGCAAACTGGCCGGGGCCCTTCGCCTCGGGTTTGAGCTCGGCGAACGACAGCCGGGCGATGTGCTCGTCGAGCTGCGGGGGGACATCGAGGCCGAGCCAGGCGAGGATCGACCGGACGCCCGTGGTGGCGTCGGCGAGCAGATCCTCGTAACGGAGCAACAGGTGGCGGTCCGGGCCGACCTGGTCGCGAGCCGTGAGGACCACGCGGGTCCGCTCCAGCCAGAGCAGGGTGTAGTCCTCGACGAACCGCGCCCGGCTGTCCGAGTCGTCGTCGACGGTCGCGAGATCCGACGCCCATCCGCCCGGACGGACCGCGTCCAGGATCGAGTCGACAACGTCACGAGGATCGCGTACGACGATGAGCAGTCGGCTTTGCGGCAACGTGCTTGCCAGGACGTCCGCTGCTTCCGACCCGTGCGGTTCTTTGATGACGAGGTAGTCCGTAGCGACTCGCCCGCCGAGGTCCCGGAACTGAGCGAGCATCCTTGCCAGCAGCAGGCGTCGCAGTGGCTCCCGCCAGGCGTGCTCATACCGGGTGGAGAAGAAGTAGTCGTCATGTCCGGCGAAAACGTCCACTGCGCGCGAGGCCTCGCCGGCGCGCGGATGGCGGGCGACCGTGCCCACCGTGACACTCGCGGGGAACCCCAGGTGCGCCCCGATCAGCGGTTCGTCCAGCGTCTTGATGCGCTGATGCGCGCGGAGCAGGTTGAGCAGCCAGGTCGTCCCCGTGCGCGGCGAGCCCACCATCCAGACCGTGTGGCGCTCCAGTTCGCTCTCGGCTCGCCGAGCGCGCCCCTCCCTCATCCTGCCAGCCTAGAGGTCGCCGCGTGAGACCGTTCGTCCGTAGTTTCGTGCAGGACTGTGCCGAGCAGCTGCCCCTGCTGGCACCGGTCGTGGAGATCGGCTCGCGCCCCGCGGAGACGCAGGAGAACGCTGCTTTTCTGCGGGACATCGTCGGGGTGAAGCCTTACGTCGGGTGTGACATCCAACCCGGGACCAACGTGGACGTCGTCACCGACATCCACCGATTGCCGTTCGCGGACGCATCGATCGGCACCGTCGTGTGCGTCGAGGTTCTCGAGCACGTGCACGACCCGATTCGCGCTGTCGCGGAGATCCACCGGGTGCTCAAGCCCGGCGGCACCGCAGTTCTCACCTCGGTGATGTTCATGCCCGTGCACGCACACCCGTGGGACTTCTGGCGGTTCACTCCTGAGGGCTTCGCGCAGCTGCTCTCGTCGTTCGAGAGCAGCGTTGCCTTCGGCTACGGGATGGACGTGCTGCCCGAAGGCGTGCAAGGAGTTGGCATCAAAGGCCCGCACCCCGGCCTCACCCTGGATGCGCTGCCGCGCAGCGCCAAGCTCGTCCGGGAGTGGGGCGAGCCCTACCCGGTCGACTTCGGCCCGATCCGCATGACCTTGCCGATGCTGTGGCGACGCACCCTGCGCGAGACCGCACGTGCGGTACGCGCGCGCAGCCGGCGTCGGCGCTAGATCACTCCGGGTTGAGATCCAGGCGGCGGACGAGCGCCGTGCCTTCGTCCTCGTCGTACCGCGGGTGGTCGAGGACGTGGGCGAGGTACATCATCTCGGGCCACATGGCTTGCGCCCACGGTTGCGGAAGGAAGTAGCGCAGGCCGTAGACCGGCGAGATCTTGCGATGCTCCTCCCGGTCGTTGAACTCCGCGATCGCCAAGCGCTCGCCGTTGAAGTCACCCCACGGGTATCCCATGACGTCGTCGAAGTAGCACATGACGCGAGGGAGCAGCCGTTCCGCGGGCGCGGTCAACAGCATCAACGCGGCCACGGTGGAGCTGTAGTAGTCGAGGTCGATGGAGACGAACCCGACGGGAGACCCACTCGACTCGATGAAGCGTGGAAGCGTTTCTTCGACGAGGCCCAGCAAGAGCTCGCTGCGCTGCAGTCGCGCGCGCAGCTTGTCGATGTCCATCGGGAAGTCACCGGGCGCGATGACGTAGGGCGCGTCACGATGATCGCGCGGCGCCGGAATGCCGCCGCCGGCGTCGAAGCCGACGACATCGATGCCGATCCCGAAGAAACGCTCCGCTGCGGTCGCTGCGGTTTCCAGCGCGAGGAGCCCGTTGCCGCCGGCGACGCCGAACTCCGCAACTGTCATCCGCTCGATGCCGAGTGTGTGCGCGATTCGCGCTGAGTGGAGGACGCTCCAGGTGTAGTTGGGTCGCGCCTGCGCGGGGGACGACCGCTGCACCCAGTCGAGCATTGCGGCAACTGTCGACCAGTGGTTGCCATCGTCGGCCGGTGCGTCAGTCGCCGGCGGCTGCGAGCGACGACGCCGTCGAGCGCTCACGCTCGGCGGGCGCGGTCGCGCGCCTTGCGAGCCGCGTCGACTGCGACAGGTGGCAGCCAACGGCGCAGTCGGTCCCGATAGGCAGGGGTCGCCGGGCGCGAGTCGGGATCTTGGTAGAGGGTGCTGTGGAACCCACCGTCCTCACCGGGGGCGGGCGTCAGCGCGTAGTAGTAGAGCGCGAGCGATCGCCGGTTGCGTCCCGGCGGGCAAGCGACGCGTTCGGGATGGCCGTGGAACGAGGTGCGGTCGGTGCTGAAGATCACGCACCGGTTGAACACCGGCGCAATCTGCTGCACCCGGCGACTCATGTCCGAGGTCCACAGCTCGAGCTGACCGCCCCAATCGTCCTGCCAGTCCTCGTTGAGGTAGACCAGCACGTTGATCCGGCGGTGCAGCTTGGTCCGCGGGTGGATGTTGAAGTCGGCATGCACGTCGAGGAATCCGCCGGGCTCGATCTGGTGCAGACCACCACCGAGCAAGTAGGGGTCCGGAACAAGCCCGGAGATGCCCGTGAGCCGCTCCAGGAAGTCCACGAACACCGCCCCGTTGAACTCTGCGAGCAGATGGCGGGTCAGATCGCCCATGTGCTCCTGGTTCTCGGTCGCGAGCTTGAGCGTCCGTCCGCCGTCCTCAAACAGCGTCCAGGGGATGTCACCGGGACCCGGGAACTCCGCGAGCACTGCCCGCAGCCGGTCGGCCGGCAGGAAGTCGTCGAAGACGATGTGCGGGAACGGATCGGCGCTCGTGTAGTCCGCTGTCCGGGCGTCGGCGAGCGCGCCCATCACATCGGGATCGAAGTGGAAGACCGCGGTCGCAGTGGCGTCGCCCGGCACGCGAACAGGATACGCAGGGCTCATGAGCTGACCCGCTCCCATTCTCCGGTCGCCTCGTTCCGCAAGCGGACCAGCCGTGCGGGATCGCCGACGACGAGACCGCCTGCGGGCACGTCGTCGCGGACGACTGCTCCGGCGCCGACGAACGCGTCGTCGCCGATCGTCACGCCCGGCTTGACCACGACGCTGATGCCCATGTGCACTCGGTCGCCGATGACGACCGGACGCGGGTCAGTGAGCGGATGGGTGCGGGTCTCGGCATCCCACGGCAGGTGCTCGACGTCACTGATGTAGACCCGATCCGCGAACAGCACGTCCGCACCGATCTCGACGGTGCCGAGGCACACGATCTTGAGAAAGCGATTGAGTGACGTGCGGTCGCCGATGCGCAGGGATGGAGCCGGAAGGTCCGGGCGACGTTGCACGCAGAGCCAGGCGTGCTCGTGCAGGATGACACCCGCTCCGAGCGAGATGCACTCCGGCGTCTCGATCCGGGCCGGCGGGACCACGACGGTGTTTGCGCCGTACGACGCCCATGCGCTTGGCAAGGGCGGCGTCAAGGCGGTAGCCGTCTGTCGTAACAACCGCTGTTGCAAATAGCGCGTCCGTGCTGACGCCAGTGCGCGACGCCCCGCGCCCATCACGTCGTCACCGGACGGGCCGGGTTGCCCCGCACGGTGACGCCGGGAGGCACGTCAGCAGTCACCACGCTGTGATGGTCGACGATCGCGCCGGCGCCCACCGTGACACCTGGCAGCACGGCGACGTGCCCGACGAGAAGGGCACCGGCACAAATGCGCGTCGGCCGGGGTCGCGTGGCGCTCGGTGCACGCAGTCGGGCTCGGTAGTCATGCGACGTATCGCCGATGTGCACGAAGTCGCCGATCAACACGTCCTCCTCGACGACGACCTCACCCACGACGCTGAACTGGCAGCCGCGACCGACGCGTACGCGGTCACCGAGGACGAGCCGCGGTGTGATGTCGTCGAAGACAGGCTCGACGGACATCCACACGTTCTCGAGGACGACCACGCCGTCGCCTATCTCAACGAGCTTGGGCCGGGAAACTCGCGCAGGTGGGACGACGAAGGACCGGCCGAACTTTCCCCAGGCATGAACCGGCGGCGGAACAGTTGCTTGGACGAACGCACGATTCAGCCGTCGTTGGGCGCGGCGCTCCCGCCACCGGACGGCGTCTGGCACGCCGGTCACTGTATGCGAGGTGTGCCCGGCCAACCCGCGGGAACGAGCGCGTCATAGCGCTTTCATCGATTCGTCTCCGGGTTGCGTTGGCTGCGGCCATGGCGGTCGTTGTCGGCCTCACCGCTTACGTCCTCTGGTCGGCGACGGGCAGGGCAGGTGGCGAGGTCAAGGTTGTGCGAATCGTCGTCGGAGGCCAGCCGCGCAGCTATCGGCTCTTCGTGCCGACGAAGCTGCCGGCAGACAACGCCCGGTTGATCGTCGCCTTGCACCCGTTGCGCGGCACCCCGGCGACGTTCGAGTCGGAAAGCAAGTTCGACCGCGGGGCTGCCGACACCGGCACGCTGGTGGCCTATCCCGCGGGCTACGCGCACTCCTGGAATGCGGGCGTCTGCTGCGGGCAAGCGGTTGTCCACCACGTGGATGACGTCGCCTTCCTGGACGCCGTGATCGATGACATCGAGGCGCACTACGCGGTAGATCCGCACCGCATCGCGATCGGTGGATTCTCCAACGGGGCGATGATGAGCTACCGCTACCTCTGCGCGCGGTCCAGCCGCGTGCACAGCGTGTTCGTGGGCTCAGGTGCCCTTTTGACACCGAGTTGCCGATTCTCCCAGCCGGTCCAGGTTCTCCAGTTCCACGGGATGAGCGATCCGGTGCTGCCTTGGGCCGGGCGCGTGGCGGCGTCCGTCAACGCTGTTGCACGGGCAGACGGTTGCGCGACGCGCTGGCGGGCCAGCACTGTCAGCTCTGACGTGAGCCGGTACGCAGCGCTTGGCTGTCCGGCCGGTGCGTCCGTCCTCGTGTTCCGCTCTCAACCACTCGTGCACGGCTGGGTCACCGGACCCGAGGCAATGTCGAGATTCGGCATCGACGAGACCGATGCCACCTGGAGCTGGCTCGCGGCTATCTGGTCGAGCTGAGCACGGCGTTGCCGCACACGGTCTGTACGACGGAGTAGCCGAGGCCGCCGAGATGCTCAGCGAACCACGTCGGAGGCGGCGGGCTCTCGAGCACGAGCAACGGGCGACAACGCCGAATCGTTTGCACCGCCCCCAGCAGCGCTTGTTCTTCATGCCCTTCGACGTCGAGCTGCACGACGGCTACGCGACGGTCATCGGGAACAACAGCGTCGACTGCGGTGAGATGCACTCGCTCGCTGTTGACGTCCTGGGCGGCTTCGACCAGGTAGCTGCCGCCGCCGAGTGCGAGTCCGTCTGGAGAACAGATCGCGAGGGTCCCCAGACCGGCGTCGCTGTGCAGCGCGGCGTTGGTCAGCTGCACGTTGGACAGGCCGTTGAGCAGCACCGTGATCTGCGCGCAGCGGTAGTTCTCGGCGTTCGGCTCGAAGGCATAGATCTGCGCCCCAGCCGCTCTGGAACGGCCAAGAGCAGGCAGGAAGTCTCCGTAGAACGTGCCGGCATGCACGATGTCGCCGCTCGGGTCGCAGGCGCGCAGCAGCTCGACGGTCTCGCGCTCCCAGACTTCACCGTGCAACGTCGCCTGCGCTGCCGGCCGGTGCTCCGACGACCGTGGGATCGCGTAGGCCCCGTGCTCGTTGACGCCGATCAGACAATCCAGAACGCCGGCGGGGACCGATCCACGGGCGGGAGGCGGCGCCGGGCTCGACCTTCGCTTGTGCAACCCGAAGCGCGTCATCGGCCGTAGACCTCGAGATGCAGCGGTCCGATGACCGTGTCCCAGTCCCACTGGCGGGCGTGCTCGCGACAGCGCACCGGCGTCTGGTCGTTCGCGGCGAGCTGCGTGACCGTGCAGATGTGCTCGGCCAGCGCCGCCGGATCGCGCGGCGGGGCAAGGAGGCCGATGGCGGGATCGGTGACGATCTCGACTGGTCCGCCGGAAGACACTCCGACGACCGGCGTACCGGTTGCCAGGGATTCGATCAGCACCAGCCCGAATGCTTCGTCGACGCTCGGCAGCGCAGTGACTGTCGCGGCGGCATAGAGCGCCGGCACGTCGTCGAGCTCTCCGGCGCCGACCACGTCCGTCGCCGCTCGAACGCGACGGGCCACCTCGGGCGGCAGGGAGTCGAATGCCCACTCCGCGTCGCCACCGCCGCCCAGCACGAGCCTCGCGTCGGGCAGCTGATCGAGCACGCGATCGAATGCCGCAAGAAGCACGTCAAGGCCTTTGCGCCGGTCGGCGGCGTGAGCGGGAAAGAGCACGCGAGCGGGCCCGCGCCGCGGCGCCGGATTCAACGGAAAGCTGTCGATGCGCAGTCCGGGCGGCACCACGCGAGGCCGGACTCCGGTGATGTCGCTGATGCTTGTCGCTGCCGAGGCCGACAGTGCAAGCGGCGCGGCCACCCGGCGCATGGTGGTGCGGAACATCCTTAGGTCATGTTTGCGATGGCTGATCGTCTGCCAGGTCGGATGCCCGAGGGCGGTGTAGACGGTGCGGTGGCGCGTCACGACACCGGCGAGGGCTGCGGTGGGTGTGAGGGCGTGCACGACGTCGTAGCGATGCTTCGTCAGCCAGCCGAGGGCGGGCAGCCCGAACGTGTCGGTCGCGGTGAGCCCACGCACCTCGAGCCGGCGTGGATGGCGCAGACGCACCAACCGGCCGTCGGGCGTGTCGATGACGGACGGCTTGCCGCCGACAACCGCGTCAACCTGTGCACCTTGCCTCGTGAGGTACCAGGCAAGGTCGTGCAAGTAGCGCTCGCCACCGCGGCGCACCGCAGGCCAGCTGAACGGATGGATGAGCGCAATCCGCAAGCAGATTCCTCAGGAGCCGAGCACGAACGACGTACCTGAGCGAGACAGCTCCTCGCGGTACCACTCGATCGTCCGGGCAAGCCCGTCGTCGAGTGACGTCTTGGCTTCGTAACCGATGAGCTCTCGCGCCTTGGTCGGATCGCAGTGCATCTGCCAGATCTCGGTCGGCCGGTCCGGAATGGCGCCGAACTCCGCCTGAATGGGGTTGCCCATGAGCTCGAGGATCTTGGTCGCAAGGTCGCGCATCGACACGTCGTCGCCGCAGCCGAGATTGACCAGCTCCCCGTCGATGTCCGCCGTGGTCGCGACCTTGATGAAGCCGTCCGCCAAGTCGGTGACGTAGTTGAACTCGCGCGTCTGCCGTCCCTGCGTCATGCGCAGTGGCTCCCCCCGCATCGCGCGAGTGATGATCTCGGGGATGACCCGGTCCGGGCTCTGGGCCGGCCCGTAGGCGTTGAACGGGCGGACACGCACGATCGGCCAGCCGTGCGCCTCGGCGAAGAGGCGGCAGTACTCCTCGGCGGCGTACTTGCTGACTGAGTACGGCGAGATCGGATGCGGTTGCTTGTCTTCTCGGAACGGCACGTCGATGTCGCCGTAGATCTCGCTCGTGCCGGTGTTGATGAAGCGGGTGTAACCGTGCGGTGCCAACGCCATGAGCAGGTTGACGGTGCCCTGCACGTTGACCTGGATGCACTCATCGACGCGCTGCCAGGACTTGCCCACGTGGGTGTAGGCGCCGAGATGGAACACGTAGGCCGGCTTGACCTGTGCGGCAACGGCCTCGAGCGCCCCGCGGTCGGCGAGGCTTGCCTCGTGCAGGTTGATCCGGTCGCGTACGTCGACGAGCCGGGTCGGGTAGACGGATGAGACGACGCTGGTCAAGGCGTGTACTTCGGCACCCGCGTCGAGCAACCGCCGCGTGAGGTGGGAGCCGATGAACCCGGACGCACCGGTGACGAGGACACGCGACCCGCTCAACGAGTGGGGAGCTGCAGCCACGGATGTCCTTCCTTCTCGGCGAGCGAGTTGAGCTCGACCACTTCCTTGTGGGTGTCCATCGACTTCCAGAAGCCCTCGTGACGATAGACGTAGAGCGAGCCGGCTTCTCCCAGAGCGGGCAGGATGTCCCGCTCGAGACTCGAGCCCGGTGTGTCGGTGACAGCGTCGGCGTCGAACGCGAAGAACCCCGCGTTGATCCAGTGCTCGCGGAGGAGGGGCTTCTCGCGAAACGCGGTCACCCGGCCGGACTCGTCGGTGTCGATGGTCCCGTACTGCGACGGCAGCGGCACGACCGTCACGATGGCCGCGCCGTCGTGCTCGCGCTGCCGCTGCGCAACCGCGTCGACGTCGACGTTGCCGAGTCCGTCTCCGTACGTCGCCAGGAACGGAGCCGCAATCCTCTCCGCGCAGACTCGCAGTCGCTCGCCCGTGTCGGCGTCGTCACCGGTGTCGACGCACTGCACCGACCAGCCGTTGCTGAGCGTGGACACCCAGTCGGCGATGACGTCGCCCTTGTAGCCGGTGGCGAGCATGAAGTCGTCGTAACCCTGCCGGGCGTAGATCTCCATGACGTGTTCGAGCACCGGCCGGCCACCGATCTCGAGCATCGGTTTCGGCACCTCGGCAGTGGCGGGCCAAGCCCTGGTGCCGCGGCCACCGCAAAGGATCACCGTGCGCACGCGCGAAGCCTAGCGACGTTCATCGTTACCCTTTTGACAGTTGAGCTGGTGGTCAGTGGATCTGGGGGAGGGTTCGTGGGCCGCGACACGACGAAGATGCGTGACTACTGGGAGCAGCGCGCCCAGCTCAACGCGGCCTTCTATGTCGACACCTCGCTTGATTACGACAACCCGAACATGGACCAGTTCCTGGAAACCGGCCGCCGGGTCGTCACGATCGCGCTCGACGAGCCGCCCGCGGTACAGCCCGCCGGTAAGGCGGTCGCGCTCGAAATCGGCTGTGGCATGGGCCGCATCTGCCTCGCGTTGTCCGAACGGTTCGATCAGGTGATCGGTTATGACATCTCAACGGAGATGCTGCGCAAGGCTCGCGAGCTCGTCCCCGACAAGCGCGTCGACTTCCGACTGACCGACGGTGCGTCGCTGCCGGGGGTGGCGGATGGCTCCGTCGACCTGGTGCAGACCTTCACGGTCTTCCAGCACATTCCTTCGGTCGATGTGATCCAGGCCTACGTCGAGGAAGCCGGGCGCATCCTGCGGCCGGGCGGCGTCTTCGTCCTGCAGTGGAACGGCACACCCGGCGCGATCCGCTGGCGGCTGCGGCGAATGGTCATGGCTGCGCGACAGCGGCTCGGCCGGGGCGATCGTTATGGGCGCGACGCGCCGCAGTTCCTCGGCTCGCGCATCGACCTCGACGAGATGCGGCAGATGCTGAGCCGGGCGGGGCTCGAGCTCGCCGCCACGAGCGGCGAAGGCACGTTGTTCACCTGGGGTTGGGCTACCAAGAGCTGAGTCACAGGACCAGGCGCCGATGGCGGACGGATCCGCTGACGAGCGAGATCAGGCCGACGGTGCTGCTCACCGCCTCCTGAGCAAGGCGAACTGAAACCGGGCGTCCGGGCCGGCTGTGAGCGCTCGCCAGCGCTCTCTTGCCCCACGGGAGCGCGCCCACCGCCAGGAGCGGACGGCGGGTGGCTGCTGCCGCGAGAAGCGCGACCAACGCTGCGTCGTACTCGAGCGTCCGGCGACTCAGGAAGACACCGCCGACGAGGAGCTCGGCCACCTCGGGCACTTCGCGCGCGAGCCACGGAAATCCGCTGAGCCGGCGAACACCCTGCAGATGGCCGGCGAAGTCCGTGGCGATCCACCGGTGCCGCACAACAGCCTCGGGAGCCCAGGCGAAGCCGCCGCTGCGAGCGACCTGTGCACCGAGGAGGACGTCCTCACCGAATCCGCGCGGCAGCCGGTTCAGCACTGTCACCGACGGAAATCCGCCCGCGGCGACGAAGTGCTCGCGGGAGAACCCCAGGTTGCACGTTTCGAACAGGCCGCTCGGTCGTTCCACCGCGACGGCCCGGTCCCACGGTCCCCGGGCTCCGCCGTCCGGGAGTGTGCGGCCCTGGGAGATGGCGGCATCGTCGCCGGTGGCGGCCGCGATGGCGCCCGCCCACCCCGGCTCCGGCAGGCAGTCGTCGTCGGTGATCGCGATGGTCGCGGCGCGGGCATGCTCGACCGCCGTGTTGCGTGGCAGCGACGGCCCGCCTGTGTGCTCGATGCTCAACGCGAGCAAGGGCAACGCTGTGGTGGCTGCGTACTGCTCGAGCCACGGCCAGGTCTCGTCCGTCGATCCGTCGTCGACGATCACGGCTTCTACGTCGACGGTCTGACGACTCAGCTGGTCCAGCAGACCCGGGAGAAAGGACGACCGGTTGTGGGTCGCGACGACCACGGAGACACTCGCCGTTGCGGTCGGCCAGGACGCGCTCTGCGCGCGCGCGACGACGTTGCCGACCTTCATGTCGACCTCGCCGATGCTCGATGCGGCGGCTCGCCCGACGCATAACCCGTCGCCGCGGCGAGGTGCCACTGCTCGAGCACGTCGGCGAGCCTGTCGACGCTGAACTCCGCCGCGGTCGCCAGGCCCCCCGTCACGAGATGCGCCCGCAGTGCTGGATGCCCGGCCAGTCGGCGGACCGCATCGGCAAGTGCGGCCGGGTCGCGCGGCGGGACGACGAGGCAGTTGGTCTCGTCCACGAGGTACTCCCGCGCCCCGCCGGTTGCCGCAGCGACCACCGGCACGCCACAGGCCATGGCCTCGACGGGGACAAGCCCGAACGGCTCGTCCCAGGCGCTGGTGAACAGCAGCGCGTCCGCGCCCTCATAGACCTTGCGCAGCTCGTTGCGCGGCGATGTGGAGAACGACACCCGGGCCCGGACGCCGAGCTGTCGTGCCAGGTCGGCGAGCTCTTGGCGGTGTTGGCCGTCATCCGGGCCGACGATCTGCAACGTGACGTCGTCAGGCAGCGCCGGGAGCGCCTGCACCGCGTCAGTGAAGCCCTTGCGTGGCTCGACCCGGCCGACAGCGACCAGTCGACCTGCCCAGCTGCGTTCGGCCGCTGTCACGAGCGGGAAGTCGGCCGGGTCGATGCCGCTGTAGGTCACCGTCTGGTGCTCCGGGGTCCATCCGGTGGCCGCAGCAACGCGATCGCGCACGTAGTTGCTCAGCCAGCACATCGTGGCGTTTCGGGGCTCGGCCATCGTCGTGGGAAGTCCGGTCCGGACGCCGATCATCTTCCCGAGTGCACGACGACGGCGGCCGGAGAAGGTGGCGATCCACCCGTCCAGACGAGGGCCGTAGACGGGCCACTCGTCACAAACCACATAGACCTTCGGCTTCGCGTAGCGGTTGAGCAGATCGATCAGCCCCAGCGACATCGCGCCCATGGACCAGACCGAGACAACGTCCGGCTTCATCTCCTCCAGGGTCCGCGCGAGGGTCATCCGGTTGTGTCGCTCGATCTCCAGCAGCTCGCGCACCCGTGGCTGCACGATCTGGTGGTCCGCCCAGTACCACTTCAGCGCTCGCCGAACATTCGGCTGCTCCACGTCGACGACGTCGGGCAGTCGCGTGTCGGTGGTGAGGACGACGACCTCGTGTCCGCGTGCCTCGAACCTGGTCATCACGTCCTGACAGGACATCTCGTAACCACCCAGAGCGTGCGGGGGATAGAGACTCGAGAGGACGAGCGCGCGCATGATCAACCGCGCCGAAGGTGCAGGGGAATCTGCTGCCACCAGAAGCGGGCGGCGGCTCGGTCCCGCCGTTTGAGTGCGCGAGCCGCGCCCACGCCGGCCCCGAAGCCGTTCGCGGCGCGGTAGCCCATCGTGCCGGCCCAAGTGTGATGGCGGCGGTAGAAGCGGTACGTGTTCGCGATCCACACGGCCGAGCGCGTGCTGCCGAACTTCGCCTCGCCCGAGGCGTTCCCCACATGTACGACGACAGCTTCCGGTGTGAACCAGATTTCCCAGCCGCGCTGACGGGCGCGGTGGCACCATTCCAGATCTTCGACGTACATGAAAAAGCTCTCGTCGAGGCCGCCGATCTCGCCGAGGGCCGACCGACGGACGAGCAGCGCGGCTCCGACGGCCCAGTCCACTTGGCGTTCGCGGTCGTGTAGCCAGGCAGAATGCAGTGCATGCCGTTCGGCCCAGGCGTTGCGCAACGGCAGTGCGCTCGCGATCGCGACGGTCACGGACGGGAACGGATGTGTCCCATGTTCGAGCGAACCGTCGGGCCGTTCGAGCCGCGGCGCGACGGCGGCCGCTCGCGGGTGACGCACAGCCGCGTCGACCATGCGGCCGATCGCGCCGGGCGTCGGCCAGGCATCAGAGTTCAGCATCAGGAACCACGGAGCCTCGGCGCGCTCGAGCAGGCGGTTGACGGCGGCCGCGAACCCGAGGTTGTCGGGACAGCTGACGACATCCGCCTCTGGCACCTGCTCGCGCACGGCGTCAGCCGTGCCGTCGGCGGAGGCGTTGTCGTGCACGAGCAGTCGCAGTTCGGCACCCTGATCGGTGTCGAGCAGGCGTCGCAGCGCGCTGACGGTGAGGTCCCGGGTGTTCCAGGTGACCACTCCCACGTCGACGCGAGGAAGGTCGCCGCTCATCATCGCGAAGCGTACTGGCCGGTGCCGACCCGCGCGGCGACCTCGACCCGGCTCGTCGACCTGTCAAGATTTCGCCGGGCAGCGAAGGGAGTGTCGTGAGCGGACCACGGGAGTGGGGGAGCCGTCTCTTCCGGCGACGATGGGTCGCGGCCGCGGCGCTTGCCGTGGTCGTCGGTGTCGTCGCGGCCGTAGTGGCCGCTGCGATCGTTGCCAGCGGGCAGGTGAAATACCAGAGCGTCGCGACGATGGCCATCGACCAACCTCGTGCGATCGCGGCGAGTGGCGACGCGGGCGTCGTCTCCAAGCTTTCGACCTTGCGGACGAAATACACCGGACTGGCGAGGACGCAGATCTTCGATCAGCCCATCGCGGACAAGCTGGGCGTCAACGTCAACCTGGTTCGCAGCGAGCTGTTCGCGAGCGCTCCCGCGAACTCGTTGCTCATCCAGATCGGCGCCGTCACCGCGGACCGGACAACCAGCCAGAGACTCGCCGAGGCCGCCTCGTCGGCCCTGACCGACTATGTGCAGAAGGAGCAGCAGGACGCTCACATCCCCGTGGCGAGCCAGTTCACGATCACGGAGGTCACCCCGGCCGGGCCCGGCATCAAGGTGAGCCCGACCCGAAGGCGCACTCTCGGCGCCGCGGGTCTAGCGGGACTGCTCGGGTTTGCCGCCGTGTTCGCGGCGTTGTCGGTGCGCGCGCGGGACGACTGATCTAGGCCCGCATGCACTCCGCTCTTCTCGCCGCCGCGACCCTGGTGCTCGCGGCTGTGGCCGCACGGGCCTCGCACCGGGCGGCATTCACCCTTCTGTTCGCGTCGATCGTGTTGATCCCGGCGTCCCTGTCCCTGCCGACCGCAGGTGTGACGTCACTGCTCACCGTGCACCGGGTGGTGGCGCTGGGTGCGCTGGTCGGCATCGTGTGGCGGCACCGCCGGCGCGATCTGTGGCGGGCCAGCCCAACCGCGTTCGCGTTCCTGGTCTATCTCGCGATCGTGCTCGTCACCGGCATCATGCTTGCGCCGATGGTGCTCAACATCAACGACCAGATCACCACCTACCTCGGCTTTGTCGAGCAAGCAGTGGTCTTGGTGACGTGCACCGCGCTCGTTCGCCTCGATCCGGAGCCGGCCTGGTTCATCAAGCCACTGGCGGGCGTCTTGGTCATCTCCGCCGTCATCGGGGCCGTCGAACACGTCACCGGCGACAGCTGGTCGCACTGGTTGTTCCGGTTCGCGCCGTCCGAGCAGGGCAACGCGGCTGCCGCGGAGCTGGCGCATCGGGCCGGCACCGTGCGGGTGCGGGCGGGGAACGACTACCCGCTCGGTTTTGCGTGGGTCGCAGCCGCCCTCCTGCCGATCTTCTTCGTCGTCGCCGTACGCCTGCCGCGGTGGCGGGTGCTGGCCCTCATCGGTGGCAGCAGTGTCGTCATCGCCAGCATCTACTGGTCGTTTGCCCGCAGCGCCATCGTCGGGCTGATCGTCGGGGTCGTCGTACTCGGTGTTCTGGCGCGTGACCGACGGATCACTGCACTTGTCGTCGTGGCGGCGGCGTTGTCCCTGGCCGCGTTCGTTGCTGCGCCCGAGCTGTCACACCACTTCTCTTCCAGCATCGACCAAGGCTCCGTTGACGTCCGGCAGCAGCGCATCCCCGTCGTCCTGAGCGCCGTCGCGGACCATCCATGGACGGGACTCGGTCTCACGGGTCTGCAGACACTGGGTCTGCAAGGCGTCGACGCGACCTACCTGCTCACCTATGGCGTCACCGGCACCATCGGGTTGGCGGGACTGCTCGGACTGTTGGCCGTCGGCCTCTTCGGGGTCGGCCGTGGCGTGCTCGCCCCGCGAGGGGAGTCGCGCCTGGCCGCTGCGGCGCTCACCGCCGGAGTGCTCACCCTGATCGCCGCGGGCACTGCGTTCGACTCGATGTCGCTCAACGGGACAGCCGACGTGCTGTGGGTGTTCGTTGCCATTGGCACCGTCCTCGCCGAGCGCAACGTCGGTCCGGTGACTTTCCGGCCGACACCTTCCCTGCTGCCTCCCGTCGTGGCGTTCGCAGCGCTCGCCGGCATCGGGTTGTTCTTTGCCGCGCCGACCAGCTACTCGCGTCAGGTGCAGTTCTCGACCCTGCCGATCACGCAGGAGGCGGCCGACTACAACCCGGTCCAGCCC
>JAICMI010000041.1 GCA_025929315.1 Frankiaceae bacterium
ACCAAGCTCGAGGCGGATCCCGAGTTGATCGTCCCCGACCCGACCACCACACTCGCACACGGGGCCGTCGCGCCCTGGTCGGGGGCGCCCGGCCGCGACTACTTCGGTCGGGTCCTGTCGGGCCTGGGCGACGAGCTCGGCTTCAACGTCAACACTCCGTGGGAACGGCTGTCGGCCAAGGCGCAGAAGGCGATCCTCAACGGCCACGCCACCCAGGTTCACGTGAAGTACAAGAACCGCTACGGCCGGGAGCGGTCCTACTGGACCGACTTCGAAGGCGCCATCACTTACGTCGAACGTCGGCACAGCGAGGCCGAGAGCGACACCAGCCGCGAGCGGTTCGAAGGCTTCATGCGTGAGGTGCCGTGCCCGGGCTGTGACGGCACGAGGTTGCGGCCGGAGTCGCTCGCGGTGACGGTGCACGGCAAATCGATCTCTGAGGTCGCGTCCTTGCCGATCGGTGACTGTGCCGAGTGGCTGCGCGAGCTGCGGCTGACCGCGCGCGAGGAGCAGATCGCCGTACGCGTGCTCAAGGAGATCAACGAGCGGCTCAAGTTCCTCGTCGATGTCGGCCTGCACTATCTGTCGCTGGATCGCGCGGCCGCGACGCTCGCCGGCGGCGAGGCGCAGCGTATCCGGCTCGCCACCCAGATCGGGTCGGGTCTCGTCGGCGTGCTCTACGTGTTGGACGAGCCGTCTATCGGTTTGCACCAGCGCGACAACCGGCGGTTGATAGAGACACTGGTCCGGCTGCGCAACCTGGGCAACACGCTGATCGTCGTCGAGCACGACGAGGAGACCATCCACCAGGCGGACTGGGTCGTCGACATCGGTCCGGGGGCCGGGGAGCACGGCGGCGAGATCGTGCACAGCGGTCCCTACAAGGAGCTGTTGCGCAACCCCCGGTCCGTGACCGGCGCCTACCTGAGCGGCAAGCGATCGATCCCGGTGCCCGACATTCGTCGCAAGCCGACGTCGAGTCGAAGCCTGACGGTGGTGGGCGCGCGCGAGCACAACCTGCGCCAGATCGACGTCTCGTTCCCGCTCGGCTGTTTCGTTGCCGTCACCGGCGTCAGCGGGTCCGGCAAGTCCACGCTCGTCAACGACATCCTCTACTCGGTGCTCGCGCGGGAGCTCAACGGTGCGCGCATCGTTCCGGGCCGGCACCGCACAGTGAAGGGGCTCGAGCACGTCGACAAGGTCGTCGGTGTCGACCAGTCACCCATCGGCCGGACGCCGCGTTCCAACCCGGCGACCTACACCGGAGTGTTCGACCACATCCGACGGCTGTTCGCCGAGACGACCGAGGCCAAGGTGCGCGGCTATCTGCCGGGCCGGTTCTCGTTCAACGTCAAGGGCGGACGCTGTGAGGCATGCGCCGGAGACGGCACGATCAAGATCGAGATGAACTTCCTGCCGGACGTCTATGTTCCGTGCGAGGTCTGCCACGGCGCGCGCTACAACCGCGAGACCCTCGAGGTGCACTTCAAGGGCAAGACGATCTCCGACGTGCTCGACATGCCGATCGAGGAGGCAGCCGAGTTCTTTGCGGCGGTGCCGGCCATCGCTCGGCACCTGACCACTCTCGTTGATGTCGGACTCGGCTATGTGCGCCTCGGGCAGCCGGCTCCGACCTTGTCCGGTGGCGAGGCCCAGCGGGTGAAGCTTGCGTCCGAGCTACAACGTCGCTCGACCGGTCGCACCGTCTACATCCTCGACGAGCCCACCACGGGCCTGCACTTCGAAGACATCCGCAAGCTGCTCGGTGTGCTCACTCGACTCGTTGAAGCCGGCAACACGGTCATCGTCATCGAGCACAACCTCGACGTCATCAAGACCGCTGACTGGATCGTCGACATGGGGCCGGAGGGCGGTAGCGGTGGCGGCACTGTCGTTGCGGAGGGTTCGCCCGAGGAGATCGCGGGCGTCACCGACAGTCACACGGGTGCTTTCCTACGCGAGATGCTCGCGGTCAAGGTCAAGCCGCCCACCAAGGTGTCTGCTGCACGCACGACGGCAGCCAAGAAGACGACCACCCGCCCTGCGACGAAAGCGCCCGCCCGCAAGCGCGCCTGAGCTCACGAACGTGAGTGCACTACGGGTACGTCGAGCCAGGACTGGCCCTTCGACCAGTCGATCTGCACGGTCGGGTCGGCGATGCCGGGGTAGGGCTTGGCGATGGCCCAGTCGAGATCTTCGCTCTGCACGAGCAGCACCAGCCGGTGGCCCTTGCGGACGGTGTAGTCGGTGGGGAAGAGCTTGACGTTCATCTCCGTCGACGCTCCCGGTGTCGTCGCGACCTCGTGGTCCAGTCCGTCGCGGTAGCGCGAGTCCAACCAGCCACGCGTGAGCGCCACGGCTGCGGCCGGGTCGCTGGCAGTTGTCGCCGGGCCCGCACCGGCGTAGCGAGACGGGTCGAAGTCGAGGAGCGAAGGAGTCACCGTCACCCATTGCCGCTGCACCGTCGACCACAGGTGGAGCACCGGCCGGCCGAACACACGGACGTCATGTGTGAGGGCAGGAGAAGTGAACGCGAGGTAGCTCCCGCCGGCATAGGGATGGGTCGCAGCAAAGGCTTCGGTGTTGGTGCCCGTCTGTGTGAACGACGCCATTGCCGAGCCATGGAGCGCTCGCGGAGAGAGCGTCCAGCTGCCGGCCTTGTCCCCGAGGTAGAGCCGCATCTTGCGAGGCTTGGGCTCATTGCCGGACAGATAGCCGATGGGCCCCTTGTCGTCGGAGGTCTCCGAGGTGACGTCCGGCATCCTTTGCACGCCGTTGTCGGCGCCCTGCAGCCAATGCGCGAACCAGAGGTCGACGGTCTTGCCGTAGTCGTCGCCGGGTGGCGTGCCGTGGCCGGCCCACCGCGTGCCGAAGTACATCTTGCGGCAGGTCGAGCTTGTCAGGGCGTGGTAGGCGTCCCAGCCGTTCTTCTGTTTGACGTTCCAGTCGCCCCAGTTGCTGGCGACGAGAACGGGGATGTGCACGGTGTCGAGCAGGTGGACATAGTCGCGGTCCATCCAGAAGCCGTCATAGTCAGGCGTCATGTTGTAGGCCGCGCCCGTGTGCTGCAGCTCGTCGCACGGTGTGATGGTCGACGCGACTCGTTGTTGCCAGTCAGGTGCGTTCACGTCCATCGGCGGCGGGATGGCAAACCCGAAGTCGAAGCCGAGCGGTGTGTCGGCACCCTCGTCCGATGCGGCGCCCGGCCCTTCGTTGCCGAAGTCCTCGTCGGTGTCCGTGTAGCGGATGCCGCCCGCGTAGGCGTAGTCGTACCACCGGCTGATCGCAGCCTCGGGCACGATCGTCGCCAAACCATGCGGATGCGTCACGGCGGTCGCGTACTGCGTCGTTCCGTCGTAGGAGCCGCCGAGCATGCCGACCTTGCCGGTCGTCCACGCCTGCCTGGCGATCCACTCGACGACGTCGTGACCGGTGCGCTTCTCGCGGTTGCCGCCGTAGTCGTAGCAACCGCCGGAGTCGCCGGTGCCGATCACGTCCGCGTAGGCACGGGCATAGCCCAACGGCACCCAGTGGCCGGCGTCGCCGTTGCGCCCCAGGACCGAGTACGGCGAGTAGGTCAGGATTACCGGCGCGGGGACGACCTTGCCGCCGGACGTCGGCTCGACGACCTCCAGATAGATCGTGGCGTCCCGGGTGGGCACGTAGTAGGACCGCGTCAGGCTGCCGTCGATCTTGGCGCCATCGACCCTGCCCGCTGCCCTGGTCGAGGTAGCCGCAAGTACGGGGGCAGCGACCATGCCGCCGACGAGCAGAGCCGAGGCCAGAGCTGGGCGCAGGCGCATGCCCACGAGTTCGGCGCCGTGGGGGGCGCCTCCTGCTCAGCCCAGCCGGGTGAACCGCCACTTCATCGTCGGTCCGGCCGCCGCCCGTTCGAGGATCACCGGCGTCGATGCGCCGGCCACAGTGAGGGTTCCGACGACGGCACCGTCATCCAGCGAGTGGCTTGTCGGCGCTTTCAGCTCGAGGTGCGTGGCGTACTTCTGCCCGGGGGCCGCGACAACGGTCAGGCTGTGCTGCGTCACCAACCGCACCTCGTCACGCCACGGAGCGGTGAGCGTGCCGACATCGGTGCCTCCGGTGACCAGCGTGACTCTCCTGACCACGCCCGGTGTGGCGTCCGCGAGCTTGCGGCCCAGGTTGAGAGCGGGCTGGATCAGCGCCCCGGTCTTCTTGCCGTGCTGGCCGAGGACCACCCCGTAGACGACGGTCGGCTTGCCGTCGACCAGCCGACGCGCCGCGAACGCCCAGCAACCACCGGCCGCCGCATCGGAGCCTGTCTTGATGCCGATGAAGCCGTGGTGGCCGATCATGTAGTTGTAGTTGAAGACGGTGCCCGCGACCGGGAATGTTGCTGCCGGCTGGCGCACGATCTTGGTGAACGTGGGTATCGCCATCGCCTTCTGCGCCAAGACGAGCTGATCGGCCGCCGTGCTCACCGTCGCAGGCGAGGTGCCGTCGGGATCGGCATAGTGCGTTTGTGTCAGGCCCATGGCGCGCGCCGTGGCGTTCATCTTCTTGACAAAGGCAGGGATCGACCCCCCGTCCCATCGAGCGAGGATGGCAGCGACGTTGTTGGCGGACGGGATCAGCAGCGCTTCCAAGGCCGTGTATTCGCTGAGTTGTTCGCCCGCTCGAACTGCGAGCACGGACTGTTGACCAATGACCCGGTGCCGGTAGTCCGCAACGTCCTTGGCCGTGACCCGCATGCGGGGTCCTGCGCCCGTCGCGCCAAGTGGGTGGTCGTGCAACACCTGATAGGCCGTCATCATCTTCGCGAGGCTTGCGATCGCGGCGGGATGCGCGCCCGTCGCCGGATAGGCGATCGTCGCTCCGCCCGCAACGGCAACGGCCGCTTGCCCTTCCTTGGGCCAGGGCATCTTTGTCTGTCCGCCCGATGCGGTCACCGACGCGGCGAACGAGCTGACGACGTGTTGCTGCGGAACGCCACGCGTCAGCTGATAGGCGGCACCGCCGATCGCCAGTAACACCAGCACGATCAGCGTGATGACGATCTTCTTGACGACACCACCGCCCTCGCGCCGGTACGACGAGTACGACGAGCGACGCGCGGAACGACTGTCGAGATAAAGGGAACGGCGGGCCAACACAGGCTCCTTGGGGAAGGGGGAGTCGCAGCCGCCGCCCACGCTAGCCCGGTTTAGTACTCCAAGAGGCGATTGATGAGCGCGTCGATGACAGCATCTTCTGCTTCCGCCCCTGTCGGCACGATTGCTTCCGTGGCGTCGAGGAACTTGCAGATGACTGCAGCAGGCACGTGCAGCATGTAGGGCTTCGCTTCGCCGAGCAGCTCCATCACGATCTGCCCGTCGTCGCCCGGACGCACGCGGACTGCACCATCGCCGGTCGGCTCTTCGACGCCGTACCGAAGGAAGTCTCGAAGCACCGCCCACTCGCCGCGGGGCAGCGAGGGATGGTCAGGTTGGGCGGCGAGAGTCAAGATCACCGCGAGCGGGTCGTCCCTGCGCCAAGCAAGACCGAGAACCGTCATGTGACCGCGGCCGCTCATGCCGGCGTCGTCAACGACGACGTGCGCCGAGATATGGCCGTCCACGGTCCCCTCTCCGGCTGCTTTGGAGTGGCGCGGGAATGCTCGACAGCAGCGTGCCAGATGTCCGGATACGCGCGGTCACGCGGGTACGAGAACGTCCCTCTCCCGGCCTAGCCTGGACGACGTGACGGATCCGGCGAGCTATCGACCAGCGCCCGGATCCATCCCTGATCAGCCGGGCGTCTACAAGTTCCGCGACGAGCAGCAGCGCGTCATCTACGTCGGCAAGGCCAAGAGCCTGCGCAGCCGGCTGTCGTCCTACTTCCAGGACACGTTCAACCTGCATCCGCGCACCCAGACCATGGTGCGCACTGCGGCGTCGGTCGAGTGGACAGTTGTCAGCACCGAGGTCGAAGCTCTTCAGCTCGAGTACAGCTGGATCAAAGAGTTCGATCCGCGCTTCAACGTGCGCTACCGCGACGACAAGTCCTACCCGTGGCTCGCAGTGACGCTCGATGAGGACTTCCCCCGCGCGCAGGTCATGCGGGGAGCCAAGCGCAAGGGCGTGAAGTATTTCGGTCCCTACGCGCACGCTTGGGCGATCCGCGAGACCCTCGACGCCTTGTTGCGCGTGTTCCCCATGCGCACGTGTAGCAATGGTGTGTTCAAGCGCGCCGGGCAAGTGGGCAGGCCCTGTCTGCTCGGATACATCGACAAGTGCAGCGCTCCGTGTGTCGGTCGCGTCGACACCGACCAACACCGCCGCATTGCCGACGACTTCGTCGACTTCATGTCCGGTCAGACTCAACGTTTCGTCAAACGGCTCGAGCGCGACATGCGCGACGCCTCCAGACGCCAGGAGTACGAGCGGGCCGCGCGGTTGCGCGATGACGTCGGCGCGCTCAACCGGGCGATGGAGAAGCAGGCCGTGGTGCTCGGCGACGGGACCGACGCCGACGTCATCGCTTTTGCCGAGGACGAGCTCGAGGCGGCCGTGCAGGTCTTCTACGTACGGAACGGGCGAGTGCGCGGTCAGCGCGGCTGGGTTGTCGACAAGGTCGAGGAGATGTCCCCGGCGGGTCTGGTCGAGCAGTTCCTGACTCAGGCTTATCTGGACGAGCAGAACGAGGTCCCGCGCGAGGTGCTCGTGCCGGCGCTGCCCGACGACGCCGAGGTCGTCGCGGAGCTGCTCGAGATCGTCCGCGGTGGCCGAGTCGCATTGCGCGTGCCGCAGCGGGGTGACAAGAAGGCGTTGATGGAGACGGTCGAACGCAACGCCAAGGAGGCGTTCATCAGGCACAAGCTGAAGCGATCGTCAGACATCACCTCGCGCTCGCTTGCCCTGCAAGAGCTCCAGGATGCGCTGGGGCTGCGCGAGGCCCCGCTACGCATCGAGTGCTTCGACGTGTCCAACTTGCAGGGCAACGACGTCGTGGCATCGATGGTCGTGTTCGAGGACGGCCTGGCGCGCAAGAGCGAGTACCGGCGCTTCGCCATCCGCGGCGGCGGTCGTGGGGGCGGAGCAGCTGGAGACGGTGCGGGCCAGGACGACACCTCTGCCATCAACGAGGTGATCTTCCGCCGCTTCCGCCGCTACCTCGACGAGCGCATCGACAGCGATCAGCTGGACGAGAGCCCGGACCCGGATGCGGACGACGCAGCGGGGCGGCCCCAGCCGATCGACCCGGTGACGGGCAAGCCCAAGAAGTTCGCCTATCCACCGCAGCTCGTCGTTGTCGACGGTGGTGCGCCGCAGGTCGCGGCAGCCGCGGCGGCGATGACCAAGCTCGGCGTCGATGACATCGCGCTGTGTGGGCTCGCGAAGCGGCTGGAAGAGGTGTGGCTGCCCAACCAGGTAGAGCCGGTCATCCTGCCGCGGACGAGCGAGTCTCTCTATCTCCTGCAGCGGGTGCGGGACGAGGCGCACCGGTTCGCGATCACCTACCACCGGCAGAAGCGGTCACGGGCGATGGCGACGAGCGTGCTCGACGGCGTGCCGGGTCTGGGCGAGTTCCGGCGCAAGGCGATCCTTCGTACGTTTGGTTCGGTCAAGCGCCTGCGCGACGCGACGATCGACGAGATCGCGGCGGTGCCGGGTGTCGGGCGTCGGACGGCCGAGGCGGTGCACGCAGCGCTCGCGGACTCGGCGCCGACACTGGCCGTGGACCCCGCGACCGGCGAGGTCGTCGACTCCGGGGTCCCCGCGGAGTTGTGACCGAAGGGAGCAACTTCGTGGGGTGGGACGACAAATTGGCGGCACTACGAACGGACACGGACCCCCTCGCGGTGGGAGGCTTCGAGGCGAAGCCATGAACAAACCCTCGCCATCGGTGCCGGCCGCGCTTGACCTCGTTGTGATCACCGGACTGTCGGGAGCCGGCCGCAGCACGGCTGCGAAATGCCTCGAAGATCTCGGCTGGTTCGTCGTCGACAACCTGCCGCCGTCCCTGCTCGAGACGATGGTCGAGCTCGCCAACCGGTCACAGGGTTCGGTGGACAAGATCGCCGTGGTCGTCGACGTACGCAGCCGCGGCTTCACGAGCGACGTGCGTGAGGCGCTCGCCGAGCTGGATCGTCAAGGCGTTCGACCTCGTGTCGTGTTCCTCGAGGCGGGCGACGACGCTCTCGTCCAGCGGTTCGAGAGCGTACGCCGGCCGCATCCTCTGCAGGAGAAGGGCACACTCGTCGACGGGATCGCCCGAGAACGTGCACTGCTGCGCGACCTGCGCGGCGAGGCCGATCTCGTCGTCGACACCAGCTTGCTCAACGTCCATGAGCTGCGTGCCAAGGTCGCTGCGGCGTTCGCCGACCCGTCCGCCCACGGTCTGCACGCGACCGTCATGTCGTTCGGCTACAAGTACGGGCTTCCGGTGGATGCCGACCTGGTCATCGACTGCCGGTTGCTGCCCAACCCGCACTGGGTCGATGAACTTCGACCGCTCAACGGTCTTGACGCGCCGGTGCGCGACTACGTGTTCGCTCAAGATGGCGCCGCAGAGTTCGTCGACGGCTACGCCGCACTGCTGCGCAGCTACGAGTCGGGCTACCTTCGCGAAGGCAAGCACTACGCGACGGTCGCCGTCGGGTGCACGGGCGGCAAGCACCGCAGCGTCGCGATCGCGGAGGAGCTGGCCGCGCGCATGCGCGCCGATGGCGTCGATGTCCGTGTCGTGCACCGTGATCTGGGCCGGGAGTAGCCGCACATGTCAGGAGAGGGTCCGCGCGTGGTCGCCTTCGGCGGCGGCCACGGGCTGTCCGCGTCCCTCGAGGCGCTCCGGCTGGTGACCGCGGAGCTCACGGCGGTGGTGACGGTCGCCGACGACGGGGGCTCGAGTGGCCGGCTGCGGGCCGAGCTGGGTGCGCTGCCGCCCGGCGACCTGCGCATGGCGCTCGCTGCTCTTGCCGGCCAGGACGACTGGGGCCGGGCCTGGGCCACCCTCACGCAGCACCGGTTCGAGGGTGCGGGCTCGCTGGCCGGACATCCGGTCGGCAACCTGATCATCACGGCGCTCGCGGACCAGCTCGGCGATCCCGTGGCCGCCCTCGACATGATGGGCCGGCTGCTCGGCACGGCGGGACGCGTGCTGCCGCTCGCGACCCATCCGCTGGAGATCGTCGCTGACGTCGTCGGACTCGATCCGGACGACCCGGGCGCGCCGAGCGAGGTTCGCGGGCAGGTCGCGGTCGCCACGACAGCAGGCCGGGTCATCGCCGTACGCGTTGAGCCGCCGGAGCCGCCGGCCTGCGCCGACGCGGTTCAGGCGGTGATGGAAGCCGACTGGGCCGTCCTCGGTCCTGGGTCCTGGTTCACGTCGGTGATCCCGCACCTGCTCGTGCCCGAGATGGCCAAGGCTCTGGCCGGCAGTCGAGCACGTCGGATCGTGGCGCTGAACCTGTCACCGCAGCCGGGGGAGACGGACGGGTTCTCACCCGAGACCCATCTCGAGGTGCTGGCCGCTCATGCGCCGGATCTCGAGATCGACTTCGTCATTGCCGACGAGACAGCCGTCGCGGCCGGCGTGACGAGTCTGCGCGAGGCCGCCGCCGGTTTCGGCGCCGAGCTGGTCGTCGCAGAGGTGGCCTGCGATGACGGAAGTCCACGACATGACCCGGCTCGGCTGGCGGCCGTCTACCGGGAGATCTTTGCGCGAGAGGCAGGGGACCACGCATGGCGATGACGTCTGCGGTCAAGGACGAGCTGGCGCGGTTGCCGGTGACGAAGCCGTGCTGTCGCAAGGCTGAGATGGCGTCGCTGCTGCGCTTTGCCGGCGGCCTGCACCTCAACGGTGGCCATGTCGTGGTCGAGGCCGAGCTCGACGCCGGGGCAATCGCCCGGCGGCTGCGCAAGGACCTCGCCGAGGTCTACGGCCATGCCTCGGAGATGGCCGTCGTCTCCGCGGGAGGACTGCGAAAGGGGTCGCGCTACGTGGTCCGCGTCACCAAGGACGGCGACGCGCTGGCCCGGCAGACCGGACTCGTCGACGGCCGCGGTCGGCCCGTCCGCGGGCTGCCTCCGCAGGTGGTGTCCGGCGCGACCTGTGACGCGGCGGCCGCCTGGCGGGGTGCCTTCCTCGCCCACGGGTCGCTCACCGAACCCGGCCGGTCGTCATCTCTGGAGATCACGTGTCCGGGGCCGGAGTCGGCCCTGGCCCTCGTCGGTGCGGCCCGGCGGCTCGGCGTCCAGGCCAAGGCTCGCGAGGTGCGCGGCATCGACCGGGTCGTGGTTCGCGACGGCGATGCGATCGGCGTCATGCTCACCAAGCTCGGTGCTCACGACAGCGTCCTCGCCTGGGAGGAGCGGCGGATGCGCCGCGAGGTGCGCGCCACTGCCAACCGGCTCGCCAACTTCGACGACGCCAACCTGCGCCGGTCGGCGCGCGCAGCCGTGGCGGCGGGTGCTCGGGTCTCGCGAGCGCTGGAGATTCTCGGTGAGGACGCCCCCGAACACCTGCTGTCTGCCGGCCGGTTGCGGCTCGACCACGCGCAGGCGTCGTTGGAGGAGCTGGGCGCGCTCGGCGATCCGCCGCTGACCAAGGATGCGATCGCCGGTCGGATCCGTCGGCTGCTGGCGATGGCCGACAAGCGCGCCGATGACCTGGGCATCCCCAACACCGAGGCGAGCCTCACCCCGGAGATGCTCGCGGACGTCCAATAGCTCCGAGATAGCCTCGGCCTATGGCAACTCGGATCGGAATCAACGGATTCGGCCGGATCGGCCGGAACTTCTACCGCGCAGTCGCAGCCAGCCGCTCCGGCGAGCTCGAGATCGTCGCCGCCAATGACCTTGGTGACGTCGCGACGATGGCGCATCTGCTCAAGTACGACACCGTCCTGGGCACGCTGAGCGAAGACGTCTCCGTCACCGACGACGGCATCCGCGTCGGCGGCAAGACCATCAAGATCCTTGCCGAGCGCGACCCGGCCAAGCTGCCGTGGTCCGACCTCGGGGTCGACATCGTCGTCGAGTCGACGGGTCACTTCACCAGCGCAGACGACGCGCGTAAGCACATCGACGGCGGTGGGGCCAAGAAGGTCATCATCTCGGCGCCGGCCAAGGGCGAGGACGCGACGTTCGTCATGGGCGTCAACGACGGCGACTATGACCCGGCCGCGCACCACGTCGTGAGCAACGCCTCCTGTACGACGAACTGCGTCGCGCCGCTCGCCAAGGTGCTGCACGACTCGTTCGGCATCGTCAAAGGCTTCATGACGACGATCCACGCCTACACGAACGACCAGGTCATCCTCGACTTCCCGCACAAGGACCTCCGCCGTGCGCGCGCCGCTGCGCAGAACATCATCCCGACGACGACCGGTGCCGCGAAGGCCGTTTCGCTGGTGCTGCCCGACCTCAAGGGCCGACTCGACGGTTTCGCACTGCGCGTGCCGGTCCCGGACGGGTCCGTCACCGACCTCGTGTGTGAGCTCTCTCGCGAGGTGAGCAAGGACGAGATCAACGCCGCCTACAAGCAGGCGGCTGACGGTGAGCTCAAGGGTTATCTCACCTTCACCGACGCACCGATCGTGTCGAGCGACATCGTCGGCTCGCCGGCGTCATGCACCTTCGACTCGCTGCTGACGATGTCGCAGGGCAACCAGGTCAAGGTTGTCGGCTGGTACGACAACGAGTGGGGCTACTCGTCCCGCCTCGCCGACCTGGCCGCCCTCATGGCCGGCCGCCTCTAAGAGTGGCCCGACTTCCCGGCGTCGACACCCTCGGCGACCTCAACGGCAAGCGCGTCCTCGTCCGGTCCGACCTCAACGTGCCGCTCGACGGCCCAGATGCCGATAGCAGAACGATCACCGACGACGGGCGCATCCGCGCGAGCCGGCCGCAGCTCACTGCACTGCTCGAGCAAGGCGCACACGTTGTCGTCTGCGCGCATCTTGGTAGGCCGAAGGGAACTCCCGACCCGAAATACAGCCTGCGCCCCGTCGCTGACCGCCTCACCCAGCTGCTGGAACGACAGGTCGCTTTTGTCGATGACGCAAAGCGTTACGACGGCGGCGCCGACATCGCCTTGCTGGAAAACGTCCGCTTCGACGCGCGCGAGACCAGCAAGGACGACGCTGAGCGCGGGAGCTTCGCCGACGAGCTCGCGACACTCGCCGACTGCTACGTCGATGACGCATTCGGAGCCGTGCATCGCAAGCATGCGAGCGTCTACGACGTCGCCCTGCGACTGCCGCACGCTGCGGGCGGTCTCGTCCTTCGCGAAGTCGAAGTGCTTCGTCGGCTCACTGACGACCCCGCGCGCCCATATGTCGTCGTCCTCGGTGGGTCCAAGGTCTCCGACAAGCTGGCGGTGATCGAGAGCCTCCTGCCCAAGGTCGACCGACTGCTCGTCGGCGGCGGGATGTGCTTCACGTTCCTTGCGGCTGCCGGCCACGATGTCGGCGACTCGCTGCTCGAGTCCGACCAGATCGACAGGGTCCGCAAGTTCCTCGACACCGGCAAGGTCGTCGTACCCAATGACATCGTCGTTGCCGCCGATGTGAGCGTCGATGCAGAGACGACCACCGTCGCTGCAGACGCGATTCCGGCCGGCCACAAGGGTCTCGACATCGGACCTCGGTCGGTGGCTTTGTTCGCCGAGGCGTTGCGCGGCGCCGAGACGGTGTTCTGGAACGGGCCGATGGGTGTGTTCGAGCTCGCGCCGTTTGCGGCCGGCACCAAAGGCGTTGCGTCCGCGATTGCCGATCTCTCTGATGCGTTGACCGTCGTCGGCGGCGGCGACTCGGCCGCCGCGGTGCGCAGTCTCGGGATCGACGAGTCGCGCTTCGGGCACATCTCGACCGGCGGTGGGGCAAGCCTCGAATATCTCGAAGGCAAGGTCCTTCCGGGCCTTGATGTCCTGCGCGCGGACCGCGACGACGTAGTCATGGAGCACGACTGATGGCACGCACGCCTTTGATGGCCGGCAACTGGAAGATGAACCTCAACCATCTCGAGGCCATCGCATTTGTCCAGAAGCTGGCCTACACGCTGTCGGACAAGGACTACGACACGACTGAGGTCGTCGTACTGCCTCCGTTCACGGACCTGCGCAGCGTGCAGACGCTGATCGACGGCGACCGGCTGCGCGTCGGGTTCGGCGCGCAGGACCTGTCGCCGCACGACAGCGGGGCCTACACGGGCGATGTCAGCGGGCCGATGCTCGCCAAGCTCGGCTGTGCCTACGTCGTCATCGGGCACAGTGAGCGACGCGAGCACCATCACGAGGACGACAGCACGGTCAACGCGAAGGTCAAGGCAGCCGTGCGCAACGGCATCGTGCCGATTCTTTGCGTAGGCGAGAGCCTCGATGTCCGCCGTGAGGGCGGTCAGGTGGCGCACGCGACCGGTCAGCTCCGCGCGGCTGTCGCCGAGGTAACCCCTGAGCAGGCGCGAACGATAGTCGTTGCTTACGAGCCCGTCTGGGCCATCGGCACCGGTGAAGTCGCCACCCCGGACGACGCGCAGGAAGTCTGCGCGGCACTACGCGGAACGCTTGCCGAACTGTATGAAAAGGACCTCGCCGGCGGTGTTCGGGTTCTTTACGGCGGATCGGTCAAACCCGACAACGTCGCGGCCATCATGGCCCAGGCGGACGTCGACGGCGCACTGGTCGGCGGAGCGAGCCTCTCGGTCGAGGATTTCGCCGCGATCGTGCGGTTCGACCGTTCGGCCTAGCGCGTCATCCGCTTGTTTACGGCACGGCGACACCTTGGTCACTGTCTGGTCACGATTTGCCTGACCCGGCCTGCCGGACATTCCCTTGATCGTGTGTTGGGCCTAGGTTGATGAGGCTCGTCGGCCAGGGCGCTCGTATGACCACGCGCTTGGCCGCATCAACGACGCGGAGAGGATCTCCGCGAGAAGGAGAGTGTCGATGCAGACACGCACACGCGGGGCGACAGCAGTTGCCGGCCTCGCCGTACTGGCGACCATCGCCACAGCTTGTGGCGGGAGTAGCAGCGGCGGCGGGACGCCAAGCAGCAACTCGTCCAGCCCCGCTGGCAGCTCGGTGGGCTTCCAGAAGATCTCGGACAACGACACCGGGACACCGTCCAAGGGCGGCACGCTCAACATCCTGAGCAGCAGCGACACCGACTACCTGGACCCCAACGTCACCTACTACTCGTACGGCTACGAGATGGTGCACCCGTGGAGCCGTGGGCTCTACGCGTACCAGAACGAGGAGGGGCACCAGACCGACGTCATCCCCGACCTCGCCACCGCGGCGCCGACCGTCAGCTCGGACGGCAAGACGCTGACCGTGACGTTGCGCGATGGCGTGTTCTGGAACACCTCGCCGAAGCGCGCGGTGACCGCTGACGACGTCGTCCGCGGCATCAAGACCGCCTGCAACCCGGCTCAGCCGTTCGGTGGTCTGCCCGACTTCGACTTCCTGATCGAGGGCTACCAGAAGTTCTGCGCCGGCTTCGCGAAGGTCCAGCCCAACGCGAAGGCGATCGCGGACTACACCGAGAACACCGATCTTCCGGGCGTCGTGGCCAAGGACCCGACGACTGTGGTGTTCACGTTGACGCAGCCGGCAAGCTTCTTCCCGAGCATGCTCGCGCTGCCGACGTTCTCGCCGCGTCCGAAGGAGATGGACAACTACGTGCCGGCGAGCACGCAGGCCGCTCAGCACACGATCGCTGACGGTCCCTACCAGGTGAAGTCCTACCAGCCGACCAAGTCGATCGTCTTCACGCGCAACCCGGTGTGGGACAGCTCGACCGACCAGGTTCGTAAGGCCTGGGTCGACAAGATCACGATCAACATGACGATCACGGACCGTTCGGTGGGTCTCAAGCAGCAGCTGGCCGGCACGCCGACCGCTGACCTGTGCGAGCTGTGCGTCGGCGCGACTGACCTGCCGAGCCTGCTCAGCAACCCGGGCCTGTCGGTTCAGTCCGAGCAGGCAAGCAACCCGTACATCATCTTCAACACCCAGTCGCCCAACAACAACGGCGCACTGGGCAAGGTTGCGGTGCGTCAGGCACTGTCCTACGCCCTCAACCGTGCACACCTGCTCCAGGTCGCCGGTGGCACGCGACTCAACGTCGCGCTCACCCACGTCCTTCCGGCCCAGATCCACGGCTCGAAGAACATCGACCTCTACCCGAACAACCCGAGCAAGGCCAAGACGATGCTGTCGGACGCGGGCGTGAGCGGTCTCAAGCTCAAGTTCCTCTACCGGCCGTCATCTGAGTCCTCGAAGAAGATGTTCCAGGTCGTGCAGCAGGACCTCGGTCAGATCGGCGTCACCGTGACCGGTGTTCCGGCTCAGGACGCGGACTTCTACACCAAGTACCTGCAGAAGCCGGACTCCGCAAGGGCCGGGCAGTGGGACCTCTCACTCGCCGGTTGGGGCCCGGACTGGTACGGCGACGCGGCACTGTCCTTCTTCGGTCCGCTGTTCGACGGCCGCATCCTGCCGCCGCAGTCCAGCGACTTCGGTCTGTTCAACGACCCCGCGACCAACGCCTGCATCGACAAGGCGAAGAACGCGACGTCGACGGCCGAGGCCAACACCACGTGGGGCCAGTGCGACGAGGACGTCATGAAGGCTGCGGCGTTCTTCCCGATCACCAACCCGAACACGCCGCTTTACCACCCACCGTTCGTGCACCACACGGTGTTCATGCCGGTCTACCAGGACTATGACTGGACGAACGTCTGGCTCGACGCCAACAAGAACGGCGGCTGACCTCTAGCGAGGTCTGACTGCGGTTTACGGGCGGCCGACACTCAGCCGAGGGATTTCCCGAGGTTGAGGGTCGGCCGCCCGGATTTACGCGTACTGTTCGGGCTGCCCCCTGCCAGGCGGGCCAGAGGAAGGACCGGTCTTGGCTCTTCTCGAGGTCAACGACCTCCAGGTTTCGTTCTCCACCCCCGACGGAGTTCTGAAGGCCGTCAGGGGTCTCAGCTTCTCTGTCGACGAGGGCAAGACGCTCGGCATCGTCGGCGAGTCCGGTTCCGGCAAGAGCGTCGCGACCCAGACGATCATGGGTCTCACCCAGGGCGCGCGGATCAGCGGCGAAGCGCTCTTCGAGGGGCACGACCTTCTGCAGATGAGCACGCACCAGCTGCAGCACATCCGCGGTGCCCAGGTCGGCATGATCTTCCAGGACCCGCTGTCCAGCCTGCACCCTTACTACCGGGTCGGCTGGCAGCTCATCGAGATGATCCGCGCCCACGACAAGTCGGTGGGCAAGCACAAGGCACGCGACCGTGCGGTCGAGCTCCTGCGTCTGGTCGGCATCCCCCAACCCGACCGCCGCGTGGACGACTTCCCGCACCAGTTCTCCGGCGGCATGCGCCAGCGCGCGATGATCGCCATGGCGATGGCGCTCAACCCCAAGCTCGTGATCGCGGACGAGCCGACCACCGCACTCGACGTAACTGTCCAGGCGCAGGTGCTGGCCGTCATGAAGCGGCTGCAGGAAGAGTTCGGCACTGCGATCATCATGATCACCCACGACCTTGGCGTGATCGCCGACGTCGCCGATGACGTCGTCGTGATGTACGCCGGCAAGGCCATGGAGACCGGCGACCGCAGCACGATCTTCTACCGGCATCACAACCCCTACACGGAGGGTCTGCTGCTGTCGTTGCCGGCCTACGGTGACGACCGCGAGCGACTGCACCCCATCTCCGGCCAACCGCCAAGCCTCATCACGTTGCCGGCGGGCTGTCCGTTCCGGCCGCGCTGCCCCTATGCGTTCGACAAGTGCGTGGAGGAGCCGCCGCTCTTCGACATCGGACGCGCCGGTGACCACCAGTCGGCCTGCTGGCTGCCCACAGACATGCGCAAGCGCGAGAAAGTCCGGCGGGACACGCTCGGCAAAGCAGCCGAGGTCGTGGCCGTAGACACGAGTGAGGTGTAAGTGAGCGTCGACGGCGCAGCCCAGTCGGACGGAGAGGTTCTCCTCCGCGTCACAGACGTCAAGAAGCACTTCCCGGTGCAGTCGGCTGCCTTCTTCCGGCGGTCGCACGACTTCGTGCACGCGGTGGACGGTGTGTCGCTCGAGCTTCGTCGCGGCGAGACGCTGGGTCTGGTAGGCGAGACCGGTTGCGGCAAGTCGACGCTCGCTCGCTGCATCATGCGTCTCTACGACATCACCGACGGAACGGTCGAGTTCGAAGGTCGCGACATCACCAAGCTGTCGACGCGCAGCATGCGTCCGATCCGCCGTGACATGCAGATGATCTTCCAGGACCCTTACGGTTCCTTGAATCCGCGTCGGCGGGTCGGCTCGATCATCGGTGACCCTTTTGCGATCCACGGGTTGGCAGATGGCAAGAGCCGCAAGAGCAAGGTGCAAGAGGTCATGGAGCTCGTCGGCCTCAACCCCGAGCACTACAACCGGTTCCCAGCAGAGTTCTCCGGTGGCCAACGCCAGCGCATCGGTGTCGCCCGGGCCTTGGCGCTGCGACCCAAGCTCATTGTCTGCGACGAGCCCGTCTCCGCACTCGACGTCTCCATCCAGGCACAGATCATCAACCTGCTGTCCGACCTGCAGGAAGAGCTGGACCTCACCTACATCTTCATCGCCCACGACCTCTCGGTCGTCAGGCACGTGAGCGACCGGGTTGCCGTCATGTACCTCGGCAAGGTCGCCGAGCTCGGCGAGGTCGAGAGCGTCTACGGTCACGCGCGTCACCCCTACACCAGCGCGCTGCTGTCCGCCGTACCGCTGCCTGACCCGGAGCGGGCCAAAGAGCGCGAGCGCATCATCCTCGTCGGCGACGTGCCGTCGCCTGTCGCGCCGCCGAGCGGATGCCGCTTCCACCCACGTTGCCCCAAGGCCAAGGACCTCTGCGTCCACGAGGACCCGGCGCTGGTGCCACGACTGGACGATCCTCCGGGGCATGTGGCGGCGTGCCACTTCCCGGTTGCGGACGGCGAGAACATCGCCGACTCGACACCGGAGATCGGTATCGAAGAGCGCATTGTCGAAGAGGGGCTGGTCGGGAATGTCTGACCAAGGAATTGAGGTGCAGCCGTGACCGTCGGCGACATCGTCTCCGCGACCCCGGTCTCCGAGGAAGGGCCACTCAACGTCGGCCCCGAAGGGGCAAAGAAGATCGAGGGCCGCAGTCCCTGGCGACTCGCGTTCGAGCGGCTTCGCCGCGACAAGGCGGCGCTCATCTCGATGATCGTGATCGTGCTGATCGTGGTCGTCGCCATCATCGCCCCGGTGTTCAAGCACCTCACTGGCCATCCGCCCAACCAGCAGTACTTCGACACCGGGCTGACACCCGACGGGCTGCCTCGGGGGCCTACCGGGACGTTCGTGCTGGGCACCGACGACCTCGGCCGCGACATCCTCGTCCGTCTTGCCTACGGCGCCCGCATCTCGCTGCTCGTCGGCGTGGTCGCCACCTTCCTCACCGTCGCCATCGGCACGCTGGTCGGACTGGCAGCCGGCTACTTCGGAAAGATCGTCGACACGGTCCTTGCGCGTCTGATCGACGTCATGCTGTCGATCCCGTTCCTGCTGTTCGCCATCTCGCTGGCCTCGGTGTTCCAGACGGGGCTCAAGATCGTGATCATCGTGCTCGCGATCTTCGGCTGGTCGTCCGTTGCTCGTATCGTTCGCGGCCAGGTGCTGTCGATTCGAGAGCGTGAGTACGTCGAAGCCGCACGGTCGATGGGCGCCGGATCGTGGCGCATCATGCTCATCGACATCTTGCCCAACGTGATCGCGCCGATCATCGTCTACACGACGCTCCTGATCCCGGTGAGCATCGTCGGTGAGGCGACGCTGTCCTTCCTCGGCGTCGGCGTGCAACCGCCCACTGCCGACTGGGGTCAGATGATCGCCGACGCACAGACGAGCAACGCGGTCGAGCATGCCTGGTGGTTCCTGGTCTTCCCGAGCGTGGCGCTGCTGATCACGACGCTGGCATTCAACATCTTCGGAGACGGCGTGCGCGATGCTTTCGACCCGCGCAGCGACCGGGTCTTCCGGTAGGAGTCAGACATGGTGCGCTTCCTGATCCGCCGGGTCCTCCTTGGCATCTTCGTGCTGTGGGTCGTCTCGATGGCGGTCTTCTATCTGTTCTTCGGGCTCAACAAGTCGGGCCCCAACGCCGTCGCCTCGCGTATCTGCGGTAAGCAATGCACGACGCAGCAGATCAATGCCGTCAAGACGAGGCTGCATCTCAACGCGCCACTGCCGAAGCAGTACTGGTACTTCCTGTTCGGTTATCCCGGCAAGGACGACCCCAACGGGCTGCCGCGCAACCACGGCATTCTGCACGGAGACCTCGGCTACAGCTATGTCAACCAGCAGAGCGTCAACACGACCATCAAGCAGTCGTTCCCGATCACGCTGTCCTTGGCGGTCGGCTCGGCAGTGTTGTGGTTGGCCATGGGGCTGGCGTCCGGCATCCTGTCGGCGATCCGCCCTAGATCGCTGTTAGACCGAACGTTCACGTTCCTGGCGCTGTTCTTCTACTCGATGCCGACGTTCGTCCTCGGCGTACTGCTGCTGCTGTTGCTCTTCTACCAGCTCACGGTCCACGGGGTCAGCTGGTTCCCGGCCGGTGGCTACGTCAACCTGACCGACAACCCGGCGGAGTGGGCGCGACACATGCTGTTGCCCTGGTTCACGCTGGCGGCGGTCACGTCGGCGGCCTACACCCGGCTCACCCGCGGGTCGATGCTCGACGTCCTCGGCGAGGACTACATCCGCACCGCCCGGGCCAAGGGCCTCACGGAGCGGCGAGTGGTTTTCCGGCACGGGCTGCGAGCTGCCCTGACACCCATCGTCACTCAGTTCGGCATTGACCTGGGCACCCTGCTGGGCGGCGCCATCATCACGGAGCAGGTCTTCAACCTGCCCGGGCTGGGGTTCCAGGCGGTGCGGGCGATCACCAGCAATGACCTACCGATCATCATCGGGGTGGTGGTGATCGCGACAACTGCGATCGTCCTCGCCAACCTGGTCATCGACATCCTCTATGCCGTGCTCGACCCACGGGTGCGACTACACTGACCTGAATGTCGATCCTGGTCTCGATCATCCTCGTCATCACAAGCGTCGTGATGGTGTTGCTGATCCTGCTGCACCGCGGCAAGGGCGGCGGCCTGTCGGACCTGTTCGGTGGCGGTGTCTCGTCCACCCTGTCCGGATCCTCGGTCGTCGAGAAGAACCTCGATCGCATCACCATTTTCACGGCGATCATCTGGATTGCCGCGATCGTCGCTCAGGGACTGGTTCTCAAGCACAACCTCTGACGCCCCAGCGACCCGTCCCCAGGTGGCGGGGAGGCGGTGTCTCCTAGGGGGAGGCGATCCGGGCCAGTGAGGCCGGGAGCCGGCTGGCGGCTGCCCGGTCCAGCAACCACCGGGTGCGTGCTCGGCCGCTGACGCCGGCGGCCGGCACCTGCGTCTCACCGGCTCCGCCCAGCGCCATGCGCACGGGCCCCGACTTCTCCTCGCCCGCGGCGATGAGCCACACCTCCCGCGCGCTGTTGATGGCGGCCATCGAGAGTGACAGCCGGCTCGGCGGTGGCTTCGGCGCCCCGCGCACCGGCACGACCGTCCTCTCGTCGTAGAGCGCCGGCGACTCCGGGAACAGCGACGCGACGTGGCCGTCCGGTCCGATGCCGAGAAGCAGGACGTCGAACGATGGCACCGGGCCGTGGTCCTCCGGCCGGGCGGCCTTGGCGAGCTGGTCGGCATAACGCGCCGCCGCGGCATCGATGTCGTCACCGTCCGGCCCGTCGCTCGGAGCCATCGCGTAGATGCGGGCGGGGTC
>JAICMI010000010.1 GCA_025929315.1 Frankiaceae bacterium
ACACAGGTCAGCGGCTTCGACGGCCGCTTCGTACAATCCGTTCGCGGCTCGGACCATGCGCCCCTGCAGCGCGCGGGCGAGGACGAGCGCGCGCACCTCGAGGTCTTCGGTGGTCGTCAAGCCTCTCCTCCAGCCACACTGCTCGGGCCGTGCAGTCACCGTCGCACGCGCAACGCCCGTTGTCACCGGCTGATCGGGTTAGCCACCGCCAACCGTCGGCTGATAGTCAGCGAACGCGTGCCAGCGTCCATAGAACGGTGACGCCGCTGACCAGCACTGCCAGTGCGCCCGCGGCCGCCATCGCGTGTCCGGCCGCGAGCCAGGCGACCAATGGCGCGCCGCTGACAGTGCCGACCCCGACACCCGTTTGGATCAACGCGGCGACGGACGCGAACGCCCGGCCACGCTGCTGCTCGACAACGCGGCTCGTGACGAGCGCGGTGAGGGCGACGTTGGCGATGCCGTTGCCGACGCCGCCGAACGTTGAGGCAGCAAGAGCGAGGCCGAGATTGGGGGCGAGTCCGATGCCGAGGACACCCAGTCCGGAGACCGCGTTGCCGATCGCGAGCGCCGCCGGCATCCGCACGGCCGGGATGCGCCGGGGGAGCTGAGAGCCACCGAGCGCGCCAAGTCCCCACAGCGACAGGTAGAAGCCGTAGCCGCTGGAGGACGTGTGCAGCTGGTCGAGGAAGCGGAACGGTGCGGCAACGTTGTCGACCACCGCACACGCGACAGCGACGGCGGTGACGACCACGCTCCACCACAGCAGGCGGTCCCGGAGCAGGATCGACATCCCTCCCTGCGGCCGCTCCTGATCGTGGGCATCCGCGGGGCGACCTCGCGTGCCACTCAGCAAGCTGCATGCGAACGCAAGGACGACGAACGTGACGGCGTCGACAAGTAAGGCAGTGGTGACGCCGAACGCAGACGTGAGCAAACCGCCCGCGGCTGACCCTGCGATCCAGCCGACGCCGTTGCCGGTGGCCAGCGATGCATAAGCCGACTGCGCGCGGTCCTCGCCCGCCAAGACCGGCACCATGGCGTTCGTCGCCGGTCGCACGACCGTCGAGAAGCTGGCGACCGCAAGGACGAGCGCGACTACGAGCCACGCGCTGCGAACGAATGCGAGCGGTACGACGAGCGCGCCTTGCGCGACGAGGGAGATGACAAGCAGCCGACGGTTGTCGACGCGGTCGACAAGTCGCCCGCTGTAGGACGCGAGCAGGACAAATGGCACGAGGTCGGCGGCCAGCGCGGCTGACACCCAGCCGACACCATGGCCGCGCAGCTCGAGCAGGATCGCGACGAGCGCTGCCGAGTCGCCCGCCGTCGACACGGTGAGCCCGGTCGCGAGCAGCGCAATGTCACGTCGCTGTCGCCCGGCCACGTGAAGACGTTATGCGGTCGTCGCTATCCGGATGGTTGTCTGAGCCGTCGCGATGACGGCGCCGCTGCGACTCGCCAAGGCGAGGTCGAGTTCGACCAGGCGACCGTTCTCTTCGCTCTTGCCGGTGACTGTGCCCGACACCGTCACGGTCTCGCCGGCGTACATCGATGACACGAGCCGCACGTTGCGTCGTACGACAAAGGTGTCCGGTCCGGCCCAGTCGGTCACGGCGCGGTCGAGCAGCCCGAACACGTGCAGCGAGTTTGCGTAGATCGTGGGCTGCCCTTGCCGTCGTGCGTAGTCGGGATCCCAGTGCCCCGGGAAGTAGTCGCCGGTCGCGCCCGGGTTCTGGACGACGCGACGCGCGGTGATCTCGTCGACAACGGGCGGGATGGACGCGCCCTCAGTGATCTCGTCCCACCTCATGAGGGCTGGCCCGGTTCGAAGCGGAACAAGGTGTTGCGGACCTCGGCGACGATGTCGCCGTCCTGGTTGCGGAACACCGACAGCGTCTCGACGAAGTGACCCTCACCGAGTCGGGTGCGCTTGAGGTCGGAGACGCTGAGCAGCTCTTCCTCGACCGACAAACGGTCACCGATCTCCACCGGTCGGTGAAAGGTGGTGTCGTTGCCACCGTTGATCATGCTGCGACCGGGCAGGGGGATGCGGGCCGGCAACCGCGGCTCCGGCGTCGACGACCACGGCGACCACTCGAGCGGCATCAGCCACGCCTCGAGCATCGCCGGCGGAGCGACGCCGCCCTCCCAGTAGGACGTGTTGCCGTCCTGCGTCATCGCACAGAACTGCTGGATGCGGCCCAGACTCACCGGCGCAGGCGCCCAGCGCAGCGGCGTGCGCTTGCCGATCAGTGCGCGCGCGTCTTCGAGAGTGCCGATCGGCAGCGCGTAGCCGGTCTCGTCCTCCGACTCGGTCACGACGAGAGGGTGACTAGGAGAGCTCGGTGCCGACGATGCTGACGAAGCTGACGCAGTCGCCGGGCGAGCCGCCGAGGTTGTGCGTCAGGCCGAGCTTGCGGCCGCGGTCGATTGACCCGATCTGCCGGTCGCCGGCTTCGCGGCGCAGCTGGAGCCAGCACTCGAAGAGCATCCGCAGACCGGTCGCACCGATCGGGTGACCGAACGCCTTGAGACCGCCGTCCGGGTTGACCGGGAGCGTTCCCTCGAGGTCGAACGTGCCGGCGAGGACTTCCTTCCACGCCATGCCGCGCTCGGCGAATCCGAGGTCCTCCATCAGCACCAGCTCGGTCGGCGTGAAGCAGTCGTGCACCTCGGCCATCGCGATCTCAGCGGCAGGATCCGTGACGCCGGCCTGCTGGTAGGCATCCTGCGCCGACCGCGTGACCTCTTCGAACGTCGTGTAGTCGTAGTCCTGGTTCATCGGCCCGGTGCCCGGACCCGCGGCGAGCGCCAGCGCCTTCACATAGAGCGGCTTGTCCGTGTACCGATGTGCATCTTCGGCGCGCACGATGACCGCCGCCGCCGAGCCGTCACTGACGCCGGAGCAGTCCATGACGCCGAGCGGACCGGCGATGTTGGGCGAGCAGGCGATCGCCTCTTTGGGCACCTCGCGGCGGAACTGCGCGCGGGGGTTGAGCGCACCGTTGTGGTGGTTCTTCCACGCGATGCGTGTCAGCACTTCCTTCATCTGGTCCGGGTCGACGCCGTAACGCTTCGAGTAGGCAGGAACGAGCAGGCTGAACAGCGCAGGTGCCGACAGCGTCGTGTTGGTGCCGTCCGAAGCAGGCAGCGCGACGGTCAGACCGGAGAACCCGGTGTCCTTGAGCTTCTCGACACCGGCAGCGAGTACGACGTCGTAAGCACCCGAGGCGACGGCATAGCAAGCGTTGCGGAAGGAGTCGGAGCCGGTGGCGCAGTAGTTCTCGACGCGTGTCACCGGCTTGTACTGCAGCTGCAACGGCCGTGACAGCGTGAGACCGCTCGCGCCGGAGCCGAGCGTGCCGATCCAGGCCGCGTCGATGTCGTCCTTGGCGACGCCGGCGCTGTCGAGCGCGTCGTAGGACGCATTGGCGACCATGTCGTCGACGCCGCGGTCCCAGTGCTCGCCGAACTCCGTGCAGCCCATGCCGATGATCGCGACCCGGTCGCGGATGCCATGTGAGGCCATTTAGCCGCTCACCTCTTCCGTCGTCACGGGTCGAGCCTTCCAGAAGTAGTTGGCGATGCCGTTGCTCGCCTGGAAGAACCGGCGGAACGTCATCTCCACCCGATCGCCGATGGCGACGTCGTCCGGGCCCGCATCGGTCAGCTCGGTCTGGAACCGGCCGCCGCCGTCGAAGTCGACGACGACCGCGATGACCGGCGGGCTGAGCGAGTAGGTCAGCCGGTCGACCGTGTAGGTGACGACCGAGCCGGGAGTGTCGGCAAGGGGGACCGGCTCCATGTCCCCGGGATGCCCGCAGGACATGCAGGTCTGCAGCGCGGGCAGGTGGCGGGTGCCACACGACGTGCACGCACCGGCGACGAACGCGAACTTCCACGCCGAATGGCGGGCCGACACCGGAGGCGACGGTGGCTCCGGGTCGGGGCGCCGGGGCGGCTCTCGGTTGAGCATGCCGCGCCATGTCAGGAAGGTCGGATAGGGAACGGAACGCGTGCCTTGCGTCACGGTCTCGGCGAGGGCCGGCCAGCTGCGGGCCGACTCGAGTGCAGGAGTCGCGCGCAGGAGCAGTGCGTCGGCGCCCTCGGCGAGGGTGACGACCAGGATGAGGTCGCCGGCCTTGGCGCTGTCGAGAGCCTCGGCGAGCAACAGCCCCGGTTGTGCGGTGCCGGGGTTGCCGACCTGTTCCGAGACAGCACTTGCGGTGGCACCCAGCGACTTGGCGATCGCGCCGCGAGCGCGCTCGTGCAAACCGGCGACGACGACCGTCGCGATCTCTTCGCGCGCGACACCGGCTGACTTCAGCGCCTGTTCGATCGCCTGCTGGGCGGGGGGCAGATAGGACGCCTGACCGAACCGCTCCTCCCACTGGCGGGAGTGCGTTTGGCCGGGCACCCGCCAGCGGTCGAGGAACTCGGCCGTGACGGCGGCGTGACTGACGACCTCGGCGAGACCTTCGCCGGGACCGATGAGAAACGCGACCGCGGCGTCGCCGCCGGAGATCTCGTCGGCGCTGCCGGGCAGGCCGGTGCGGATGTCGGCCGCAACGACGAGTGCGGTGCCGTCGCCACTCAGCGCTGTCGTGAGTGCGCCGACGCTCGAGCGTGGCGCGCCGCCGAAGTCGTAGGCGGCGGTCGCAGGATCGAGGTCGAGGGCCGCGTGGATCACTGCGGCGTTGGTGCGGTCGAGATAGGTCGGCGTCGCGGTGGAGAACACGACCCGGTCGGGACGGACGTCGCGGCGGCGCAGCGCGACGCGCGCGGCCTCGACCGCGAGCGTGGTGCTGTCCTCGTCGTGAGAGGCGACCGAGCGGGTGCCTCGGCCGGCCGGTTGGCCAAGCGTCGTACCGATGTCCGCGCGGTCGAGCCGGCCCGGAGGGATGTATGCGCCGTAGCTGAGGATGGCGGCCACGCAGGACTCCCTCTCGATGACTTCTCAATCATTGTACAAATAGACTTCAGCCATGGACGTGGGGTTCAGTGAGGGCCAGCTGGAGCTGCGCGCGGCCGTGCGCGACGTGCTCGCCAAGGAGTGCCCGCCGGCACTCGTGCGCAGCTGCCTGGACGACAGCGAGGCCTGGCGCCCCCTCTGGCAGCGCGCCGTGGATCTCGGCTGGACCGGCCTCGCGCTGCTCGACGATGACAACGGCATGGGCGTCATCGAGCTCATCGCCGTGCTCGAGGAGCTCGGTGCGGCGGCTGCACCGGTGCCGCTGCTGTCGAGCGCCGGCCTCGCCGCGGGCGCGCTGCGCGCCGCCGGCCCGGCGGCGGCCGAGTGGCAGCAGGAGCTCGCCGACGGCGCGGTCGGAGCGCTTTGCGTTGACACGAGTCCGGGGTCGCTGGATGCGAGCCGGGCGGACCTTCTCGTCGTGATCGCCGGTGGGGAGCTCTCGGTGGTGCGGCCGGGTGCGGGCGTCGTGCTCGCACCGCTGGATGCTGTCGATCCGTCCCGACCGATGGCACGTGTGACGGTCGAGACCGACGCATCGACCGAAGTCGTCCTCCCCGTGTCGGTGCCGGCGGCGTTGGCGATCCCGCTGACCGCGACAGCCGCCGAGCTGGTCGGTCTTGCGACGCGGGTGCTCGACATCGCGGTAGCTCACGCGGGCACGCGTGAGCAGTTCGACCGGGTCATCGGCTCGTTCCAGGGGATCAAGCATCGGCTCGCTGATGGTTACGTCGCGATCGAACGCGCGCGGGGCCTCACCTACGCAGCCGCGATGCTGGCTGCCGACCCTGATGCAGATCGTGTCGACGCATGGCGTGCCGCCGCTCTGGCGAAGGCGGCCGCAGGTGACGCAGCGACCGAAACCACGCGTGCCGGCGTACAAGTGCTCGGCGCGCTCGGCATGACGTGGGAGCACGACATGCACCTCTATCTGCGCCGCGCGTGGCAGTTGTCACCGTTGCTCGGTGACAGTGCCGCGCTGTATCGCGACGCGGCGTCGTCGCTAGTGGGAGCTCGCTGATGGACCTGCGGGAGACGGAGGAGCAGCGCGCAGTGCGCGCTGACTACGCGCAGTGGCTGAGCGACTTTCTACCTGCCGACTACTACGACAAGTACGCCGACTACCGCTGGGACTACGAGCTGCGGAAGGCCTACCAGCTGGCGTCCTTCGAAGCCGGCTGGTTGCAACCGGCATGGCCGCGCGAGCACGGTGGCCGTGCGCTCGGGCCGTTGGAAGCGCTGACGGTCCGGCTCGAGTCAGCGATGCGTGCGGCGCCGAAGCTGCCCAACATCCAAGGTGTCGGTGTCGTCGCGCCGGGCCTGCGTTCTTTTGGTACGTCGGAACAGCAGGAACGGCACCTCGTGCCGGTGCTTCGCGGCGACGAGTGGTGGGCCCTTGGCATGTCCGAGCCCGGCGCCGGCTCCGACTTCGCCGGGCTTCGTACACGTGCGGTTCGTGACGGCGACCGCTACGTCGTCAACGGGCAGAAGATCTGGACGACGCAAGCGCACGAGTCGCGGTTCGCGACCCTCTATGTGCGCACCGATCCGGATGCGCCGAAGCATCGCGGCATCTCCTGCTTGATCCTCGACATGGAGTCCCCCGGTGTGACGACGCGACCCATCCGCATGGCGACCATCACGGACGAGACGTTCTGCGAGGTGTTCCTCGACGACGTCGAGATTCCCGTGACGTCGGTGCTCGGCGCCGAGAACGAAGGCTGGAAGGTCGCCATGTCGTCGCTCGACCACGAGCGGGACATGATCTGGGTGATGAACTGGGTCGAGATCTCACGTGGTGTCCGCGAGGTACAGAAGCGAGGGGACTCGCTCGACGACCACCAGCTGGTCGAGCTGGGCCGGCGCATGGCGGACGCCGAGGCGTTGCGCATGACCGGCTATCGCAGCCTCACCAGCAGCTTGCGCGGTGACCGCAGCAAAGAGTTCTTCATCCTCAAGCTGCTCGGCTCGGAGTCGTTGCAGCGCACCTGGGAGCTGGCGGCTACCGTCGCCGGCGCTGACGGCCTGGCCGATGGCGCGCTGGCGTTCGAGCGCCACGACGCACTGGCCGCGACCCTCTACGGCGGCACGTCCGAGGTGCAGCGCAACATCATCGGTGAGCGGGTCCTGGGGCTTCCGAAGGGCTGACCGCAACCATTCGGGGTGCGGCGGGGTTTCCGCCCACCCGGCGTCGGGGACGCGCACTCTTATGCCGGCGACGCGCAACCCCCTCGTTCACCTCGCCCGTCGCTTGCCTGCGCCGGTCGACGGCTTCGTACAGATGGCGGCCGCCGTGCTCGGCGACACGGCGGGCCTCGCGACCGGTGACGACAACTTCGAGGCCTGGGACCCCGACCACATCGCGAGGACACTGCCCGTCCTCAACCCGCTGCTGTCGTCGTACTTCCGCTCCGAGGTCCGCCTGGAGAACGTGCCCGCGACCGGGCCCGCTCTCCTGGTCGGCAACCATTCGGGCGGAACGATGATCGTCGACACGTTCCTGTTCACCTTTGCGTTCTACGAGCGATTCGGGCCGGAGCGCCGTTTCCACCAGCTGGCTCATGACATCGCCGCGCGCATCCCAGGTCTGCGTCGCTACGGCACGTTGGTCGCGTCGCACGAAAACGCCCAGCGCGCGTTCAGCGCGGGTGCACCGGTCCTCGTCTACCCAGGTGGCGACTACGAGACGTTTCGACCGTCGTGGCACTCGGATCAGGTCGAGTTCGGTGGGCGCAAGGGTTTCGTCCGACTGGCTGTCGAGCAGGGCGTGCCGATCGTGCCGGTCGTCTCGATCGGCGGGCAGGAGACCGCGCTGTTCCTCACCCGTGCCCAGCACCTCGCGCGCGCCCTCAGACTGGACCGGCTGGCCCGGATCAAGGTGCTGCCGATCTCGATCGGACCACCGTTCGGCGTCAACGTGCTCGACCTGCCCGGACGCCTGCCGCTGCCCGCGAAGATCACGATCGAGGTCCTGCCGCCCATCGACCTGCGGCAGCGCTTCGGCCCGGATCCGGATCCGGACGAGGTCTACGACCACGTGACGTCCGTCATGCAGGCCGCTCTCGACCGGCTTGCCGACGAGCGGACGCTGCCGATCCTCGGCTGAGCTCGTAGACCCGGAACGACCCTCCTCGCCCTGCCGTATCTATGCTTTCATATAGAAGATAGAAAAACAGGGGTCACGGGAAGCGGGACGCGGATGACCGACGTGCAGGACGACAAGGCCTTCACCCTCGACACGAGCGACGTCGATCGCTACGTCGGCAAGCCGTTGCCGACGGTGCAGCTGTCGGATCCAGTGACGGTCGGCGACATCCGCCGAGGGGCGCACGGCATGCAATATCCCAACCCGCTGCACTACGACGCCGACGCGGCGGCAGCCGGTCCGTTCGGTGCGATCATCGCGCCGCAGTCGTTTTCGGGCGCCTGCGACATCGGCCATGGTGCGAGCCCGTCGATCGTCGGCAACGTCCCCGGCTCGCACATGATCTTCGGCGGCGACGAGTGGTGGTTCTACGGTCCGCGCATCCTGCCCGGCGACCACCTGCACAGCGAGCGCCGCTTCCTCGACTACGTCGTCAAGGACACCAAGTTCGCCGGCCCGACGATGTTCGCGCGTGGCGAGACGACACACGTCAACCAGCGCGGTGAGAACGTCTCCCGCCAGGTCTCGACCTCTGTCCGCTACAACGCTGAGCGTGCTCGCGAGCTTGCGTTCTTCCAGCAGCAGGCACCGCGCCCGACGTGGACCGAGGACAAGCTTGCCGACATCGACAAGCAGCGCATCACCTGGATCACCACCGGTTCCGGTGGCACCGGGCGTCGCGCCGCCGACGTCACGGTCGGCGAGAAGCTCGTCAACCGTCCGGTCGGACCGCACACGATCGCGACCTTCACGAGCGAGTGGCGCGCATTCCCGTTCACCGTCTGGGGCTCACGCCCCAACGAGGTCTCCCAGAACATCAAGGAAGCCGGCTGGCTCGACGAGATGGCACAGGGCGAGATCGACGAGGTCGGCATCGACCCGAGCCAGAACGACGGCCTCTACCGGGGTCCGTCGCGCGGTCACGCCGACGCCGAGCATGCCAACCTGATCGGCATGCCCCGTGGTTATGGCTACGGCGCATCGATGGGTGCCTGGGCGCTGGACTATCTCGCCTACTGGGGTGGCGCCAAGTCGTTCGTGCGGCACTCCCGCATCCAGTACCGGTTCCCGCCGTTCGAAGGTGACGTGACGTTCATCGACGGGGAGGTCACCGACATCCGCGACGACAAGCTCCTCGCCGTGCCGGTCGCCACGATCAAGGTCACGATGACCAACCAGGACGGCAATGTGCTCGCCGCGGGTGACGCGGAGATCGAGCTGCTGCGGTAGTCGGACGTGACTACTTTCACGGGGCCGCCGGCCGAGTCCGAGGCGGGCATCGGCGCGCTCACGATCGGCGGCCTGCTCGCTGAGGCCTGTTCGGCCCACCGTGAGCTCGAAGCCGTCGCCGCCCGGGCCGCTGACGGCACGGTGACCCGGTGGACCTACGACGACCTGTGGCGTGAGTCGCGCCGTTATGCCAAGGGCTTTCTCGCCACGGGCGTCGGTCGCGGCACTCGCGTCGGCATCCTCGTGTCCAATCGTGCCGAGTGGCTCGCCGCTGCGTTCGGTGTCGCGTTGTCCGGCGGCGTCATCGTGCCCTTCAGCACGTTCGCGACGGCAGCGGAGCTCGAGCAGCTGCTCGCTCATTCCGGTGTCAGCGTCCTGATCGCTCAGGCCGACTTTGCCCGCGCGCCACTCGAGGATCTCGCAGCTGGCGTGCCCGGACTTCTCGGTGGCACAGCGATCTACAGCCCGCGCTTCCCGCAGCTACGTCGCGTCCATGACCTCGCCGGCTCGGTCGGCGACCTGCTCGCGGCCGGTGACGTCGTACCCGACGAGGTGCTCGACGCTGCTGCTGCTGCGGTCACGCCTGCGGACGACGCGATCATCATCTACACCTCGGGTTCGACCGAGCTTCCCAAGGGCGTGCTGCACGCCAACCGCTCGCCGGCACTGCAGTCGTGGCGGTTCGCCTCTCGCCAGCGGTTGCTGCCGGGCGACCGGGTCTACAGCGCGTTTCCGTTTTTCTGGACGGCCGGATTCGCGATGGTGCTCGGCTCGACTCTCGCGGCCGGCGGCTGTTTGTGCATCGCCGAGACGTTCTCCGCCGAAGAGGCACTGCGCACGATGCAGGACGAGAAGGTCACGATCGTCCACGTGTGGCCGCATCACTCGGCGGCCATCCGCGACTGCCCGAACAACGCCGACTTCGACATTTCGACCGTCCGCAACGACCCGAGCCGGTTCCGTCCGAGTACAGGCGACGGCGAGCAGGTCGGTCTCGGCTCCTCGCGCGCCGGCTACGGCATGAGCGAGACGTTCACCATCGTCACGTCGGCCCCGGTCGACGCCGACCGCGACATCCTTGACGAGTCCAACGGTTTCCTGCTGCCCGGCAACGGGATGCGTATCCGCGACCCGCAGACCGGCGAGCTTCTCGGTGCCGGACAAGAGGGCGAGATCCTCGTCAAGGGCACGACGATGATGCGCGGCTACGTAGGTCTGCCGACCGAGGCCTGCTTCGATGCGGACGGGTTCTTCCACTCCGGCGACACGGGTTACATCGACGACCGCGGCCTGCTGCACTGGACCGGCCGGGTCACCGAGCTGATCAAGACCGGTGGTGCCAACGTCTCGCCGGTCGAGCTCGAGACCTTGCTTGCGAAGCATCCGGGGCTGCTCGGTGCTGCAGTCGTCGGCGTGCCGGACGACCTGCTCGGCGAAGTCGTCGTCGCTTGCGTTGTCGCCCGACCGGATGCTCAGGTCGACGAGGCCGTCGTACGTGCCTATGTCAGGGAGCACGTGTCCAGCTTCAAGGTGCCCAAGCGCGTGCTGTTCTTCGCCGACGGCGATCTGCCGAGCACCGGCAGCGACAAGGTGCAGCACGCCGAGCTTCGCCGGATTGCAGTCGAGCGCCTTGCGCACGAGTCTGCTCAGACAGCGGCGGTGTAGCCGTGGACTACGACCTCGGGCCGGACGCAGAGGCGCTTCGTACGAAGCTGCGCGCGTTGATCGCGGCACACATCCCCGATGACTTCCTCGGCGCGTGCACGGACGATCCCGAGGACCTGGCGCTCACGGAGCGCTTCTGCAAGACGCTTGCCGCGGACAACCTCCTCGCACTTGCCTGGCCGGAAGAGTTCGGTGGCGGCGGTGGCGACGTCTGGCAGCAGACGGTCGTCCGCGAGGAGATGTGGGCGCACCACGAGCCGCGCGGGCCGCAGTACATGGGCATCAACTGGGTCGGGCCGGCGATCATGCGGCACGGCTCTGATGTGCAAAGGGGCAAGCACCTGCCGCCGATCGCCGACGGCGAGGTGATCTGGTGCCAGGGCTTCAGCGAGCCCGAGGCCGGTTCCGACCTGGCCTCGATGCGCACCCAGGCGACGGTCGATGGCGACGGGTGGGTCATCAACGGGCAGAAGGTCTGGACGTCCTACGCCTTGATGGCGCAGTGGTGCGTGCTCGCCGCCTGCACCGACCCGACGGCATCCGCCTCACGCCGCATCACCTTGTTCCTCCTCCCGATGGATCGGGCGGGTGTCACGACGCGCGGCATTCCGTCCATGCTCGGCCCGCACCACCTCAACGAGCTGTTCCTGGACAACGTGCGGGTCGGTCCGGACGACGTCCTGGGGCAAGTCGGTGGTGGGTGGCGAGTCATCAAGGACGCGCTTGCCTATGAACGCGTGGGCATCGCGCGCTATGCGCGCTGCGACTCGCTGCTCGCCCGGCTGCGCGAATCCCTCGGCGATGAGTGGGACCGGCTGCCCGGTGGACTTCGGAGCCGCTGGGTTCGCGCGATGATCGACGTCCGCGTTGCCCGGTTGCTCGCCTACACCGCGGTCGCGCAGCAGGAGAGCGGGCAGCCGGACGACGCGACCGCGAGCATCGCTCGCATCGCGACGACGCGCACCGACCAGTCGGTCGCCGAGCTGCTGATGGAAGCGGTGGGGCCGGACGGCCTCGAGGGCGATCGGCACGCCGTCCTGCACGGGGCGGTCGACGACCACTGGCGCTATGCGCAGGCCGCGACCGTTGCGTCCGGCACGATCGAGGTGCAGCGGATGCTCGTCGCACGTTCGGTGCTGGGCGGCCGCTGATGCTCACCCGACTGCCCAGTGACGTGGTCGCGTTCGGCGCGAGTGCGCGGGACCGGTTTGCCGCGCTGGGTGGTGTGGGGCTGGCGTTGCGCGCTGAGACCGACCCGGCTGCACGAGCCGCCGCAGGCGAAGCATTGGCCGAGCTCGGCGCCTGGGACATCGACGTGCGGGCCGATGCCGACGAGCTTCTGGCGGCCGCCGAGCTGTGCCGGGTCGCCGGCACGGTGGTGTTGCCCTATCCACTGATCGAGCAGCTGCTCGCCGTGGAGGGGAACCGACTCGCGCTCGTCGACCCGCGACGCCCGCGGATCGACCACGGCGACCTTGATGGCGGCTGGCTTGCGGCCGATCTCGACGGCAACACGAGGTCCGCCGTGACCGCGACACGGCGGCCGGCAAAGCTCGGTCCGTTCGTCACCCGCGCCGAGCTGGACGCGGAAAGCGCGCCGGTGCCGCTCGGCGATGTCGACCGTCATCTCGTGCTCGGGTCGTGGCGGCTGCTCGGCGGGGTGGACGCAGCTCTCGCCCTGGTGACGGAGCACATCAAGGTGCGCAAACAGTTCGGGCAGGCACTCGCGGAGTTTCAGACGGTCCGGTTTGCCCTTGCGGACGCGGTCGTGGCGCAGCGGGGTCTCGAAGAGCTCGTCAAATACACGACCTGGCGGCTCGGCGTCGCGACGCCGGTGGCGCGTCACGCCGACGCCATCGCGCTGCGGTTGCATGCCGACGAGGTGGCCACGCAGGTGCTGCGCTGCTGTCATCAGCTGCTCGGTGCCATCGGGTTCTGTGACGAGCACGATGTGTCCGTGCTGGATCGGCACATGCAAGCGCTGCTCCGGCTGCCGCATTCGGCGGAAGCCCTCGCCGAGCGCCTCGTGCCGGCGGTGTCGGCTGGCGAGCTCGAGAGCCTGTTCGTCACCGCCTGACGGCGTCCTCCACCAGTCTTGCTGTCGCGACGAGAAGCTCCTCGCCGCCGGCCGGACCGACCAGCTGCAGGCTGGCCGGCAGTGCCGACCCCGCCGCCGGGATCGGTTGCGCAGTCGCCGGCGTACCCGCTGCATTGAACGGCGAGGTGTGACTCGAGATCGCGATGAGGAGCTCCATGGAGTCCGGCTGGATGGCGTCGATCCGCGGCGGGAAGATCGGCAGCGTCGGCAGGGCCAGAAGCTCGACGTCGGCGAACGCTGACGTGATGGCCGCGATCCATTGCTCGCGCTGGTGACGGCCCTCGTCGAGCCCGGGACGGAACAAGTCGGCCATCGCCAGCATGGACTTGACGTCGTCGCCGATGCCGTCGGGATCGCTCTCCGCCAACGCGTGGTCGGCTGCCCAGAACTCGGCGAAATAGATCGCAGTGAACGCGGCCGCGCCGAGGTCGAAGTCGAGGTCCACCGGTACGACGTCGAAGCCGGCGGCAGCGAGTGCCACGTCGACCGCTGCCTCGATCGTCGGATCGCCTGACGTGCGCAAGCGGCCCACGCGCTGGGCAGGCGCCGACGCAGCGGTGAAGCCGGGCTCGAGCAGCTGCATGCCGAGCTCGACGCCGGCGATGTCGCGGGCCAGCGGACCGATCGTGTCGAACGACGGCGCGAGGGGCCAGACCCCGTCGCAGGAGATGCGGCCGTGGGTGGTCTTGAGACCCGCTACGCCGCAGCAGGCGGCAGGGATGCGCACCGAGCCGCCGGTGTCGGAGCCGTAGGCCACGTCGGCGTCGCCTGCCGCCACCGCGACCGCCGAACCGCTCGACGACCCGCCCGGGATGAGGGCGGGGTCGAGCGGGTTGGTCGGAGTCCCGAACCACGGGTTGGTCCCGAGCGGCAGCACCGCGAGCTCGTGCAGGTTGACCTTGCCGACGATGCGCGCCCCGGCGGCACGTGCACCCGCCAGGCAGGCGGCGTCACGCTCGGCCGGCTTCGCTACGCGCTCGAGAGCACGAGAACCACCCGTGGTCGGAACGCCCGCAATGTCGATGATGTCCTTCACTGCGAGGCGAGGGCCGGTGCCGGTCGCGTCAAGCCGTGTGATGAACGTGCTCATGTTCCGACCGTAGCCGTCGCCCCACGACCGGTGTGACACTCCACTCAGGAGGTCGCGCATGGTCGACCGGCACGACGACGGTCACGGGCCTGAACAGCTCGCCGGTGGCGACGGGCCGCGGCTGAACTGGACGGCCGTGGCGGTCGTCGTCGTTCTCATTGCGGCAGCCGTGGTGCTCGCGCGGTCCGCACATCACGAAAAAACGGCAGCCGCCGATCGGCACCAACACGCGGTCCCGCCCGCGCCGGCACCGACGAGTCCTGTCATCAAAGTCGGCACGATCTTCCTGGCGCACATGTTGCAGTGCACGCGGACTGATCACCGGCACCAGCTGTCGGTCGCGGTCGGAGTGACGAACCTCGGATCGCACTCGCTCACGCTGCTCAACGCTACGGGCATCACCAGCGACGCCGTGCTCGTGCAGCCACTCGGTGTGCGGATCGGAACCGACGGATGCGCCTCGTCGACGTTGGAGCATCCGGTCCGTATCGGACCCGGCCGAGATGCCGTCCTGACTCTCGCCTTCCGAGTCGGTGCTTCATGCCCGAGGCATGCGCTGGTGTCGGCGCGAGTGTCGTTCGACGGCGGAAGCGCCGGCGTCGTACACGCGGACTCGTCTCAGCTCGAGAACCTCGACCGCCTCGACTTCGTCCAGTGCGCAGCTAGGGCGTGACGACTGCTCGGCCGTTGAGAGTGCCGGCTTGCAGTCGTTGGTACGCATCGGCAACGTCGTCGAAGGCGAACTGCTCGACTTCGATCTTCACCTTGCCGGCGCGCGCGAAGTCGATGACCTCGTGCAGCTCCGCGATGCGAGCGCCTTGCGGGTTGAACACGTCGCAGTCGTGCGCGGGCTGGCCGTAGCGCACTTGCGCTGTCCCCATTCCCGCGCCAACGAGGGCGATTGCGCCCATCTTGGCCGCATTACGGAGCGCAGCGTTCAAGGTCTTGTCAGTGCCGACGAAGTCGAGCACCGCGTCGGCGCCGTCGCCGCCGACGACCTCACTCAGTCGTCGCGACAACCCCTCACCCGCAGCGATGACATCATCCGCGCCGAGGCCGCGCGCGATGTCGAAGCGTTCCTCACGCGCGTCCACGGCGATGACTCGTGCTTGTGTCTGCAGCTTGAGCCACTGCACGGCATAAGAACCGAGACCGCCCACGCCGATCACGACCGCGGTCGGTCGGGTCACGGCGGCAGCTGCGTCGAGCTTGGGCCGGACGCGTTGCACGGCGTGGTACGACGTTGCCCCCGCGTCGGTCAGCGGCGCGGCCAGACGCGGATCGAGATCACCGAGGGGCACGATCTCGCGCCGGTCCACGGCGATGTGGGATGCCAACCCGCCGTCCGCGCCGAAGCCGCGGCCCTTCCACGTGTTCACGCAGTAGTTGTCCGCACCCTGTCGACACCAGCGGCACTCCCAGCACGGCGACATGCACGCCACGGCTACCGCATCGCCGATCGCGACGTCGTTGACGCCGGCGCCGACGTCGTCCACCCAGCCGGCGATCTCGTGCCCGAGCGTGAACGGCAGGTCGTAGGGCAGCACCCCGCCCGGGGACTCGAGGAACAGCACGTCGCTGTGACACAAGCCGACGCCGGCGACCCGGACGAGGACGTGTCCCGGACCGGGTTCCGGCACCGGCACGTCGGCGAAACCTGGCTGTTGCCAATCGAGAAGCCGATAAGCCCGCACGGCGGGAGCCTATGGCGTTAGCGTTTCGCCGTGCGCGTCGTTGTGCTTGGTGCCGGCTTCGGCGGACTCGAGCTCGCGACTCGGCTGTCCGAGGAGTTCGGCGAGGACCTCGACCTCGTCCTGGTCGACCGCTCCGCCGCATTTGTCTTCGGGTTCGCAAAGCTCGATGTGATGTTCGGTCGCGAGACGCAGGACGCGGTCACCCATCGCTATGCCGACATCGCCAAGCCGGGTGTCCGGTTCCTGCAGTCCACCATTCGCGCCATCGACCCGGCGACGAAGCGCGTCACCACCGACGACGAGGTGCTCGAGGCGGATGTCCTCGTCGTCGCGCTCGGCGCGGACCTCGACCCCGCCGCCATCCCCGGCCTCGTGGACTACGGGCACGAGTTCTACACCGTCGCCGGTGCTTTCGCGGTGCGCGAGGTGCTGGCGAACTTCGGTGGAGGCCGAGTCGTCGTGGGGGTCACCTCGACACCGTTCAAATGCCCCCCGGCACCGAGCGAGACCGCGCTCCTGATGCACGACTTCCTGCGCGACCGCGGACTTCTGCACTCCTCGCAGGTCTCGTTGGTCATGCCCCTCGGCGTACCCATCCCGCCGTCACCGGAGGCGTCGACGGTGCTGCTCGAGGAGTTCGCTCGCCGTGGCATCGACTGGTATCCGGACCGGCTTGTCCGCGAGGTCGACGGCGGGCGCAAGGTGCTGACTCTGGCCGACGGCGACGAGCTGCCATGCGATCTGTTCCTGGCAGTGCCGCCGCACCGCGCGCCGCAGGTCCTCGTCGACGCCGGGCTGACCGACAACGGATGGATTCCGGTCGACCCGCTGACGATGCAGACGTCGTACCCCGGCGTCTTTGCGGTCGGTGACGCCACCAGCGTCGGTACGCCGAAGGCCGGCGTGTTCGCCGAGGGTCAAGCAGCGGTCGCGGCGGATCGGATTGCGGCTCTGCTGCGCGGCGAGGAGCCGACGTCGACCTACGACGGACGCGGCCTCTGCTGGCTGCAGTTCGGCTGGGACTCGGTGGCCAAGGTGGATGTCACCTTCTCCGCAGGCGACCGGCCCTTTGGCACGATGCAGGGCCCGTCCGTCGAGCTGACCCGCGACAAGCAGGAGTTCGGCTCGTCGCGGGTCAGTCGCTGGTTCGGTCAGCCGTAGGTGGCGGTCGGCATCTGGAAGACGTGGTGCGCGTGCCGGGTGTCGACTTCGACGCGGGTGAACAGCTCGCCGTGGTTCTTGGTGTCGCGGACGCGGTAGGCCGTGAACTCGGCGGCCTGCTCGTGGACCGTCCCACCCGCGCAGCTCGGCTTGCAGTCGTTGAAGTAGTAGGTGCCGCTGCCGTGCGCAGTCTTGACGGTCCACCAAGCGTAGGTGGCCTGCTTCAGCCCCGCGCCGCCGTCTGCGCAGAAGAAGATGTAGCTCTTCGGCTGGTATGTCGCCTTGGTGCAGGATGAGATGACCTTGACGCGCTGACTGCTCGGTGCGGCAGTGGCGCCCGCGGCGGGGACCACAGCGAGGGCGAGCGGGGCGATGGCGACCGGGACGATGGCGAGCAGGGCGATGTGCCGGAACATGTGACCTCTTTCGTTGTAGACGTTCCGTGGCGTTCGACTCCTGACTGTGCACCTTGGTTGCTGCGCGAGGTGACTATTTTTCGATGACCCTAGAGTCGCCACGTGACTAGTCGGCCCGTCGCGCTCGTCACCGGGGCGAGCAGAGGCATCGGCCGGGCATGTGCGCACGCCCTGGCCGATGCGGGCTTCGACCTGGGGCTGACAGCGCGCACGCTGACCGAGGGGTCAGGCGTCGACGACTCCGATGCCGGCGGCGGAGCGTCGGTCGAAGGCAGCCTCGAACGCACGGCCGCAGAGGTGGCCGAGCGCGGCGGACGCGCGGTGGTGCACACCGCCGACCTTCTCGATCTCGACTCCTTACGACGAGCCGTCGCAGCAACCGTTGACGAGCTGGGTCGGCTCGACGCGCTCGTCCTCAACGCGGTGCACACCGGCGCGGGCAGCATGCTTCGTCTCGCCGACATCTCGCCGGAGCTGCTCACGACGAAGCTGACGGCCAACGTCGTCGCTCAGCTCGCTGTCGTGCAGGCCGCGTTGCCCGTGATGCTCGACCAGGGCGGTGGTCGCATCATCGCGATCACCTCCTACTCGGCCACGCACGATCCGCCGGCCCCGGTCGGTGAGGGTGGCTGGGGCTACGCGTACGCCGCGTCCAAGGCGGGGTTCCATCGGCTGGCCGGCTTCCTCGCCGTCGAACACGGCCCGCAGGGAATCGTTGCGGTCAACGTCGATCCCGGTCATGTGACGACCGAGCGGATGGCGGCCAACGCTGCGCGGCTCGGGCTCGAAGGTCACTATGCCGGGGCGCCGCCATCGGCACCCGCGGCCGCGGTTGCCTGGTTGGCCACTGCCGAGGAAGCGCGCGAGCTCAACGGTCAGACGGTCGAGGGACTGCGGTTGGTGCTGCAGCGCGGCCTGCACCCCGACTGGCGCTGACCTTCAGTCGACGGGAAGTGTCGACGCCCACTGGACGTGAACCTCACGGCGCATGAACAGCCAAGGACCCGACGTCCGGGCAAACGTGTCGAGATAGCGGATGTAGAGCACTCGGTCGCTCTTGCGTCCGTCCTTGTCCGTCACATGATGCGCCGTGCACAGGGTCTCGCCCGTGGCGTGCGCGCCATCGACCGTCGAGGAGTGGCTCGAGATCGTGTGATGCGTCGCGGCGTAGCGGCTCAGGCCGCTGACCGCTTTTGCGACGGCGGCTCGACCCTCGTTCTCGCCCGTCGGTTTGCCCGTGGTCGGGTCCATCCACGTGGCGAGCACGCCGTCCTCGGTGAAGAGGTCTGCCACCGCGTTGCCGTCCGCACGGTCAACCGCCTGCGCATAACGCTCGACGAGCTCGTGCAGCTCGCGCCTTTCACCTGCAGTCATGCCGTCACCGCCCGGAACTCGTCGACCACGTCGGCTAGCCGAGCCATCACGTCGGCGGGTTTCACATCGATGGACATCGCGTTGATGTAGACGTTGGTGACGCCGGCGTCGACCAGCTCGGCAACGTTATCCATCGAGCGCACCGGGGCCTGTATCTCGATGGGTCGATCGCTCCCGGCGCGCAGCTCTGCTGCCCCCGCCCGGATGTCCTCGACTGTCGCACCCATGATCGGGATCCAACCGTCGCCGAGCTCGAGCACCCGACGGCGGGTGCGCGCGTTGAAGGTCCCGGAGAACCAGACCGGCAGCCTCGGCTGCACGGGCTGCGGGGAGCAGAAGACGTCGTCGAACGTCACGGTCGACGACGAGTACGACGCGGGCAGCTGCGACCACAGCGTCCGGCAAGCCGCGACAGTGTCGTCGAGCAGCTTGCCGCGCTGATCGAAGTCGAGTCCGGATGCGTCGTACTCCTCGCGTTGCCAGCCAACCCCGACGCCGAGGTCGACGCGTCCCCCGGACAGCACGTCCAGGGTCGCGACCGTCTTGGCGAGCACCGGCGCCGGCCGAAGGGGCGCGATGATGATGCCCGTCGCCAACCGCACCCGTTGGGTCGCGCCCGCGATCGCTGACAAGCAGGTCAGCGGCTCCAGCCACGGGCCGTCCGGCGGCGTCGGGAACCGCCCCCAGACATAGGCATCGGTGTTGCGACCCATGAGCACGTGGTCGGTGACCACGAGCCGGTCGACGCCGGCGTCGTCTGCGGCGCGGGCCAGGTCGAGCAGCAGCGACCAGTCCCGGTCGAACCACTCGCCGAAGTTGGGCAGACCGAGGCTGAGCGTCGGTGACCGACCGTCCATATCTGACACCCTTTCAGATATCGTCGCGAGCATGTCTTCGGCTGATCTGCACCGCCCGGCATTCATGCCCGACCTGCTCGTCGCGGCCCTCACCCGGCACGCCGACAAGCCCGCGGTCTACCTCGGTGACGAGGTCCTGACCGGCTCGCAGGTGGCCGCCGAGATGAGCCGATACGTGCAGGCCTACACCTCACTCGGGATCGGTGAGCACCACCCGATCGCGATGCTGTCGAAGAACCGGCCCGAGGTGCTGTTCACCATGGGCGCCAACATGCTGCCGCCCTGCCGGAGCACGTCGTTGCACCCGATGGGGTCGGTCGACGACCAGGCCTACGTGCTCGAGGACGCCGGCGTCGAGACGCTCGTGTTCGACCCGACCGGCTTCGAGGAGCGGGCCGCCGAGCTGCGCGACCGCGTGCCGGGACTGAAGACCTTGCTGGCGCTCGGTCCGAGTGAGGTCGGCACCGATCTGATCGCGCTCGCCAAGACGTTCGAAGCGAAGCCGTTGCAGGCTCCGGTCGTCGATCCGGAAGAGGTGACCGGTCTCACCTACACGGGCGGTACGACGGGCAAGAGCAAAGGCGTCATGCAGACCTACCGGTCCGGGGCGACGTTGTGCCAGATCCAGATGTCGGAGTGGGAGTGGCCGGAAGATGTCCGCTTCCTCATCTCGACGCCGCTGTCACACGCCGGCGCAGCGTTCTTCATCCCGACGCTGCTGCGTGGCGGGTCGATCGTCGTGCTCCCCGGCTTCGAGCCCACCTCTGTCTTCGAGGCGATCCAGAAGTACAAGATCACCGCGACGATGCTCGTGCCGACGATGCTCTACATCCTCATGGACCACCCCGACCGGGAGAACTACGACCTGTCGAGCCTCGAGACCGTCTACTACGGCGCATCGGCGATGTCGCCGACCCGGCTCAAGGAGGCCATCGGCAAGTTCGGCTCGATCTTCTTCCAGTTCTTCGGCCAGTCCGAGTGCGGCATGACGATCGCCGTGCTGAAGAAGGGCGAGCACGACACCAACGACCTGGCGCGGCTCGGCACGTGTGGTCGCGCGGTGCCATGGCTGAAGGTCGCGTTGCTCGATGACGAGCTCAACGAGGTGCCGGACGGTGAGCCGGGCGAGATCTGCGTGCGCGGTCCGCTCGTCATGAAGGGCTACTGGAACAAGCCCGAGCAGACCGAGGAGGCACTCAAGGGCGGCTGGTTGCACACCGGCGACATCGCCCGCAAGGACGCGCAGGGTTTTCTGACGATCGTCGACCGCAAGAAGGACATGATCGTGTCCGGCGGGTTCAACGTCTTCCCGCGGGAGATCGAGGACGTCATCTCGACGCATCCCGGCGTCGCGCAGGTTGCCGTGATCGGTGTCCCGGACGAGAAGTGGGGCGAGGCCGTCAAGGCTGTTGTCATCCGTCGTCCCGACGCGACCGTCGAGGCGGACGAGCTGATCGCTCTCGTCAAGGACCGCAAGGGAGCGGTGCACCAGCCCAAGTCTGTCGACTTCGTCGACGCGATCCCGCTGTCTGCCCTCGGCAAGCCGGACAAGAAGACGCTGCGCGCGCAGTACTGGTCGGGCTCCGACCGCCAGGTCAACTAGCTCGTTCGAAGATGCTGGGACAGGTCGCCGACATGGTCGATCGCGTAGCGCCGCTGCGCGAAGTGCCACTGTCCGCCGTCGTCGCAGCTGAACCTGTCGGCATAGCGGCCCGTCACGATCGGCTGCAACTGCAGCGCCTCCGTGCCTTGGAAGACGACGTACGACGAGGTGCACGTCGCACTGTCGCCATCGACGGTGATCACCGGGTTGGCCGTCACGTGGCGCGTGCGTGGCTTGCCGTCGTGCCCGGCACGCCCATCGACGTCGTACAGGATCGTTTGCCGCTCCCACATGGCGCGCATCTCCGCGGCGCCGGTGGCGAAGACGTTGCCATGTTCGTCCGCGAGGGACGCGCGCGCGAACAGCTCCGCGAGTCCTGCGAAGTCACCAGCGTCCATCAGCTCGCAGTAGCGGCCGAGCAGGTTGCGGATCGCCTCGTGCGCGTCACTCATGGCCGTGACCATTGCACAAGGGGGCAGGCCGCATGAGTCCACTGTCCTACGAGCTGACGCAGGAAGAAGTGTTCGGTGTGCCGATGACGGTGTTCGCCGAACGGCACCGGTCACTGCGGGAGCTGCTCGACGCCTCGCTGGAGTTCGGCGACCAGGACTACGTCGTCGACGGCGGGCGACGCATCACTTACGGCGAGCATCACGCGGCGGTCGGTCGCGTCGCGGCATGGCTGGCTTCGAGGGGCGTGGGCAAGGGTGACCGAGTCGCCATCCTCGGCTGGAACTCGATCGAATGGGTGACCACGTTCTGGGCGTCGGTGTCGCTCGGCGCGATTGCTGTCGGCCTGAACGCCTGGTGGTCGCCCGCGGAGCTTGCTCTGGCGATGGCCGACTGCGAGCCCACCCTGGTGATCGATGACATGGTGGAGATCGCGGCCGCCGTCGCGGACACAAAGACCGTGCCGTTGCCGGACGTGCCGATCGATGAGGACGACCCGGCGGTCATCCTCTACACGAGCGGGACGACGGGGCGAGCCAAGGGCGCGACCCACTCGCACCGCAACGTCATCGCACTCGTGCAGGCGCAGCAGCACCTGATCAGCCAGCGACTGCCACCCGGCATGACGCTGCCGCCGGCGCGCATCCTCAACAGCACACCGCTCTTCCACGTGGCCGGACTGCACAACGGCGTGATCGCCGGCATGGGAGTCGGATCGGCCACGATCTGGCAGCCCGGGCGGTTCGATGCAGAAAAGACGCTGCGGTTGCTCGAGAGCGAGCGATGCACATCGTGGGCGACGATGCCGACGACGTTGTGGCGCGGACTGCACCAACCGTTGGCGCCGCAGATCGACACAAGCAGCTTGCAGCACATCGGTGGTGGTGGCGCTGCCTGGTCGCCGGCGCTGCAACGCAAGATCCGGGAAGTCTTCGGGCCGCAGGTGACCTGGGGCATCGGCTACGGCCAGACCGAGTGCACCGCACTAGCGACGTCGGCGTCGTACGCCGAGCTGCAGGAGAGCCCGACATCGGTCGGCAAGCCGGTCGCAACCGTTGAGGTCAAGACCGACGAGAGCGGCGAGATCCTCGTCCGCGGTCCGATGGTCATGCTGGGCTACTGGCGCAACGACGAGGCGACGCGAGCGATCATCGATGACCAGCGGTGGCTGCGTACCGGTGACCTGGGCGAGATCCGCGACGGCTCGCTCTATCTGTCCACCCGGCGCACGGACTTGATCCTGCGCGGCGCCGAGAACGTCTATCCCGCGGAGATCGAGAACTGTCTCGAGGAACACCCGGCGGTCGACGAGGTCGCTGTCGTCGGAGTTCCTGACGACGAGTTCGGGCAACAGGTGGCTGCTGTGATCGTGCCGCCCGCCGGCCTGCGGGTCGACGAGGGCGAGCTCGCCGCCTTCGTCAAGGAGCGACTGGCTTACTACAAGGTGCCGTCGCGCTGGTTCATCCAGGACGCACCACTGCCGCGGACGGTGACAGGAAAGGTCATCCGCGCAGACGTCATCACTCAGCTCGGGGAGATCTAAATGAGCCTGCCGACCAACTATCCGCTCGAGGCCTTCGGCGTCGAGGACTATCCGATCAAGGTCGGTTCGATGTTGCTGACGCTCGTTGATCCCCACCAGGGCTTCGAAGCGGCTTACAACCGCTGGTACGAGCGCGACCACTACATCGCGGGTTGCCTGGTCGGCCCCTACAACTTCGCCGGGTCGCGCTGGGTGGCGACACGGGAGATGAAGGACCTGCGCTGGGGAACCACCGCGGTCGCTGATCCGATCGACGCCGGGTCCTATGTGGCGATCTACTGGCTCGAGAAGGGCCATCACGAGGACTGGGATGCGTGGGCACTCCCACAGGTGCACTCGCTCTATGCCAGCGGACGTGGCTTCAACGAGCGGTCGCACGTGCACACGGTGACGTTCGACTACGTCGGAACGACCTATCGCGACCCTGACCCGGTCCCGGTCGAGCTCGCCCTCGACCACCACTACGCGGCGATCGTCGGGGTGTGGCTCGATGGCCGCGCCGGTGACGCAGCGGACCTGCACGGGCGGCTGGCCGGACCGCTGAAGGAGCTGCTCGACGGTTCGCAGATCGAGATCGCGTCCGACTGGACGCCACGGCCTGAGTTCCGCAACTCGCGTGACAGCGCGCCGATGTCACTCGGTTCACCCGGTGGTCAGGAGAACCGGGTCTGCCAGCTGTTCTTCGTCGACGGCGACGTGCGGAACTCATTGCCGCGCTTCCGCGACTACACCGACCGGCTCGCAGCCGACGGCGTCGCCGACACCTTGCTGGTCGCGCCCTTCCTACGTACCAACGTCGGCACGGACGACTACGTCGACCAGCTCTGGTGACCGCAGCCTCAGGACTTGTTGTCGACCAGGTTGTAGAAACCGGCCCTGTTGTCCGTGTTGCCCGAGGTCCAGCCGTCCGGCAACTTGAAGCACAAGGCTCCGTCGTTGTTGCGATCGACGGACCGGAAGATGGCGAAAAGTGTGTCCCCGCCGAGGAGTGGGATCAGCTGCGCATTCCGCTGATCGACGGCTCCGCCAACGAGAAGGTTGCCATTGTCGTCGTAGATCGCCAGCGCATAGGGATTCGAGCACCCGCCGGACGCTTTGCCCTTGTCCCCTGCAAACGCCAGATTGGCCGGCGACAGCGACATGCTGGCCGCGACCAGGCAGATCGTCGTGGTGGTGGCACTAGCTGTTCTCATTTTCCACCCCATTTCCCGCGGTGCTTTGCCGCGACGAGGTCATAGTGCGCCCGTTTACCCCGTTCGGGAGCGGAAATCGATGAACAAGTCAGTTGTCATCACCGGCGCGGCGGGCGGGCTCGGGTCCGCCACGGTTCGGCGTCTCGCGCGCAACGGGTGGCGCGTCTTTGCGGCCGATCTCGATATGTCGGCGTTGCATGCACTTGCTACCGAAAAGGTCATGCCGGTTGCTCTCGACGTGACCGACGAGGCCAGCGTGGCTGCACTGACGGAGAGAGTTTCCGCGGAAACATCCTCGCTCGACGCGGTCGTCAACTTTGCCGGAGTGCTCGGCATCGGCCCACTGGTCGAGCTCGCGCCAGCTGACTTCCGGCGGGTGATCGACGTCAACCTCGTCGGCGGCTTTCAGGTCAACCGCGCGTTGTTCCCGCTGCTGCACGCGGCGAAGGGCCGCATCGTCTTGCTGTCCTCGGAGACGGGTTGGCAGAGCGCGATGCCGTTCAACGGTCCCTACGCCATCTCCAAGCACGCCGTCGAGGCGTACGGCGATGCCCTGCGTCGCGAGCTCGCGATGCTCGATGTCGACGTCGTGAAGATCCAGCCAGGCGCGTTCAAGACCGGCATGGTCGAGTCGATCACGCAACGCTTCGACGGTCTGGCCGAGCGGTCGACGCACTACGGCAAGGTGCTGCGGCTCGCGCAGAAGCGCATCCCGCAGGAAGAGCGCCGGGCCGGCGATCCTGACGACCTCGCCGCGCTGATCGAGAAGGTGCTGACCGTACGACGCCCGCGCCCGGCCTACCGCATTCACACCAACCCGCAGGCGGCAGCGCTCAACGCGCTACCGACCCGCGTGGTTGATCGACTCTTGCTGACCGCCTTTCGGCGGGCTAACCGTTAAGACCAGAACTCGTCGGCTTCGTACTGGTCGAGTGGCGAGTCCCAGAACTCGACGACCTTGCCGTCGCGCAGGTGGAATGTGTGCACGTCCGACCCGCTGTACGACTTGTCGCCACGCGTCGCGCTTCCTTTGACGAGTGCGATGCCGTGCTCGTCGTTGGCCAGGAGGTCGTGCACCTCGAGCTTCGAGGTGCCGTTGCTCAGCTCCATCAGCTTGCCGAAGAAGCCGAAAACCTGGTCTCGCCCTTTGTAGTCGCCGGAGAGCTGGCTGCGGCCGGCGACGTGCCACAGGATGTCGTCGGCGAACAGCTCGGTGATGGTGTCCATGTCGCCACTGCTGTAGGCGGCATAACCCTTGCGAAGACGCTCGACGTTCGGATGCTCAGCCATAGAGTCCTCCTCGAGAGACTGATGCAGAAGCCGACCGTACTTCTGTTGTTCGTCGCCGGGAGGGGAAACGGATGATCCGTGTTGTCGGCGCCGGGCTGGGTCGGACCGGCACGGCGTCTCTCAAACAGGCTCTCCAGCGGCTGCTCGACGCGCCCTGCTACCACATGCAGGAGGTGATCGAGCATCTCGATCATGTGCCGTTGTGGCATGCGGCCATCCGAGGTGAGACCGTCGACTGGTCGCGCATCCTGGACGGCTACGCCGCGATCGTCGACTGGCCCGGAGCGGCGTGCTGGCGGTCAATCGCGGCTGCCAATCCGGACGCGGTAGTGCTGCTGTCGACGCGCACCGACGCGGAGACCTGGTATCGCAGCGCCAAGGCGACGATCCTGAGCGACGTACCGGACGACGTGAAGCAGGCACAGCCGCAGATGGCCGAGTTCGGCGACATGGTGGGGGACATGTTCGATGCGTTCGACCCCAACTGGCGTGACCGCGATGCTGCTCTTGCGGCGTACGACCGGCACAACGCGGCCGTTCGCGCAGAGGTGTCACCAGACAAGCTGGTCGAGTGGCAACCGGGCGACGGCTGGGAACCGCTCTGCGCGGCGCTCGGGGTGCCGGTGCCTGACGAGCTGTTCCCGCACACCAATACGACCGAGGAGTTCCAGGCGCGTAGCGCCGAGCGACACGAGGAGATCCTCGGGACGTGAAGGCGTCACTCGCTGAACCGCGTCGCCCCAGCAGTCCGAATTGACACTATCGTCGCTGGGTGGCCGAGCTCTTGCCGTTGTTTCCGCTCGGAACTGTCCTGTTCCCCGGAATTCCCTTACCTCTGCACGTTTTCGAGCCGCGTTACCGAGAGATGGTCGCTGACCTGCTGGCGACACCGGAGCCACGGCTGTTCGGCGTCGTCGCGATTCGCGAGGGACACGAGGTCGGCACCGACGCGGTGCGATCGTTGTATGACGTCGGCTGCGTTGCTGTGGTCAGACGTGCGGAGGCGCTCCCGGACGGACGGTTTGCGCTCATGACGACCGGTAGCCGCCGGTTTCGCTTCGATGAGCTGGACGCGTCCCGGCCTTATCTGCAGGTCGATGCACACCTGCTCGACGAACCAACGGGAGACAACGGAGATCTCGTCGAGGTCGCCGACGTGGTCAGGCGGACGTATGCGGACTACCGCGACACACTTGGCGATGCCGATCCGTCGATCGAGCTGCCTGACGACCCCCGCCTCCTGTCCTATCTCGTTGCCGCAACCGTGGCGGTTTCGCTACCAGAACGCCAACAGCTGCTCGAGGCCGCCGACACACGTGCGCGGCTAGCCCGTGAGCTCGACCTGCTCAACCGTGAGCTCGGCCTGATGCGCAGCCTGCGAACGATGCCGATGCCGCCGCAGCAGCTGCCCCGACACAGCCAGAACTAAGACTGCACTCAGGCGGCCGGCTCTACGCCGAGCGTTCGAGCAGTCGGGGAGGCTGCGACCTCGTCTCGCTGCGGGAAGGTACGAAGAACGTGGTCGGCTGCGTTGATGGTCACGCCGAACCAGTACTTCTCATTGCGGTAGTGGTGCAGACGGTGCGCCCGCCAGATCGAGCGGTAGTAGGCGGACCGGGGTGAGTAGCTGGAGTGGATGAGGAAGTGCGTCCACTCGTAGACGAAAAGCATCGCGTAGGCAGTCAGCAGCGCCGTCGCGCCATTGCGGAGAGTTCGAGTCACCAGCCAATAGAGCGGCACCGAGAAGATCAGCAGCCGGATGACGACCGGCCGCGGAATCAGCACGTGCCTGATGACCTTCGGGTCCTGATGGTGGTCGCGGTGTCGTTTAGCGATGTAAAGGTCGAAGCTCCGTCCAGCCACGGTGAAGGGTCCTAAGTGCAGCACCGTTACGTGGATCACCCACTCCGTGAACGGCTGCAGCCCGAGGATGATGCCGGCCACGATGAGGTCGCTCGTGTGCCAGCCGCCCAGGGCGATCCGCAGGACCGCTGCGGCGACGAGCACGCCCGCGATCACCTGTGCGTTGGCGTATCGCATGAAGATGCCGAATGCGTTGCGCAGTGACAGACCGGACGTGGTGTAGGCGGCGGGCTGCTCGTCGCTCGTCATGGTGCTGTGAGCCTAGAACGTGAAGTGCTCGTCCTCCGCGAGGCTGACCAGCTGGTCGAGAGACAGCGGCTGCTCGCCGTGCGCCTGCGTACCGGCTTCCGGGCCGAAGGGGTAGTTGCTCATCTGCGCCTGTACGACGGTCCCATCCGGACGGTGGACTTCGGCGGTGACGACGGTGTCGCCGGGGCCGGCCTTGACCTGACCCGTGCGCAGCACGCTGCCGTCCGCCAGTGTCGTCTCGGCGCAGTTCTCGTCAGCGGTGCAGTCGCCCGTGAACGCCACCTGTTCGGTTGTCTCGTGCATCACCTGGACGCCGATGTCGCCGTAGCCCTGTGTTTCGTGCACATCGACGTTTCCGTCGTAGTAGGTCGGATGACCCTTGTCGAGGCTTGCGGACTCCTGCGCAAACGGCCGGCTGTAGGAGATGTCGAGGCTCCAGTGCGTCACGCGGTTGTGCAGGTGCGCAGCGAGACGTGACGCGATCGCGTCGGGCTGTTCCGTGTAGTGGTACGGCGGGCCCGCCGGTGGCGCCGAGGTGTCGTCGTTCGGCTGTTGCGCCGACGCGCCCTCTGCGCACACCTCGAGAATGGTGCGACCGTTCTTCTGCGCGCGAAGCTGATTGATCGTGGCGTGCTCGCCGACCTTGCCGGACCGAATGAAGCGTTGGAGGGTGAGCTTCGCTGCTTTGGGCGGCGCGGAGATCAGGTAACACTTCCCCGCGCTTGCACTTGTGCTCGGGGTGGGCGACGGCTGCGTACCGAGGCTGATCGACGGCTCGCCGCCGCCGCTCGCAAGGACTGGAACGACGACGGCTGCCGTCAGTCCTGCCGCGCCCGCGGTTCCTGCTACGGCAAGCGCAGCAGTACGACGCCGGCGCGCCCGGCGGCCGGCCACGACGATCCGCTCGAGGTCGTTGGGCGCGTCCGGCTCGTCTGCGAGCAGTCTGGCGAACTGGTCCTTGATGTCGGTCACGACTACTCCTTTGTCACAAGTGCTTGATCGCCGAGCAGCGCGCGGAGCGTGGTCATCGCGCGAGCCGTCTGGCTCTTGACCGTTCCTTCTGAGCACCCGAGTGCGTCCGCGGTCTGCGCCACGGACGCGTCGAGCCAAAAGCGCATGAGCAGCGTCGCTCGCTGGCGGCGCGGCAGCTGCGCGAGCGCCTCACGCAGGTCGAGCAGGTCCTCGGTCGGGCGGACGGCGGTCCCGAAGTCGTCGACCGCCTCGACCGGCGACTCTCGTCGCCACGGCCGGCGTCGTTCGTCCAGGAAACACCGAACGAGGGTGCGGTGCGCGTAGCCATCCGGCGCCTCGCTCGAGTGAATCCTCGGCCAGGCGACATAGAGCTTGACCAGCGCGGTCTGGACGAGATCGTCGGCTTGGTGCCAGTCGCCGCAGAGCAGGAACGCGGTACGGCGCAGAGACGGTCGGCGGGTCACCGCGAAGCCGCGGAACGCGCTCTCGTCCGCCGCAGACATCCCCACGCTGTCTATACGTAGCGGGGGAGGCCATGGGTTGTCATCGTCCGAGCGCAATTTTGGGCAGGATCTCGGCCCGGCGCGGCGAAGGGAAAACCATGCTGTCGCGTAGGTCTCTGGCCCTTTCCCTCGCCGGCTCGCTCATCGCTGCCACCCCGGTGATCGCGTCCACGCACGCCCGCGCGGCGGAGTGGAAGCCGCGTCCGGCGACGTACGGCATCAGCAAGACGACCAACGTCCCGATCAAGATGGACGACGGCGTCGTGCTCAAGGCCGACGTGCTTCGTCCCGCCGGCAAGGACGGAGCGGCGGCGCCGGGCAGGTTCCCGGTCATCCTGACGCAGACGCCGTACAACAAGAACTCGCCGCAGCTCAACTTCGAGAACGACTACCTCGTGCAGCGCGGCTACATCCAGGTGATCGTCGACGTGCGTGGCACCGGCTCGAGCGGTGGGCAGTGGGCCTCGTTCAGCCCGCGCGAGCAGAAGGACTACTACGCCTGCGCGGTGTGGGCGCACCGGCTCAAGGGCGGCAACGGAGATGTCGGTCTGTTCGGTGTCTCCTACGGGGCGATTGACCAGCTGCTCACTGCCGCTCAGCACCCGCCCGGTCTGAAGGTGGAGTTCCCGATCGTGCCGATGGGCGACGCCTACCGCGACGTGGCCGTCAGTGGTGGTCAGTCGGACACCGCGTTCATCCCGTCCTGGCTCGGCCTCGTCAGCGGCGCGGGAGTGTTGCCGTCAACTGACACCGCGAGCGACCCGGTCGGCTCCGCGAGCGCGCTCGCCGACCATGTTCAAGGTGCGGCCAACTTCCAAGTGCCGGTGGTGGCGTCGGCTGTCAGCGGAGAAAAGGTGAGCGGCTACGACAGCGCTTACGACGGCAAGTTCTATCGCGACCGGTCACCACTCAACGTCATCGACAAGATCGACGTACCGACGTTCGTCGTCGGTGGCGAGTACGACCTGTTCCAGCGCAGCGAGCCGATGATCTACAACGCGCTGCATGCGCGCGGGGTTCCGTCGCGGTTGCTGATCGGGCCGTGGACGCACTTGCAGGCGAGTGCCGCCGCTGACCTGCCGGCCGACGGTGTGCCGGCGCTGACGTCGCTCGAGCTGCGGTGGTTCGACCACTACCTGCGAGGTGTTCCGGACCCGTCGCTGGACAAGGAGGTGCCTCAGGTCGCTGCGTACCGCATCGGCACGGGGCACTTCGAGACGTCGACCGCGTATCCGCCCGCCGACACGCGTTATCGCGCCTTGTCGCTCAGCGGCTCGGCGACACCCGGCTCGCCTGGTGAGCTGACAGCAGCCAAGCCAACCTCCGGCAGCGGGATGGTGCCTTGGGTGCCCGCGTCCGGCGTCTGCTCGGAGTCGACCGAGCAATGGACGGCAGGCGGCGCGCCAGCTGCGCCCGTTTGCACCGGCAACCACAACGTCAACGACGACACCGGCGTCGCCTACGACCTGCCGGTGACCCAGCACGAGCTGCGCATCGCGGGTACCTCGATGGCACATCTTTATGTGTCGACGACGCGCAACGACGCGATGATCACCGCGCGCCTCGAGGATGTGTCACCGGACGGTTCGGTGGCGCCGTTGTCGAATGGTTGGCAGGTGTTGTCGCTGCGCGCGCTGGACAAGTCGAAGTCGGCCTTTGCCGACGGCAGGATGGTGCAACCGTGGCACCCGGACACGCGCTCGTCCGTGCTGCCGGTGAAGTCCGACACGATCTACAAGCTCGACGTAGAGATCTTCCCGACCCTGGCGACGCTCGCGCGCGGTCACACGCTGCGACTGGCATTGCAAACGGTCGACGAGCCGCACAGCAACGGCTCGGTGGGTCAGACGACGGATGCAGCGGGTGGGACCGTCACGGTCTACTCCGGCGGCAAGCACCGCAGCACCCTGGTGCTCGGCATCGAACGCTGACTCAGCGTCGGGCGATCACGAAGCCCGACGAGGACTCGATAGCAGTGCCGCGCCCGTACGTCTCAGCGAGCGCGCCGAGGTCGTGCTTCTCGGTGGTCCAGCCGTGCCGGTCCAGCCAGCCGCTCACGTCCTCGATGCCCCCCTGCCAGAGGGCCACTGCCTCGGAGGCACCGGCGGCGGACCGTGCAGCGGCCATCTGCTGGAGCTGCTGAACACCGCGACCTTGTTCGCACGACAACCGGCTGCCGGGTGCGGACAGCTCAGCGACAGCGCCGAGCAGGCGCGCGGCGTCGTCATGGCTCAAGTAGACGAGCAGGCCCTCGATGAGCCACGCAGTCGGCTGCGATACATCGAAGTCGGCAGCGGTCAAAGTGGTGGGCCAGTCCGCAGTGAGGTCGGCGACGACTACCTGACGTGTTGTCGTCGGCTGTGGGCTGAGCCCCGCCAGGACGTTGTTCTTGAACGAGGTCGTCTCCGGCAGGTCGACCTCGAACACCGTCGTACCGTCCGGCCACGGCAACCGGAACGCGCGGGTGTCGAGTCCAGCTGCGAGCAGAACGATCTGCCTGATGCCGTCGGCCGCCGCGGCGAGTAGGTAGTCGTCATAGAACTTGGTGCGTACGACGACTTGCAGCGCGATGCGTGTCCGGATGAGCTCGGCTGCATCACTGCGCTCGGTCTGGGGCGAGTAGGCGTCGGGCATCGCGGCGACGAAGGCAGCGGCGAAGGGATCGTCGAACAACCGGTCCGGCCGTCTCGACTCACCCGCACGAATTCGCGCGACCCCAAGAGCTGTCTTGGGGACGCCGGTCAACACAGCATCAGGCTACGGTCCGGCCCACCCTGGTGCTCACTCACGAACGTGATCATCTTCCTGAGTTGCGGGCTCGGCTCACGCGGAACGAGAGCCACAAGAGCTCGAGGTTGATCACGTTCGTGAGTTGTGAAGTTGCATACTTGGGGGCAACCGGACCGCGAAAAGGGGGGCGGTGAAGCGTGACAGACGCAGGCATGTCAGGCATCCACCACGTGGCGATCAACGTGCGAGACCTGGAGCGCTCAGTGCGCTGGTACAGCGAGGTTCTTGGGTTTGCCTCATTGTTCCCGTACGACACCGACGAGTTCGAGCGCCGCATCATGCGTCACCCGAGCGGTGTCGTCCTAGGCCTCACTCGGCACGACCACGCAGACGCGGCGGCCGAGTTCAGCGAGCGACGGACCGGACTCGATCATCTGGCCTTCGCCGTCGAGAGCCAAGATCAGCTGGAGGCTTGGGCGACACATCTGGATGCTGCTGGTGTAGATCACTCAGGAGTCAAAGTGACTCCCGCGACCGGATCCGCGCTGATCGCATTTCGCGACCCGGACAACATTCAACTCGAGTTCTACGTCGCACAGGGCGCGACTGCGCGGTAGGTGCGGTCAAGCACCGGCGCTTGCCCGGCTGGCTCAGCCCCCTGCGGTGGTCTTCCAGAAGGGACGTCCGGGTTGTGAGCGCCGACATCGAGGGCCGAGTGCGCGCCATCTGCGTCGGTTTTCCTGAGGTGACCGAGAAGCTGACGCACGGCGCGCCCGGCTTCTTCGTGCGCAAGCAGTTCGCCATGCTGTGGCCGAACGGACATCACGACCATGAGTTTCCGCACCTGTGGTGCGCGGCGGGGCCGGGCGTTCAAGAGGCTCTTGTCGCCACGTCCGGTCGGTTCTTCCGGCCGCCTTACGTCGGTCACCGCGGCTGGATCGGTGCTTGCCTGGACGGTCGGGTGGATTGGGATGAGCTTGGCGAGCTTCTGGAGGACGCGTACAGGTCGGTAGCGCCGGCCCGTCTTGTTGCGCTGCTCGACAGCACGAGCAGCTTGTAGTTGCCGCAGGCTGTGTTACCCGGCATTCAGCCGACGGGCACTTGCTGGTCGGCGAAGGTCACGCCCGGGAGCAGGTGGCGATCAAAGGCGCTGCCGAGAGGTGGGCAGTGGAGTGCGAGCGTCGGACCGGACGGCTTCGGCGTGACGGGCTCCGTGCTGCCGCCGCCACCGCCATCGCGACGACGTCGGCTGCCCAGGTAGGCACCGATCGCGGAGCCGACGCCGAGCAGCAGCAGGTAGCCCATTGCCACATTGAGCCAGAACGTCACGATTGGCCTCTCGCCGGATGGAGCGTCGTACGAGCAAGATCGGTCGAGAGAGTTGTAGTCCTTAGGGACTAGTCCGAAACATTTCAGCGACCCAGCAGCGGGCCGACCTGCTCCCCGAACGCCGTGACCTGGTCGACCAGCTCGCCCACACTCCGCGACGGGAAGCGCACCTGGATGTGGTTGACGCCGACAGCCGCCCACTTGTTGAGCTCGGCGGCGAGCTGCTCGGGTGAGCCGCTGACGCACTCCCGGTTGAGGTCCCACGACGGCTCGCCGACATAGAGCCACGGGGAGATCGCGCCGATGTCGCCGGTCTCGTCCCCTCGCTCCTCGCGATAGAGGTCGACCATCGCCGGCATCTCCTGCAGCGGCGTGCCCTGCGGCAGCCATCCATCGGCCAGCCGCGCCGCACGTCGCACCGCTGCCCGCGCCGAGCCGCCCACCCAGATCGGTGGCCGCGGCTGCTGCACCGGCCTGGGTTGGATCTCCATGCCGTCGACGATGCCGGTACGAAGCGCTTCGTCGAAAACCTCCAGCGACTCGTCGAGCAACCGACCGCGGCCGGCGAAGTCGACGCCGAGCGCCTCGAACTCCTTCTCGACGTGACCCGCTCCGACACCGATGAGCGCACGCCCCTGCGAGATGTAGTCGAGCGTCGCGAACGACTTCGCTGAGACGAGCGGGTGCCGGTAGGTCAGGTTGAACACGCTCGACAGCAGCCGGGTTCGCGTCGTGAGACCGGCCAGCCAGCCGAGCGAGGCGATGGTGTCCCACCACACCGCGCTCATCCGCGGCGACAGGTCGTCGGGAATCGCCACGTGGTCGCAGACGGCGACGTAGAAGAAGCCGGCACGGTCAGCGGCCTGTGCGACTGTCGCGACCTCCGCCGGCCCGGCGCCCAGCTCCCACGGCTCGACGAAGTACTTGCTCTGCGCCTGAACCGGCAGCTGGATCCCGAACACGACGCTGCCCGCGGGCACGATCGGTGGCATGCCGCTCACTCTAGAAAGGCCCGAGCGGCTAATCTGACGGGGTGTCAGATCATCCCCACGACGTTGCTCCGCTGCGCTCCAGATCGCCGCGGGGGCCCCGATGAGCGCCATCCTGAAGCGGGCGCCGGCCATCGAGGGCTGGTTCACCATCGACGACGAACCGGCCCTGTTGGGCAACAGGTGCACGACGTGCGGCACTGTCTGGTTTCCGAAGTCGTCGTTCTTCTGCGGCAACCCGGCATGTGATGGGAGCGAGTTCGAAGAGGCGCGTCTGTCCCGTCGCGGCAAGGTGTGGTCATTCACCGACGCGCAATATCAACCGCCGCCGCCCTACATCCCGCGCAGCGAGACCTATGAACCGTTCGCGCTCGCCGCGGTGGAGCTCGCCGACGAGCAGATGGTGGTGCTCGGCCAGGTCGCCGAAGGCGTGACGGTCAACGACCTCGAAGTCGGCCAGCCGGTCGAGCTCATTGTCGAGCCTCTCTACACCACCGACGACACCGAATACCTCGTTTACAAGTGGAAGCCAATCGATGGAGCGCCGGCGTGAGCCGGCTACGCCAATGGGTGGCGGGTGGGGAGGTGGACGTGTGAGCGACGTCGTCATTGCTGGTGTCGGCATGCACCCGTGGGGCAAGTGGGGTCGCAACTTCGTCGAGTACGGCGTCGTCGCTGCCCGCGCCGCACTGGAGGACGCGGGCATCGACTATCGCGACGTGCAGTTCGTGTCCGGCGCGGACACGGTGCGCAACGGCTACCCCGGCTACGTCGCGGGCGCGACCTTCGCGCAGGCGCTGGGCTGGACGGGAGCGCGCGTTGCCTCGTCGTACGCCGCGTGTGCGTCGGGTGCGACCGCGCTCGAAGTCGCGCGAGCCGAGATCCTCGCCGGTCGTTGCGACGTCGCGCTCGTCGTCGGCGCGGACACGACGCCCAAGGGCTTCCTCGCGCCCAACGCAGGCGAGCGGCCGGACGACCCGGACTGGCTGCGGTTTCGCTTGCTCGGCGCGACCAACCCGACCTACTTCGCGCTCTACGCACGTCGCCGGATGGCCTTGTACGGCGCAACCGAGCGCGACTTCGCCGAGGTGCGGGCCAAGAACGCGCGGCACGGGCTGGAGAACCCCAACGCTCGCTATCGCAAGGACTTCAGCGTCGACGACATCCTCGCCTCGCCGATGGTCGCCGACCCGTTGCGGCTCGTGGAGATCTGCGCGACGAGTGACGGCGGCGCGGCGCTGGTCGTCGTGTCTGCCGACTACGCCAAGCGCAAGGGACTCGACGCGCCAGTCACCATCAAGGCGGTGTCGACGGTGACGCCCGCGTTCCCGCAGACCGTGATCGAGATGCCCAACTTCGCCACCGACTCCGGCGTTGCCGTCAGCGACTCCGTGACGCCGTTCAAGGACTCGATCACTGCCGCCGCCTACGAGGAAGCCGGCCTGGGTCCGGAGGACCTCTCACTCGCCGAGGTCTATGACCTCTCGAGCGCGCTCGAGCTCGACTGGTACGAGCACATCGGCTTGTGCAAGGCCGGCGAGGCCGAACGTCTCCTGCACGACGGTGACACGACGATCGGTGGTCGGATCCCGGTCAACCCGAGTGGCGGCCTTGCCTGCTTCGGTGAAGCAGTGCCGGCGCAAGCGCTGGCCCAGGTGTGCGAGCTGACCTGGCAGCTGCGCGGTCAGGCTGGTGCGCGGCAGGTGGACGGTGCGCGGGTGGGGATCACCGCGAACCAAGGCCTGTTCGGCCACGGCTCGTCGGTGATCCTCACCCGCTGAGTCGTCCGTCTACTTACTTGAGGTGGACGATCTTGACCATGCCCATGAAGGCGTGCGGCATCCCGGTCTTCGGGTCCGGGAAGAAGCACATCAGCGCGTACTCGCCCGCAGGCAAGTTGACGCTCACGTCCATCGCCTGACCCTCGCCGACGACGTCGGTCCCGGCGTCGCCCTTGAGGGCCCAGTCCGGCCTGCTGTTGGACTGCAGGCCGTCGATCACCTGCTTGCGGGTTGTGCCTTCCTTGACGTGCTGCATGAACATGAAGTGCGGCGACTCGGTTGAGACGTTCTTGAACCGGATGACGCCGTTGGCCGGCAGCACGTCAGCTCCGCCGAACCGCCGGGTCGTCTTGGCCTTCACCGTCGCGTCGGCGGCCGGAAGCGTCTGCGGACCGGCCGCGGATCCCACGTTCAGCACCGTCTTCTGCTTGGGCAGCTGGCCGCTGTCGTTGAAGACGACCGTCTGGCCATCCAGCTGCGGGACCAGGAGGGTCGCGTGACCGGTCTTGCCCTTGGCGACGTCGAGACCACCAAGAAGAGTCGTGTGGTTGATGAGGTGGTTGAGCGCCTTCAGACCCTTCTTGCTCGGGTTGCCGTTCTTGTCCATGCTCGAGCCGAAGGTCATGAGGTCATTCCGTGCGTCCTTGAGCGTGAAGCCCGGGTGCAGGTTGACGACCTCGACCTCGCTCTCCTTGTCAACGGCCTTGAGGCTCAGGGCCAGCCGACCGGCCGGGAACGTGGTGTCGCCGCTGAGGGTCAGCTTGCCGCCCTCGATCGTCGCCTTGAGCACCGCGCCGGAAGCGGCGGCCGGTCGGTGTGGCGCTGCCTGTGCGCCGGACATGCCGGCGG
>JAICMI010000011.1 GCA_025929315.1 Frankiaceae bacterium
ACGGGCTCGAGGAAGTCGACTGCGGCACCCGCAGCCACTGTCCGGTCGTCGTAGGTGTTGCAGGCGAAGGCGAAGGCAGTGTCGGCGAGGGTGAACACGTACCCACCGTGGCAGATGCCGTGACCGTTGAGCATGCCGTCGGCGACCGTCATGGTCGCCGTGGCACGACCGGGCGCAACGTCACTGATTGCGATTCCGAGGCGCTGGCTAGCGGCGTCGCCGGCGTACATCTTGTCGGCGCAGAGACGGGCAATTTCGTCAGCGGTCACATGGTCAGCCTGGCACGACTAGGGTCCCGATCATGACCGACTTTGCCGCAACTGTTGCCGACGCCTACAAGACGTCCGGCCCGGCTATCGACCTTGGTCGGGGCGTGCAGGACGGTTCCGTTTCGAATGAGGCGGTCGTCCAGATCCCACTGGCGATGATGAACCGGCACGGGCTCATCGCCGGCGCGACCGGCACCGGCAAGACCAAGACGCTGCAGCTGCTGTCCGAGCAGCTGTCGAGCGCAGGCGTCAGCGTTTTCGTCGCCGACGTGAAGGGCGACGTGTCGGGGCTCTCCGTTGCCGGCGACAGCGATGGCGTTGCCGCCAAGCGAGCAACGGAGATCGGCGAGTCGTTCGGCCCTACCGGCTTCCCTGTTGAGTTTCTCGCTCTCGGCGGCATCGGCCCCGGGGTGCCGGTGCGCGCGACGGTGTCGGACTTCGGCCCGCAGCTGCTTGCGAAGGTGCTCGACGCCAACGAGACACAGGAGCAGTCCCTCGGCCTGGTCTTCCGGTATGCCGATGACAACAAGCTTCCGCTGCTCGACCTGTCCGACCTCCGCGCGCTGTTGACGTTCCTCAACTCGGACGAGGGCAAGACGGAGCTCGCCGGTCTCGGCGGCGTGTCCTCGCAGACGGTCGGTGTCCTCCTACGCGCACTCGTCACGCTGGAGGACGGGGGCGGCAACGAGTTCTTCGGCGAGCCTCAGCTCGACATCAACGACTTGCTTCGCGTGGCGCCTGACGGTCGTGGGCTCATCTCCTGTCTCGAGCTGCCCGCGGTGCAGGACAAGCCGAAGCTGTTCTCAACCGCTTTGATGTGGCTGCTTGCCGAGCTGTTCGAGGCGCTGCCGGAGATCGGCGACGTGGAGAAGCCCAAGCTCGTCTTCTTCTTCGACGAGGCTCACTTGCTCTTCGACGGCGCGAGCAAGGCCTTCCTCGACTCGGTCGCCCAAACGGTGCGGCTGATCCGGAGCAAGGGCGTCGGCGTGTTCTTCGTGACGCAGACTCCGAAGGATGTACCGGCCGACGTGCTCGGCCAGCTCGGCAACCGCGTGCAACATGCGCTGCGCGCATTCACTCCCGACGATGCCAAAGCGCTGAAGGCGACAGTGTCGACGTTTCCCAAGTCGGAGTTCTACGACATCGGCGAGCTGCTCACGTCGCTCGGCATCGGCGAGGCGGCCGTGACCATCCTGTCGGAACACGGCGTGCCGACTCCCGTCGTACACACGAAGCTGCGGGCACCCGCGTCGAGGATGGGTCCGGCCGACGACGTCGACGGCGCGGCCAAGGCATCGCCGCTGTTCGCCAAGTACGGGACGAGAGTCGACGCACAGAGTGCTCGGGAGATGCTGGCGGCGCGCCTCGAGCCGGATGCGCCGGCCGCACCGACTCCTGCCCCTGGCGGCGGCGGAAGCGACGGGCGGGTGCACGCGCGGGCGAAGTCCGACGGCTCTGACGCGCTCGGGCAAGGGACGAAGGCTTTGGGCAAGTTCTTGAAGTCACGGCAGGGCAAGGCATTGGAAAAGCAGGTCGCACGGGGCATCTTCGGCATGCTCAAGAAGAGCCTGTGACCGCTGCTAGTCTGGGTCGCAGGCGCCGCTAGCTCAGTTGGTTAGAGCAGCTGACTCTTAATCAGCGGGTCCGGGGTTCGAGTCCCTGGCGGCGCACCCTTCTCCATCTTGTCAGCACCTGACGTTGCTCTAGCGACTTCAGGTGCTGACAAGTGCGTCGCGGCGCGTCAGCGCTGCCGCTTCTGGGTCGAACCGAACTCGAGCGTCAGCGCCGCGCACGCGACCCAGAGCACCTGCAGGGGGCGGAGGGCGATGTAGCGCTGCTGCCCGAACGCATGGAACTTGCGTACGAAGCGGTAGAGCGACTCGAGCTTGATGAACCTGTCGAGCAGCCGCACGGCCCGGTACGCGCTCTGCTGGAGCAGGCCGCGATCCTCGGTCGAGAACAGGTCGGGAAAGGCGGCGAAAGCCAAGGACACCGACGACGCACGACCCTCGCCGGCCCAGTCGACGACGTCGACGATCAACCGCTCGTCGACACCATTGGGTGCACCAGGCACTCGCCAAGGCACGTCGAGTGAGAGCTCACGCCCTCCGTCAGCGGTCGCGTAGCGCTGGAACGCCACGACCCTGCCGTCTCGGTCGCGAGCAAGTGCGATGAACGTGCCCGGGTGTGTGCCGTCGAGCACGTGGTCGAGGATCATCGCGAACCCGCGCGACTGCTCGCCTTTGCCGGTGGCGCGCATCACGCCGACGAGCTCATCGCGCAGCTCCGGTGTCAGGCTGCGTTCCGGCACGATGTCGGTCGTGACACCGAAGTTGCGGGTGCGCTGCACGGCCTGACGCAGGTTGCGGAACGCTCGGCCTTCGAGGCTGAACGACGCGACGTCGACGACGACGTCACGACCGATGGGCAGCGCACGCAAACCGTGCGCGCGCCACACCTCGACCATCCGGTCGCCGCAACCGAGAACTGCCGTGCGCCAACCGTTGTGGTCGGCCAGCTCCAGGAATGCGCGCACCGCGTCTTCGCGTCGTTCCGGCGCACCGACGGGGTCACCCGAGGCGATCGCGGTGCCGAAACGCACTCGGTAGGCGATCGCCGCTGCCCGGTCGGGCGTAAAGACATAGGTCTTGTCAGTCCGCAGCGCGAAGGGGGCGAGCGTGTCGCCGGCAGACCGGTCGACCAGCGCCCACACGTGCCGACGGTCATCGGAGTCAGCAGCACCGGGTGCCCGACGCGGCAGACCGACGACGACACCCGCCGCAATCACGCCGACCCACGCAGCCGTCTGGTGATGCTGCGCGTCGACCACTCGCGCCGCCACCAGCAGCACGACACTCGCGACGACGTGCGACCGCAACAGTGGCCTGCCGATCGCCAGCGCTCGAGCCGCGAGCATCATCGCCACCGCGACGGCGACGCCTGTATGCGTGGTCGAGCGGAGACCGGCGACCGCAAAGACCGTGGCCAGCAGCGCCACGACGATTGCCACCGGTTCGCGTCGTTCGTCCAGCCCGGCGGACAGCCGGGCCAGCATCGTGCCGACGGCACCACCCGCTCGGCCGTCGTAGTCAGGATCCCCCACGCTTCCAAACTAGTGTCTGAACGAGCGCTTGGGTTGCTGATCGTTGAACCGGGAGGGCCTGTGTCGCACGAGGTCAACGCCGTCATCGCCCGTGCCAAGGGGCAGCCAGTCGAGCTGACCAGCGTGCTCGTCCCGGATCCCGGTCCGGGCGAGGCGCTCGTCCGGGTGCAGGCGTGTGGTGTGTGCCACACCGATCTGCACTACCGCGAGGGCGGCATCAACGACGAGTTCCCGTTCCTGCTCGGGCACGAAGCAGCCGGTGTCGTCGAGGACGTCGGCGCCGACGTCGCCGGCCTCGCGCCCGGAGACTTCGTGATCCTCAACTGGCGCGCGGTGTGCGGCGACTGCCGCGCGTGCCGACGGGGCGAACCCTGGTACTGCTTCGCCACCCACAACGCCAGCCAGAAGATGACCCTCGCCGACGGCACCGTCCTGTCGGCGGCGCTGGGCATCGGCGCCTTCGCCGAGCGCACCCTTGTCGCCGCCGGCCAGTGCACCAAGGTCGATCCCGCTGTTGCGCCGGAAGTCGCGGGACTGCTCGGCTGCGGCGTCATGGCGGGTCTCGGCGCGGCCCTCAACACCGCCGCGGTTCGCCGCGGCGAGACGGTCGCGGTCATCGGCTGCGGCGGCGTCGGTGATGCCGCCATCCTCGGCGCGTCCTTCGCCGGCGCCCGCACCGTCATCGCGGTCGACGTCGACGACCGCAAGCTCGACCTCGCCAAACAGTTCGGCGCGACCCACACGGTCAACAGTCGCGAGGTCGACGCCGTCGAGGCCATCAAGGACCTCACCGACGGCCTCGGTGCGGACGTCGTCATCGAAGCCGTCGGCCGGCCGGAGACTTATCGGCAGGCCTTCTACGCGCGCGACCTCGCCGGTCGCGTCGTGCTCGTCGGTGTCCCCACGCCCGACATGACGATCGAGCTGCCGCTGATCGACGTGTTCGGACGCGGTGGCGTGCTGAAGTCCTCCTGGTACGGCGACTGCCTGCCCTCGCGTGACTTCCCGATGCTTGTCGACCTGCATCTGCAGGGACGCCTGCCGCTCGACAAGTTCGTCTCGGAGACCATCGGGCTCGGCGACGTGGAAGCGGCCTTCGACAAGATGCACCGCGGCGAGGTGCTCCGATCAGTCGTCGTCCTCTGAAGTGATCCAAAGCGGCGGCTGGACCGAACACAACATGTGGCCGATCGATCATCTGTACGGAACAGCAGACGCATGAGCCCCGCTGCGCTCGAAGACGCAGCGCTGCTCGAGCGCGTCGGCAAGGGCGACGAAGCCGCGCTCGAGGTGCTCTACCAGCGCTATGGCGGCGCCTGCTTCTCCCTGGCCCGGCGCATCATCGACGACCCGCAGCTCGCCGAGGACGTCGTCCAGCAGGTCTTCCTCGCCACCTGGCAAGGCACCGGCTACGACCCCAGCCGGGGCGCGGTCAGCACCTGGCTCTTATCGGTCACCCACCACAAGGCCGTCGACTCCGTACGACGGGAAGGCAACCGGCGCAAGCGTCTCGCCAGCGAACAGGCACTGCTCGAGGTGGCCGCCACGGGTCTGGGCCCGGCCGATGAGACCTGGCAGCGGCTGCGCGCCGACCGCACCCGTGAGGCGCTGCGACTGCTGCCGGCCGAGCAACGTGAGGTGCTCCTGCTCGCCTACTACGGCGGCTACACCCAGCGTGAGATCGCCGACATGACGGGGCTGCCACTCGGCACCGTGAAGAGCCGCACACTGGCCGCCATGAGGCGGCTGCGCGAAAACCTCGGGAGCATCGCATGACGGGGTCACACGAGCGCTGGGCCGAGCTCGCCGCGGGCCATGCACTGGATGCACTCGAACCCGCCGAGGAGGCCGAGCTGATGGACCACCTCGAGGAGTGCGAGACCTGCCGGGCCGCGCTGCGCGACCACGAGTTCGTCGCCGCCCAGCTGGCGTCGCTCGCCGACGAAGAAGCAGAAGCGCCACCGCCGTGGAGCGCGATGCGCACCGGCATCATCGGTGACCTCGCCGAACGCCGGGCCGCTCGATCACGCCGCCCGGTGTTGCTCGGTGCGGCTGCCGCGGCCGCGGTCGTCGTTGCTGCGACCGTCACCGCTGTCTCGCTCGGCAGCGGCACGTCGGTGCGTGACCAGGCTGTGAGCGCGTGCCGCGCACAGGCTGCGTGTCACGTCGTGCAGCTCAGCCGCGGCAGCCAAGAGCGAGCTGTCGTGATCGTGCACGACGGCACGGCGCGCATGGTGCCGACGGACATGTCCGCCCCGACCGCGGGCCACGTCTACGCGCTGTGGCAGCTCCCCCGCGACGGCAAGCCGACGCTGCTCGCAGAACCCCTCTCGCAGACGGGCAGCGCAGCAACGCCGCTCGCGCTGCCCTACGACAACACCGCTGCTTTCGCCATCAGCGTCGAGCCGGCGGGCGCGCAGGCGACCGCTCCGACCACCGTCGTCGCAGTAGGGACAGCCGCGACCTGAACAATGGGCCCGTGGACATCAACGGGTCTGTTGCGATCGTCACCGGCGCCAGCCGAGGAATCGGCAAGGAGATCACCCGCGCGCTGGTCGAGCGGCACGCACAAGTCATCGCGCTGGACGTCGACGCCGACGAGCTGGAAAAGACGGCGGCGGACGTCGGCGCCGACGCGTTTCCCGCCGATGTCCGCGACCCGGCCCATGCCGAGGCAGTCGTGCAGCATGCACTCGACCGCTATGGCCGGCTCGACATCGTCGTCGCCAACGCCGGCATCGGTTGGGCCGGTGACTTCGCCGGCATGCCGCCGGAGCGCCTGACCAACCTGGTCGCCGTCAACGTCGCCGCGCCCATGATGCTTGCGCGGGCGGCTCTCCCGACGATGCTCCCGTCGCGCCGCGGGTCACTGGTTTTCATCTCGTCCATCGTCGGTTCGCTGCTCATGCCGCAGGAGACCGTCTACTCGGCGACCAAGGCAGCCATCGACGGATTCGCGGAGCCGTTGCGCGAGGAGCTACGCGGAAGCGGCATTCACGTGTCGACCGTCGTCCCCGCCGTCGTACGCACGAAGTTCTTCGAGACACGCGGCGAGCCCTACGACCGGAAGTTTCCGCGGATGATCGGGCCGGAGCGAATCGCTGCCGCGGTGGTCAGCGCCATCGAACATGACGCGAAGCGTCGGCTCGTCCCTCGCTGGATCGTGATCCCGATCCGCCTGCACGGCATGGCTCCGGCGTCGTACCGAGCCTTGTCCCGCCGCTTCGGCGGCTAGACCGTCAACCGATCTGGCCGGCGATGCCCGGGTCGACGCGTACGACGCCGGCCATGTTGGTCATCGGCACCGGCACGTACTTGACGTAGTCGCCGGTGTGCGGCGCGACCAGCATCATGTTGTTGCCGGCGTAGATCGCGACGTGGTCGATGTTGCCCGGGTCGGTCGGGTCGTAGTGCCAGAACAAGAGGTCGCCGGGACGGGCATCGGCGTAGTTGATGTGCGGACCAGCGAACCACTGCTGCTGTGAGACGCGCGGCATCCGGATGCCGGCGGCGGCGAACGACCACTGCACGAGACCCGAGCAGTCGAACGAGTCCGGCCCGACCGCGCCCCAGACGTAAGGCTTGCCCACCTCGTGCGCCGCGGTCTGCAGCACGGTGTTGATCTGCGCGCGAGTGAGGAACTCACCGGCGTCACGGATGACGATGACCTCGCGGAGCAGCCACACGTGGGCGCGAGACCCAACGAGGTCACGGATGGTGTGCCTGATGGTGAGTGCGTCGGCGTGCGGCGCACTGATGACGACACCGGTGTGCGGCTTGAGGCCGATCTGCAGTGCGCGTGCCCGGGACATCACCGCGTCGACGCCGGACATGCCGACGGACGCGAACGCACCCACGCGCACCGCGGCCCGGTCGGCCGCGCGCACAGGGACTGTGTTGCCGAGCGGCAGACCGACCTGCTTGCCCATGTCGAACGACGCGGTCAGCTCGCCCCGGGCGATGCTCTGCCACAGAGGCTGCGAGCGCATGGTCAGGCGCGGCGTCCACGGACGGAACTTGGCCGGGTCGACGCCGAGCACGAACGCGCGGTGTCGGTCTACCCGTGCGTTGCCGGCCAGGACCGCCTGGGTGGCCTTGACCCCGGAGACGTGCCGGAGCGCCCGGAGGGTGTGGGGCGAGAGCTGCTTCCTCGTGGTCACCAGCACCGTCGCCTGCACGAGGTGCTTCGGCCGCGGGATCTTGACCAGGCTCGGGGTGACATCACCAGCCGACTGGCGCGAGGAGTCCGGCGTGGGCGCGGCCGGCAGCGGGGAGTCCGGCAGGAGGAGGCTCGAGGCAGCCTCTGGTCGGGACACCGAGCCATCGCCGCCCAGGCGCATGCCGACGGCGCTCGCTCCTGTCGCGGCGGTGAGCACTGCAGTCGCCGTGATCAGCAGGGGCGCGGTCCGACGGGAGCGCGGGACCAGCGACACGAGTCGTTCGAGCACTCGGCCGCTCCTCTCACACGCCCTGCGCGATCTGGGTCACTCAGCACAACGAGGTGGGCCGCGACAGGTAACGCCGCAAGGCCGGCTTCCCGCTCGTCCGGCTATATCCCGATTCGCGCCATTCTAAGCGCTTCAGCCGGCGAGCGCCTTCGCCGCTACGCGGAGGTCGCTGACGAGCCCGGCGTAGGCCGCGTCCCGGTCGTCCGCCCGCAGCACGGCTGACGGGTGGATCGTGGCGAGCGCGAACGCGCTTGCGCTGCCGTCGTCCTCGCCGCGGTCGAAGTCCTGCGCATGCGCGGCTGACGTCGGCCAGGGCATGAGGACGCCGCGCGACTTCGTCACTCGGAACGACGGGCCGAACAGCGCCTTCGCGGCGGTCGCGCCTAGCGCGATCACGACCTCCGGGTCGAGCAGGGCGAACTCGGCGACCAGCCACGGCCGGCACGCGCCGATCTCGTGCGTGTCCGGAGTGGCATGGATGCGTCGCTTGCCGTTCGACGAGGGAGTGAATTTGAAGTGCTTCACCGCGTTGGTGGTGTAGGTGTGCGCGGGATCGAGGCCGGCCTCGGCAACCGCTCGGTCGAGCAGCTTGCCTGCCGGGCCGACGAACGGCTCGCCGCGCTGGTCCTCGACATCGCCGGGCTGCTCCCCGACGAGCATCAGTCGTGCGCTCACCGGGCCCTTGCTGAACACGGTCTGCGTCGCGTTCTCGTGCAGATGGCAGCCGCGACACTCACGCGCGGCCTTGCGTAGACCCTCGAGGTCAGCGCTTCCGGGCACGAACTCCGCTGCTGACATGAGCGGGAACGTACCCTCACCCAATGGCCGGGACTCGGGCGGCAGATCCTGGCGTCCGCGACCCCGCAAACGTCGCGGGCATCGCGACCGGTGTCGCCGTCGCAGGTGTGCTCATGGCGTGCTTGCTGCGTCCGGAGATCGGTAGGTATCTCACCGAAGCCGTCGCCCTCGTCTGCGCGTTGGGGGCCGCCGGCATCGCCCTTTATCTCGCCCGGCTGCCCGATGAGGCGGGTCCGGCAGCGGCACTACGTCGCTGGACGGCGTCCCTCGCAGTCACAGCCTTCGCCGCCGCCCTGCTGACGCTGCCATTCGCCGTGATGGACGTCTCCGGCGACGGGCTGCGCGGGCTCGGCGACGGACTCGCGCGCGAAGCCGCACTGCGCGGCGGTGACTACGAATCGATACTGGCGCGCGCGGCGGGTCTCATCCTGCTCGTGCTCGCGCTCCGGATAGGTCGCACCTCGCGGCTCGCGGTGCTCGTCAGCGCGATCCTGATCATTGGATCGTTCCTCTTGATGGGGCACGTCCGCACCCATGGACCAAGGGCAGCAGTCCTCGCTGCGACGTTCGCGCACGTGGGCGCTGCCGCCGCGTGGTTCGGCGGACTGTTGGGCCTGGGCTTCGGCCTGCGGCAGTCGCGTGCTGACATGCGCGCGACCGGCCGCCTCCTCGCGACGTTCGCTCGGACGATGTCCGTCGTACTGGCTCTTCTTCTTGCGGCCGGTGTGGGGCTCGCCGTCCTCTATCTGCCCTCCCCGCGCGCACTTGTCGAAACCGCGTACGGCGAAGTGCTGCTGCTGAAGCTTGCAGTCGTGGTGGTGACACTTGTGCTGTCCGCCGCCAACCATCGACGTCTGGTGCCGGCTGCAGAAGACGGGAACGCCACTGCCGTGCACGTCTTGCGTGTCAATATCGCTGCCGAGCAGGTGCTGCTCGTCACAGTGCTCGCCATCACCGAGATCCTCATGCGCCAGAACCCGGGAGGCTGACGTGCACCAAACGGGTCGACTGGCGGTCGTCGTGGCGACAGGGGCCCTCGCACTGTTGGGTCCAGCCGCTCCTGCGCTCGCGCACGCCGAGGTCAAAGCCACGTCGCCGCAGTCCGGCAGCACGGTGCACGGCACCCTCACGCGAGTTTCGGTGACGTTCAGCGAGGCCGTCACCTTGGTCCCGCACGCCTTGCGCATGACGACGGACCTCGGCATCCCGATCAGTCTCGAGACCCCGCGGTTGAGCGCCGGTGACACCGTCCTGTCGGCCAACGTGCAGGACCACCTGGCCGCCGGGGACTACGCCGTCGCCTGGCGCGTCCAGGCCGACGACGGGCACCTGGAGAGCTCGACGTTCTCCTTCAGCGTCGGTTCGGCCGCCGAGTCGGCGATGACGTCCTCTGACAAGGCCGCGCCCCCGCTGGCTCCCCCACCGGCGGACGAGCCGTTGTGGCCGGTTGTCGTTGCCGCAGCGATCGCGATCGTCGGCGGTGCCGCCGCCGGGTTCGCCGTCCGGCGTGGGCTGCGCCTGGTGTGGTCCGTCCCGATCACCAATGTTCAACACACAGCGCCATCAGCCGATCACGGAACGTTGCGGCTGCCCATGTAACACAAAGTCCCGACACATATTTGGGACGAATCGCCTACAGACCTCCCTTGCCGGACGACCCGGTCAGTCGGTGTCATGAAGCAACGGGGTTCCCAGTCCCCCATTGACCGTGTCATGGCCCGGATCGGGAGGACTTTTCATGGGAACGCGCGCCGTCGGGTTCAGCCGCTTCCACCGTCTCATCATGTGGGGCAGCGCGTCGGTTCTGCTCGCGGGCACCGGCGTGGTGGGCGCTGCTGCCACCGCCGCGCCGTCGGTCCACCAGTGGTACCAGCAGGTGGACACCGGCGGCACTTTCCTGCCGACCAGCGGGCCTCAGCGGACGGTCATCATCGGACCGGACCACAAGATCTACAACACACCCGACGGTATCCCGCCGCATCCGGACCCGGCGTTCCTGCAGCAGGTGCCGGGCGGACCATGCACCGCGCAGAACCCGTACGAAGGCAGCTACGTCTCACCGAAGCGCTATGGCACCGGCTGCAAGCGCATCCAGTTCGCCTTCGGACCGATCAACGTGCGTCCGGGCATGAATGACGCCATGATCCGGCCGACCACGATCGAGCAGCCGCGCTACGACGGCTACGTCGTGCGTTTCCAGCCCGGTCTCGTTCGTGCGACTGACGGCTCAGTACCGCCCGTCGAGCAGCTCCACCTGCATCACGCCACCTGGCTCAACCTGGGCAGCTCCTACGGCAGTGGTCCCTTCTTCGCCGCTGGTGAGGAAAAGACGATCGCCGACTTCCCGACTGGTTACGGCATGCACGTCAGTGCCGCCGATGCGTGGGGCCTGCTCTACATGGTCCACGACGCGCAGGCCAACCCGGACAACGTGTGGGTCACCTACAACATCGACTTCGTCGACGACGCCTCCGCGGCGAAGGACGGCATCGTCGAGGCCAAGCCGCTGTGGCTCGACGTACAACGCAAGGCGATCTACAAAGGCGCGCCGAGCACTGGTGCCAACCCGGTGTTCAACGTGCAGCGCGGGTTCGGGCATGTCGACCCGATGACCCACACGCACGTGTGCTCATGGCCGGATGAGAACTGCTCCAACTTCGACGTCTACGGCCACAAGACGCCACAGCAAGGCGAGAGCGAACAGAGCTTGCACGCCAACATCGCCGGAGCTGACTACAAGGTCACCAAAGACATGGCCGGCACGTTGATCGGCCTCGGTGGTCACTTGCATCCGGGTGGCATCCGTGACGAGGTGAGCCTCGTCCGGCATGGGGTTCAGAAACCGATCTTCGACTCCGACTCGGTCAACTGGAACCACGCCAACCCCAAGAGAGCGGGCGGTCCGCCGACGTCATGGGACTTCTCCATGACGGTGACCGGCGCACCCTTGGGATGGAAGGTGAAGGTCAAGACCGGAGACACCATCCGGCTCAACGCGGTCTACGACAACCAGATCTCCTCCTGGTACGAGAACATGGGCATCGTCGTCGGTTACATCGCCCCGAAGGACCCGCACGGTCCGCCGGGTGTCGACGTGTTCGATGACAACGTCAAGATCGTCAACGGCATGCCGGCCAACGCGATCGCGCCCAAGGGCCCGTTCGTCTTCAACTACCGGCCGAAGGTCTGTCACCCGTCGCTGACCGGTCCCCACAAGGTCTTGTGCCTGCACGGTCAGGTGACGCACGGCGCACTGCCGGAGAACCTCGACACGTCAGCGCCCTGCACCAAGGCGTCGTGCCCCGGCCTCACCCACAAGGTCGGGCCGAAGATCAGCGACATCTACGCCGCCGGCTTCACCTACGGCCAGGCGGACCAAGGTGTCGTCGACGCGGCCGGGATCCCGCGCGTCGAGCGGGGCAAGCCGCTGACCCTGTGGAACCTCGACGCGAGCTCGAAGGTCTACCACACGTTCACCGCGTGCCGATATCCGTGCAGCGGAGCAACGTCGGTCAACTATCCGGTGGCCGACGGAGGCAACGGCAACGCGCACGATGCGATGAACTTCGAGTCGATGGAGCTGGGTTACGGCCTGCTCTTCGAGCCGGCCAAGTCCCAGGTCGGCGGCAGTGAGCCCTACGACATGCAATGGATGAAGAACGGCGTTTCGTGGACGTTCACGCCGACCCGTGACGGCGTCTACACGTTCTTCTGCCGCATACACCCAGGCATGCGCGGCGTCTTCAAAGTCGTCGGCTAGCAACTACACACCATCCAGTAACAGGAGAACGCCCGGCATGAGCGAAATGTCCTGCCCATGAGCGACTGGGTGTGGCGCCATCTTGATCGTTGGTCGAACTTGTCGGAACGAATGCCGGTGGACGTGCTCCCTGCGTCCAACGGTGAGTTCCTTCCGCCGCCGCCGACCGAACAGCAGATCCGCGTCATGCGGATGCAGAACGACAAGGCCGAAGAGGTCCGCGACAAGCTCGGCATGTCGCGGCGCACCTTCGTCCGGAGCGCTTCTGCCATCGGCGTCGGCTTCTGGGCGATCAACCAGGTCTACCGCGGAGAGTGGGGTCACTACTCGTCCGGCGCAGAGGCAGCCGGTCCGATCGGTGACGACGCGTGCTCGCTCGAGTTCCCCAACGCCCAGCTGAACAACTTGCCCGGCGAGTTCATCTTCGACGTACAGACACACCACGTCGACTCGTCCAGCACGGCCAAGTGGCGGATCGACAACCCCGGGGTCCAGGCGGCGTTCATGGCACTGTGGTCGCAGTCGGGTCCGCTCGGCGGTTTCCCGAACGTCGGCAAGGACGGCCACATCTCCGGGTTCGGCAAGGGCGGCGAGATCGACCCGATCGAGAACTTGTCGCGTTACCACTACCTCAAGACGCTGTTCCTCGACTCCTCGACCAACATGACGGTGCTGTCCTGCGTACCGTCGGAGGAGAGCCAGCAGCCGCTGCCGACTCCCGAAGCGCACGACACCGTGCAGATCGTCAACCACCTCGCCGGCAACACCCCGCGATCGGTGATGCACGCGTTCGTGATGCCCAACCGTGGCTCCTACGGCGTCCAGCCCTACGCAAAGAACTTCCGCCCGATCCACCAGCAAGAAGAGTTCGACCTGATGGAGCAGAACGTCCGCAACTTCAAGGACGTCCTCCGCGGGTGGAAGGTCTACACGCCGTGGGGTGACGTCCCCTACGCGAGTGGCTGGTTCCTCGACGACGAGATCGGGATGGCGTTCATCGCGCAGGTGCGCAAGCTCACCAAGATCGGCGGACCTCCGGTCATCGCCTGCCACAAGGGCTTCGCGCTGCCGGCGTTCGACCACCGCGCCGCGTCCCCGCGCGACATCGGCCCGGCTGCGCGCCAGAACCCCGACATCAACTTCGTCGTCTACCACTCGGGCTTCGACAGCGAGCACCAAGGCCCATACGCCGGCGACAACAAGGTCAACTCTGCCGACCGTGGCGTCGACTGCTTCATCAAGAGCCTGCGCGAGAACAACTACGACGCGACGCGCTTCATCCCGAAGGGACTTGCGCACGGCAACGTGCCCAACGTCTTCGGCGAGATCGGCTCGACGATGGCGTCGGTGCTCGGCGACCCCGACCAGGCGGCCAACCTGCTCGGCAAGCTGATCAAGTACGTCGGCCCGCTTCGCATCGCGTGGGGCACCGACAGCCTGTGGTTCGGCTCTCCGCAGCCGATCATCACCGGCCTGCGTGCACTGCAGTTCACCAACAAGGCCAAGGAGTTCTACAACCTGCCGCACGGCCTCGACGGTGACGCGTGGGACCCGCGGATCAACGCGTTGTCGGCGCACAGCTATCGACACGCACACCCCCACGTCGACGGCTGGCCGACTGACCACAAGGCGCACCCGGAGCGCACGATCCGCAACCGCATCTTCGGCCGCAACGCCGCCACCGTCTACAAGGTCGAGCCGGACGTCGTACGCAAGAAGATCGCGTGCGACGACGTGCAGAAGATTCGTGACGCCTACCTGATCAACCCGGCCACGCCCCAGGAGATCAGACCGTTCGCAACCAACAAGATGCCGGCCGGGCGAACACCGCAACAAGTGCTCGCCGGCACCTGGCCCAACGCCCCCTTCACGCCATGAGCGCGCTTCGCATGCTTCGGTTCGGTCGAGTAGCCGCCACGTTGGCTGCTGCGGTCGCGTTGACCGCCGTCGTACCGGCGACCGCGGCACCCGGTTCAGCCACAACGGACTACAAGGCGCCGTTCAAGGTCGGCCCCAGTGGCGGCGACGGCTTCAGCTATCACAGCGCCAGCAGTGACGGCACCGTGACGGTCGGACGTGTCTATCCGATCCCGGGTGCGATCAACTGCACCAAGGGCGGGCCCTACGCGATGCTCTACGTCGACCACAAGGCAACCAAGCCGGTCCACAAGGTCGTGTTGAGCTACACGAACGCCGCGGTGGACAACTTCACCTTTGCGCTGTTGTCGCTGCGCGACCCGCAACGCAACCGTTGGTACGGCACGACATCGAACCGCGGCTTCGTCGCGGGCTCTGGCACGATCACGCTGAAGCCGGACGCGGGCCAGGGCCCGTTCCCGCGCACCTTGCGCATCCAGTTCGGGTTGCAGCAGTCCAGTGCATGTCCCAACGCGGACGCCGGCACGATCCAGTTCACCAAGGTGCAGGTGTCGTGAGCGGCCGCCGGCTGCTGATCGGTGCAGCCGCGCTGGCGCTCGCCGCTCCTTCCGCGGTCGTCATCGACGGTGCGGTGCAGGCAGTTGCCAAGTCCTCGACTGGTCACTGCGCGGCAAAGAAGCACGCCGGCGGCGACTGGCCCATGTATGGCCACGACTTCGCCAACACGCGGTCTCAGCCGGCTGAGAAGACGATCGGCCCGCTGCAGGCCGCGACACTGACCAAGAAGTTCTCGGTCTCTGCGAGCCAGGCCGGAGGCGACGGCGACTTCACCGGCACTCCGATCGTCACCGACGGGTGCCTGTTCATGGCCTCGACGAGCGGCTGGGTGTTTGCCGTCAACGCCGACACCGGCCAGAAGGTCTGGGCCACCCAGATCGACAAGGACGGCAACGGCGTCACCGGCTCGGTGTTCGTGGGCGACGGCCAGGTGTTCGCCGCCGTTGGTCGCACCGGCAAGCCCTACGTCGCGTCGCTGGACGAGGGCACGGGCAAGGTCAACTGGACCACCATCACCGACAAGCAGGACGGGGCCGATGCCTACGGCAGCCCCGTCGTCGTCGACGGAGTTCTCTTCGAGGGCGTCTCCGGCGGTTCGGCCGAGCTGGCGGACGAGAGCGAGCGCAACGCCTTCCAGGGCGCCTACGTCCTCATCGAGACGCGCGGCGCGCACGCCGGTCACATCATCAAGAAGGTCTACACCGTGCAACGGCCGGCACAGAACGCCAAGCAGGGTGGAGCAACGGTCTGGTCGACGCCGGCCGTCGATGTAGCGCATCGCCTGCTCTTTGTGGGCACCGGCAACCCGTTCCATCCGGAGACCGGAGCGAAGCACGCCGACTCGATCCTCAAGATCGACCTCAACCGCAACAGCCCGCACTTCGGTGACATCCTCGACTACTACGACGGCACACCCGAGGAGTACCAGACCTACACGCAGAACACGCCGTGCTTCGACATCCCGGGCAACCCGGCGCCGTACTACCCGCAGGGCCTCGGCGCCTGTGGCGACCTGGACCTCGACTTCGGCGCCTCCCCAAACCTGATCCACCAGCCAAACGGCAAGCTGCTCGTGGGGGCCGGCCAGAAGTCCGGCTACTACCACCTCGTCGACACCTTGACGATGAAGAAGGTCTGGGCGACGCCGGTCGGGCCGCCGAGCTCGGTGGGTGGCATCGTCGGATCAACCGCCTACGACGGCAAGAACATCTACGGCCCCGTCACCGTCGGCGGCTACCTGTGGTCGCTGAATCGCGCGAGCGGCCTGCCCAACTGGGTCTCGCCGGTCGGCGACGGCGCGCACTGGGGCAACCCGGTCTCCGAGGCAAACGGTGTCGTCTACACGGTCGGGCTCACCGGCTTCCTCGACGGCTACGACGCCGCGACAGGTGCCCTGCTCCTGCATCACCCGATGGGCGCCGATGTCGCCACCGGTGACCTCGCGGCGAGCTGGGGCGGCGTGAGCATTGCCCGCAACACCGTCTACGCCGCGATCGGCATGACGGGTCTGCCCAACGGTTCGATCGTGGCCTACCAACCCGCCGTCGGCGGATCAGCGACCGGGCGGGCCGCCACCGGCAACAGCGCCGGTCCCGGCATGACGGTTGTGTCAGGACCGCAGGCGCAGTCCTACGGCTACCTGACGCCGCAGGTGGTGATCTCCCAAGGCGGGTCGCTGCAGTACTCCAACTTCGACGTCGTACGGCACGACGTCGTACAGGACGTCAACGCCGACGGGTCCGGCTACAAGGGCCCCAAGCGCAAGCAGCCGTCGTGGTGCAAGCAGTTCAAGAAAGGTCACTGCCCGCTGTTCTACTCCAAGCTCGAAGGACTGACGCAGACCGAGAACGTGCTCGGCGTCCAGAACCTCAAAGCCGGCACCTACAGCTTCTACTGCACCCTCCACCCCGGCATGAAAGGCAAACTCACCGTCCTCTAACCGAGTTGTCAGCAGCTGCCGCCGCCATAGCGGCGGGAGGCGCTGACAGGTCAGGCGGCTAGGGCCTCGCCGATCTGACGTACGGCGTCGGGATCGTCTGTGTAGATGGAGATGCTCGCGTAGCGCAGCACGAGCTTGCCGGCGATGTGCGCGTCGTTGTCCTTGATCGTGTCCTTCGCTCTGATCGCGAGCTTGAGGTGGATGCCACCGTCCACCTCGACGCGCACCGGTGGTAGGCCCCGCCTCCGAAACTCGGCATCGAGATAGCGCCGCCAGCCCTGACTGTCCAACCTCGCCTGACACTTCGGACGTGGAAACCCATGCCGTCGACAAAAGCGTAGGAACTCCACTCACTGAGCGCCTGCGCACCGCCCTCGAGGTCCGCAAGCAGTAGAAGCAATGACCGCCGATGCCGAACTCGACCCGCCTTCTCGAGCTCAGCGCGAATGTGCACGGGTTGTAGCCGGCGCGCTTGAATGGGCGCGACGATCATGCGCCAGGCTCGCTGAACATCCTGGCTCCAGGCAGCCGCGTCAACAGCAGCCCTTGCCAAGGACGTGGTGGGCAAGCCATCTCTGGTCGTTAGTTCATGCAGCGTCGGAAAGCGCCGAGATTCATGAACCTTGATGCGAACTCCCGGCACGGACAACACGCGGTCACCCCGCGGCACCAGGACATGGACCACATCGGTGGAGCAATCTGGTAACTCGAAAAGCTCATAGACCGTCTCGCTGGCCAGTGCGACTCGGCCGGGCGCGCTGAGGACAGATGCCCACATCGCCTGTCGTCTGGTCAGCGGGCCATTGTGAGTTGCTATGACGTGCTCATTGAGGCGGCGCCAACGGCGGCCAGCCAGGTTGGCCGCGATTTCGGACTCCGAGAGGCCGCACGCCAACAACTGTTCGCGGGTCGCGATGCCGTGCTGGTCGGCAAGCAGGTTGGACAGCACCGGACGACGATGCCCGATGTGCGGCTGCTGCGCTTAGGTCATCCACAGCCCGTCAGGGCCCAGCCTGTCAGCGCGTGCCGTCGCTATAACAGCGGCAGCCGCTGACAAGTCGTCAACGGTTGGTGATGGGGACGTACTTTCGTTCGGTGGGGCCGGTGTAGATCTGGCGCGGACGACCGATCTTGGTCGACGGATCGGCCATCATCTCGCGCCATTGCGAGATCCAGCCAGGCAGCCGGCCGAGCGCGAACAGCACGGTGAACATCCGCGTCGGGAAGCCCATCGCCTTGTAGATGACGCCGGTGTAGAAGTCGACGTTGGGATAAAGCTTGCGCTCGACGAAGTAGTCGTCGGCGAGCGCAACTTCTTCGAGCTGCATGGCGAGGTCGAGCATCGGGTCGGGCTTGTTCATCCGCTCGAGGACGCCCGCAGCTGCCTTCTTCACGATCGCCGCACGCGGGTCGTAGTTCTTGTAGACGCGGTGCCCGAAGCCCATCAGCTTGACGCCGGGTTCCTTGTTCTTCACCCGGTTCACAAAGCTCGGTACGTCGCCGCCGGAGTCCTGGATGTCCTGCAACATCTCGAGGACCGCCTGGTTGGCACCACCGTGCAGCGGCCCGAACAGCGCGTTGACACCTGCTGAGATCGACGCGAACAGGTTGGCGTGGGACGACCCGACGAGCCGCACCGTGGATGTCGAGCAGTTCTGCTCGTGGTCGGCATGCAGGATGAACAGCATGTCGAGCACCTTGGCGGTGGTCTCGTCGACGACGAAAGGCTCCGCGGGGACGCCGAAGCACATCCGCAGGAAGTTCTCGGTGTAGCCCAGCGAGTTGTCCGGATAAAGGAACGGCTGCCCCACCGCCTTCTTGAACGCATAGGCCGCGATGGTCGGCAGCTTGGCCAACAGCCGAATCGTCGACTGCTCCACGTGCTCCTCGTCGAACGGATCGAGCGAGTCCTGGTAGAAGGTCGACAGCGCGCTCACACCCGAGGCCAGAACCGGCATCGGATGGGCGTCGCGCGGGAAGCCGGCAAAGAAGCTCTTGAACTCCTCGTGCAGCATCGTGTGCGTCTTGATCGCCTGCTCGAACTCCTCCAGCTGGGTCGCCGTCGGCAGCTCGCCGTAGATGAGCAGGTACGACGTCTCCAGGAACGTCGATGACTCGGCGAGCTGCTCGATCGGGTAGCCGCGATAGCGCAGGATGCCTTCGTCGCCATCGATGATGGTGATGGCGGACACCGACGGCGCGGTGTTGCCGTAGCCCGGGTCGAAGGTCACTCGTCCGGTCGTCGACAGCAGCTTGCTGATGTCGAGACCGGCCGGGTCCTCGGTGCCCTCGACCGCGTCGAGGGGCAGCGACCCGCCGCCGTAGGAGATCTCGTAGTCCGCCATGCGATGCATCCTCTCAGGGCGCCGGATCGCGCCCGTCATAGCGGGCAAAAGAGGGGTACGCCGCCGCCAACAGCGCGACTCCTGCCATGCAGGCGAACCCTCCCGTCACCACCGAGACCTGGCTGCCGAACGCGCTGCCGACCGAGCCTGCCTCGAAGTCGCCGAGCCGCGGCCCGCCGGTCACGACGACGATGAATACCCCCTGAAGTCGCCCGCGCAACTCATCGGGCGTGGCCACCTGCAAGATCGTGTTGCGGAAGATCGCGCTGACCATGTCCGCCGCACCGGCGACGGCCAGCAGCACGAGCGCCAGCCACAAGGTGCGCGTGAACCCGAACAGGGCAATGGAACCGCCCCAGACCAGTACGGCGACGAGCACCGCCCGCCCCTGACGGTTGATCCGCCCCGCCCAGCCCGACGTCGCCGCCCCCAGCAGCGCACCGATCGAGGGCGCCGCCGCAAGGAGCCCTACCGTGCCGGCACCCCCGTGGAACCACGTCGTACCGATCGCCGGGAACAACGCGCGCGGCATGCCGAAAACCATCGCGTTGATGTCGACCAGGAACGTCATCAGCAGGTTCTTGCGTGGCCCTAGGAAGCGCAGCCCTTCCAGCACCGAGGCGACGCCGGCACGGGACGCGCCGGCAGCCGGCGGCATGGGCGGCAGCCGCCAGATCGCGTAGAGCACGGCGACGAAGGACAGCGCATCGACGAAGTAGGCCCAGCTGAAGCCGACCGTCGCGACCAGCAAGCCGCCGAGGAGCGGACCGATGGACAAGCCGCTGTTGAAACCCAGCTGGCCCAGAGCGTTCGCCGCCGGCATCATCTCGCGTCGTACCAACCGGGGCAGGATCGCGCCGCGTGCGGACGAGTCGACGGCAGACGCCGCGCCTTGCAAGCCTGCGACGACATAGAGCAGCCACACCTGCCGCAGATCCAGGGCGGCCTGCAACGTCAAAACCACGGAGAAGAAGAGCAGCGCACTACTCGTGATCAGGGTGAGCCGGCGCCGGTCCGTCGCGTCGGCGATCGCGCCGCCGATCAAGCCCATCGTCACCAACGGGACCAGGACGACGATGCCGACCGCGCCGACGGCCAACGATGAGTGCGTCAGCCGATAGACCTGGAACGGCACGGCAAACTGCGTGAGCTGCGTGCCGGTGAACGAGACCGAGTAGCCGAACCACCAGCGTCGATAGTCCGCGCTCTCCCGCAGCGGCGTCGTGTCGGCGACGATCCGTCGCCAGACGGGCCCTCGCTCTTCGAGGGCTTCTTCGGCCGCCTCGGTCATGGTTGCAAGCGGACGACCGACCAGCCGGACGCCTCCCGCCTGAACAACAAGCGGTCGTGCAACCGGTCCGGCCGGCTCTGCCAGAACTCCACCGTCCGAGGTTCGATGCGGATGCCTCCCCAGTGCGGCGGCCGCGGCACCGCCTCCGGAAACCGCTGAGCGAGCTCCACGACCCGTTGCTCGAGGACCGCTCGAGCCGGTACGACGTCCGACTGGGCGCTGGCCCACGCGGACAGCTGGGCGCCACGCGGCCTGGTCGCGAAGTAGGCGTCCGACTCGGCGGCGCCGACCTGACCGGCGTTGCCCTCGACGCGCACCTGCCGACCGAGCGGATGCCACGGGAACAGGAGGCTGACCCCAGGCCGGGCGGCGAGTTCGCGCGCCTTGCGCGAGTTGTAGTTGGTGAAGAAGACCGGGCCTCGCTCGTCCAGTCCCTTGCACAGCACCAGGCGGCTGCTGGGCGTCCCATCCGGGCCGACCGTGGCGACGACCATGGCGTTGGGCTCGTCCAGCCCTGACTCGATTGCGGCGTCCAGCCATTCGCGCAGCAGCAGGAGCGGATCCGACGGCAGATCCGACTCGGCCAGACCGGCGGCTTCATGCGCACGGCGCAGCCGGGTGTGGTCGAGCGGGTCCATACACCCGACTTTCTCAGGCGGCCTCACGCAAGCGACAATGTGGGCATGCCTGACGACACCGTATTCAAGCCCGGCCTCGAAGGCGTCATCGCTTTCGAGACAGAGATCGCCGAGCCGGACAAGGAAGGATCGGCGCTGCGCTACCGCGGCGTCGACATCGAGGACCTGGTCGGCCGGGTGTCCTACGGCAACGTGTGGGGGCTGCTCGTCGACGGCCGCTTCGCCCCCGGCCTCCCGCCGGCGGAGCCCTTCCCCGTCCCGGTGCACTCGGGCGACATCCGCGTCGACGTGCAGAGCGCGCTCGCCACGCTCGCCCCGGCCTGGGGCCTCGAGCAGCTGCTCGACATCGACGACCAGCAAGCCCGCGACGACCTCGCCCGCTGCAGCGTGACCGCAATGTCTTTCGTGGCACAGTCCGCGCGAGGGCTGGGGCAGCCGATGGTCCCGCAGAAGCGCATCGACGAGTCCGAGACGATCGTCGAGCGGTTCATGGTGCGCTGGCGGGGAGAGCCGGACCCGGCGCACGTCAAAGCCGTCGACGCCTACTTCGTCTCCGCCGCCGAGCACGGCATGAACGCCTCGACGTTCACCGGCCGGGTCATCGCCTCGACCGGCGCTGATGTCGCCGCTTGCCTGTCCGGCGCGATCGGAGCCCTGTCCGGTCCGCTGCACGGCGGCGCGCCTTCGCGCGTGCTGAAGATGCTCGACGAGGTCGAGCAGGAAGGCGACGCTCGCGCCTACGTCAAGCGGCTGCTCGACTCCAAGCAGCGGCTGATGGGCTTCGGCCACCGTGTCTACCGTGCTGAGGACCCTCGCGCGCGCGTGCTTCGTCGTACGGCGAAGGAGCTCGGTTCACCTCGGGTCGAGGTGGCCGACGCGCTCGAGCAGGCCGCGTTGGCGGAGCTCAAGGAGCGCTATCCGGACCGCGTGCTCGCCACCAACGTCGAGTTCTGGTCGGCGGTCGTGCTGGACTTCGCGCAGGTGCCGGCGCACATGTTCACGTCGATGTTCGCGTGTGCGCGCGTGGCCGGTTGGAGCGCGCACATCCTCGAGCAGAAGCGCACCGGCCGGTTGATTCGTCCGTCGGCCAAATACGTCGGACCACCCAGCCGCAAGGTCGAAGAGGTCGCGGGCTTCGACCAGATTCCGAAGGTCTGAACACGTGACCGATCTCGTCATCCCTGCCGATCTTCGACCCAAGGATGGTCGCTTCGGGTCCGGACCGTCCAAGGTGCGCACTGAGCAGCTCACCGCGCTCGCATCGACGGGCTCGTCCTACTTGGGGACGTCGCATCGTCAAGCCGGTGTCAAGAGCGTCGTACGACGGGTCCGCGAAGGCCTCGCGACGTTGTTCAACGCACCTGACGGCTATGAGGTCGTCCTCGGCAACGGCGGCGCGACGGCATTCTGGGACATCGCGACGTTCTGCCTGATCGAGCAACGGTCGCAGCACTTGTCGTTCGGGGAGTTCTCCGCAAAGTTCGCCGCGGCGAGCAAGGCGGCGCCGCATCTCGGCGACCCCTCGGTCATCAAGGCCGAACCCGGCGACGCGGCGTTCGCGCGCGTCGAGGACGGCATCGACGCCTACTGCTGGCCGCACAACGAGACATCGACCGGTGTGATGACGCGCGTCACGCGACCGGACGGCATCGGCGATGCACTCGTGCTCATTGATGCGACCAGCGGCGCGGGTGGGCTGCCCGTCGATGTTGCGCAAGCCGACGCCTACTACTTCGCTCCGCAGAAGGCATTCGCGAGCGATGGTGGCTTGTGGCTCGCGATGCTCTCCCCCGCCGCCATTGCGCGGGTCGAACAGCTCAACAAGTCCGGTCGTTGGGTGCCTGCGTTCCTCGATCTCTGGACAGCGATCGAGCAGTCGCGTCTCGACCAGACCTACAACACGCCCGCACTCGCGACGCTGTTCATGCTCGCGGAGCAGGTCGACTGGATGAATGCGCAGGGCGGACTGGACTGGGCCGTGGGTCGCACAGCGGAGTCGAGCGGTCGCCTCTACACCTGGGCGGAGAAGACGGCCTACGCATCGCCCTTCGTCGTCGATGCGGACAAGCGCTCCTACGTGATCGGCACGATCGACTTCGACGAGTCCGTCGACGCGAGTGCGGTGGCCAAGGTGCTGCGAGCCAACGGTCTCGTCGACACCGAGCCCTACCGCAAGCTGGGTCGTAACCAGCTGCGCATCGCGATGTTCCCGGCCATCGAACCGGACGACGTCGAAGCCCTGACCGCCTGCATCGACTGGGTCGCCGAGCGCCTGTAGCGCGCTAGGAATTCGGACACTCGGGCCAATACCCGGCGCCTCGCGAATTTGAAGGAGGAGAGCCGGAAGGGACTGTCGAATCCCCGCGCCGACCACAAGTCAGCGGGCGAGACACCCCTACCGGAGGATCGATGCACGTCAGCAAGCGCACCGCTCTGGGCGCCGCGGCGGTTGCCGCCGTCGCCTTCGCCATTCCCTCCATGGCCGACCAAGGCCACCAGACCAACGGCAGCCCGACCGTGGGCTGTGGCGGCGGCACTGTCACCTGGAGCCCGACCTCGGTCTGGCCGCCCAACCACAAGATGACGACCGTCGACATCTCCTACACGTCGACGAACACCGACAACGCGACTGAAGACCAGTCTCGTGTAACAGTCGACGCGATCACGGACGACCAGATCCTGCCGGATGGATCCGAGATGAACGGCTCCGGCAACACTCTTGTTGACTGGGACGGCGTCGGTAACACCGGCGTCGCGCCGAAGGGTTCGGCAGCCGAGACGAACGCGCAGATCCGCGTGGAACGGTCAGGTCAGTCTCAGGCGGGCCGCACCTACACGATCACCGTCACTTGCGACGACGAGAACAGCTCGTTGGGCCAAGCAGGGACAGCGCTTTCGGACGACTCCACGATGGCGCAGCTCACTGTCAACGTTCCGCACGACCAGGGCAAGAATTAAGACCTAGTAGGACCCAGCACTCCCAGCAGAGGGCCGTCCCCATCCCAGCCGGGGGCGGCCCTCAACTGTGTCCGGCGTAGGTTCGGATGCATGGAATACACCCACCTTGGCCGCAGTGGACTTCGCGTGTCCCGCCTCGTGCTCGGCACGATGAACTTCGGTCCGCAAACCGAAGAGCCTGACTCGCACAAGATCATGGACCGCGCTCTCGAGCACGGCATCAACTTCTTCGACACCGCCAACGTCTACGGATGGAAGCAAGGCGAGGGCATCACCGAGCAGATCATCGGACGCTGGTTCGCCCAGGGCGGTGGCCGACGCGAGAAGGTCGTGATCGCGACCAAGCTCTACGGCTCGATGAGTGACTGGCCCAACGACACCTTCCTATCCGCTCGCAACATCAGACTCGCCTGCGACGGATCCCTGAAGCGGCTTCAGACGGACTACATCGACCTCTACCAGATGCATCACATCGACCGCGAGACGCCGTGGGACGAGATCTGGGAAGCGATGGAAACGCTGCGCGCGCAGGGCAAGATCCTCTACGCCGGCAGCAGCAACTTCGCCGGCTGGCACATCGCCGCCGCGCAAGAGGCGGCAAAACAGCGACACTTCCTCGGCCTCGTCAGCGAGCAGTCCTTCTACAACCTTGCGCGGCGCGAGATCGAGCTCGAGGTCCTGCCCGCGGCGCAGCACTACGGCCTCGGCGTCATTCCGTGGAGCCCTCTGTACGGCGGTCTCCTCGGTGGCGTGCTGCGTAAGGAAGCGGAAGGGAAGCGTCGTACGGAGGGACGGGCGAAGGAGTTCCTGCAGGAACACCGTGACCAGGTCCAGGCCTACGAGGACCTGTGCGCCGACATCGGTCACGAGCCGGCGCAGGTGGGTCTCGCGTGGCTGCTGACCCGGCCGGGCGTGACCGGACCGATCATCGGTCCGCGCACGATGGAGCAGCTCGACGGAGCGACGGACGCGCTCGAGATCACGCTCGACGACAAGACGCTCGCGCGGCTCGACGAGATCTGGCCCGGCCACAAGGCCGCACCCGAGGACTACGCCTGGTAGTCCGCCCCAAATATGTCGAAAGCACCTCGCGGCAGCGAGGACCTCGATATAAGTGAGGCATGCGGATCCATCTCGCTTCTTTTGCCGCGCTCGCGGTCGTAGGTGCCGGACTGGCGACGGTGCCGACCTCGGCGGCCGGCTCGCTTGCGTCCGTCGGCAGCGTTCAGGTTTCGCCGTCCAACGACAACGACGGCACCCCCTCGGTTGACGTGTCGTGGTCGAGCCTGCCCGCTGACGCCGATGGCGCGCTGGTCTGCCTGCACCGCGGCATCAACGTGATCTCGACGCCGGACAGCTGCGAGAGCCAGATCGCGATCGACACGCCTGGCCTGTCGTCCGGCCCGATCACCTTCCACCCGGGCAAGAACTACGTCGTCGAGGTGTTCAGCTACAAGTCGAGTTCGCCGATCACCTACGGCGCGCCAGTCTCCAAGCTGCGCCACGGTGTCAAGGTCGGCATGAGAAGCCGTTGTGAGAGCCAGACCGTGGGATCCACCTGCACGGTCATCGGAGCTGCGACCGACGTCACGACCGGCAGCCGCCTCGCCAAGCGGACGCTGCAGCTCTGGTCGAGCAAGGAGAGGCAGCCCTCGCACTGGTCGCTGGTGACCACCAAGACGACGAACCGCAACGGCGTCGCGAAGGCGAAGATCACGCTGGCCAAGACCCACCTCTACGAGTGGTACTACAGCGCCCCGCGGACCCGTGAGCTCACCTCATCGAGCTCGCGCGTCGACATCGTCGTCGGCTAGGTCGTCAGCGCGAACTCACGCAGGGTCTCGTGACGCACCACGGCCCCGAGCGTGCTGTGAACCAGACGAAGTGACGTGACCGTCCACCAGGGACTGCTGTACGACGCCAACCGATCGACCAGATGCGCCACGTCGACGCTGTCCCGTCTGGCACGTGCCAGCGTCAGATGCGGACGGAACTTCCGATCCTCGACGGCGATCCGCGCCCGCCGCCCCGCCCCGGCGCAGCGATCGGCCAACCGACCCATCGCGTCGACCTCGCCGTCGAGCCCGATCCACAGCACCCGCGCCTTCGCGGCCTGCTTCGGAAAGGTTCCGGCGCTCGACAGCCGAACGCCGAACGGTTGCGTGCGCTCAGCCGCGCGCGCCAATCCCTCCTGCAGCTTCTCGAGCTTCGACTCGTCGACCTCGCCGTAGAACGCAAGGGTGAGGTGCCACTGCTCCGCGGGGACCCAGCGCAGCTGCGTGTCCGGCTCCCCCGCGACTGCCGCCGTCAACGACGACCAGACCTCGGACGGAGGATCGATGGCCGCGAAGAGCCTCACTGCGTCGCCACGGCCACCAGCGACCGCAGCGCAGCGAGCGCCGAGTCGTCACCGCTCGCGTCGACCTCCGAGTACGGCAGCCGGTTCCACAGCGCAAGCAAGACGGCGTCCGCGTCACCGCTGAGGGTCGCGTCGGGATCGGCCGCTGCGTCCCGGGCGAACGACGCCACACTCTCGCCGAGGGTGATCGTCCAGTTGTGTCCGGCAGCTTGCACGGCGACACGTTGGCCCTGACCTGGCGAGTAGCCCTCGTAGTAACCAGGGTCGTCGTCACACAGCATGCGCTCGACCAGCTCGTCGATGCCGTCGACGGCGACCTCGTCAGGAACGTTCGGGCGGCGCGCGCTCGCCGACTCGACGTCGGCGCGATGGATCACCGTCTCCTGCATCATGCGCCGTACCCAGAAGCCGACCGTCTGGTCCGGCTCGTACCAGGTCCACACGCGCGTGTCCGGCGCGCGCGTCCGCAACGCCTCGATCAGGCGGTGCAGCTGCTCGTCGAAGAAATCGCGCACGTCGTCGTAGCTGAACTGGGGCGGCCAGTCCGTCGGCGGAGCATCCAAGGACCCCTCGATGATCGTGGACTTGTGCGCGTAGAGGGTCGCGGTGTGCGCCACCGCGTCGCGCACCGTCCAACCGGGGCACGTCGGCACCGGCCTGTCGAGCTCGGCCGCTGCGACGCGCAGAGCGCGACCGTCGGAGCTGAGCTGGGCCAACATCGCCGCGTTGTCCATGGGCCTAGCCAACCACTTCCTCAGCGGGCGAGCGCCTCGTCCTGCACCGGCTCGATCGCCCGCACATGCACGTGTGGCCGCCGGCTCATGAGGTGTGGCTGCACGACCAAACGCTCGCGACGGGCCAGGTAGAGCGCTGCGACGACCGCGGCGGCCGCGGATGCGACCCCACCGGTGATCAGCGACCAACGCGGACTGGCGACTTCGGCGATCCAGCCGATCAGCGGGCTGCCGATCGGCGTGCCACCGAGGAACACGATGAGGTAGAGCGCCATGACGCGGCCGCGCATGCTCGGCGTCGCAGCCAGCTGCACGGTGGTGTTAGCCGCAGTCGAGAACGTCAAGGTCGCGAACCCGAACGGGATGAGCAGCGCGAAGAACGTCCAGTAGGTCGGCATCAACCCGGCCAGGATCTCGATGACGCCGTACGACGCCGCCGCGACGAACACCAGCCGGCGCCGGGCCGCCTTACCGCGCTTTGCTGATGCGAGCGCTCCAAGCAAGGCGCCGAACGCGTAGGTCGCCGAGATGATGCCGTAAGAACCCGCGCCGTGATGGAACGTGTTCTTGATCAGCAGCGCCGAGGTGAGCTGGAAGTTGAAACCCAACATGCCGACCACGCCGACCAGTCCGGTGATGGCGACGAGCTCAGGTCGCTTGCGCACATAGGCAAATCCCTCGAGGACAGCTCCTTTGCGTCGAGCTGCCGGCTTGCCGGTGAACAGCTCGTCGTCGCGCATCGCGACCAACACCGACAGCACCGCGACGAACGACGCGGCGTTGATCAGAAACACCCAGGAAGTGCCGGTCGCGGCGATGAGGAGTCCGGCAGCGGCCGGCCCAAGCACACGTGCAGTGTTGAACGTCGCGGAGTTGAGGCTGACCGCGTTGGGCAACAGTGACGGCCCGACGAGTTCAGTCACGAACGCCTGTCGGACCGGGGCATCGATTGCACTCGCGATGCCGAGTCCGAACGCGAGCGCATAAACGTGCCACAGCTGGACCGCACCGGAGAGGTCGAGCAAACCAAGTGCGAGTGCAAGTGCACCCATCACGAGCTGCGTGATGATCAGCACGCGGCGCTTCTTGTAGCGGTCGGCGATCACGCCGCCGTACATGCCGAACAACAGCACGGGTGCGAACTGCAGGCCGGTCGTGACGCCGATCGCCGTGCCCGAGTTGTGCGACAGGTTGAGCACCAGCCAGTCCTGCGCGACTCGCTGCATCCAGGTGCCGGTGAGCGACACCACCTGTCCGGAGGCGAACAGCCGGTAGTTGCGGACACGCAGGGAGGCGAAAAGACTCATGAACGGGACAGCTTCTCCAGAGCAGGTAAGGCGGCAGCGAGTGCAGCGCGCTCGGACGGATCGAGAGCCGCGACGCGTTGCGACACCCACTTGTCCCGGCGTTGACGGTCGTCGGCGAGGAAGGCTCGACCCGCCGGACTCGGTGCGACGACCACCTGGCGACGATCCACCGGGTCGGGGGTCCGCGTCACGTAGCCGTGCGCTTCGAGGTTGGACAGGATCTTGGTCATCGACGGCGGCTGCACCAGCTCATGGGCAGCCAGCTCGCTCGGCGTCATCGGACCGAGGCTGTCGAGCGTCCGCAGCGCCGCCCACTGACCCAGCGACAGGTCCGATGGCGCCCGTTCGGCGCGCATGCGCCGGCCGATGCGTCCGATGGCATCGCGCAAGGAGCCCGCCAGCGCCGCATCAGGTCGAGTCGCGGCAGAGGACGGCATGTGGTTAGTCTAACTCATTAGTTTGGCTAAGTACATTGCTTTGTCTCGCGCCGACGGGATGATGCGGAAAGATGGCGGCGTGACCGTGAATCAGGGCCAGCTACCCGAGGGACAGCCGCAGCGCCGCGACAGTGGGCTGCGCGTGCCGGCGCGGGTCTGGTTGTTCGGCGGTCTCATCGCCGCCCTCGTGCTCATCACTGCTACGGGCGGCATCCGCAGCTGGTGGGCCCATCGGCTGCACGACATGACCGGCGGGTCGAAGCCGGCCGACTACATCATCGGTCTCGTCGTCGGCCTTCTGCCGTTGATCGCGGTCGGCCTCGGCGCGTTGCGCAGCCGCGGTCACGGACGCTTCCGGCGCGCGTGGCGGATGTTCTACTTCGGCGCGGCCGGGTTCGTCATCACCTACCTGCTGTCGCCGTCAATCAGCCGCGTCCTCACGAGCAGCTCGTCCCGGCATGTGTTCGAGCGCGAAGTGCCCTCGTACCTGCCCGGCGTCTTCACCGGCACCGGGCTGTGGCTCGCGCTCCTGGTCGTTCTGGTTGCACGCGCTCGCTCTCGCCGTCGCGCGCGCCGTAACCGGCTGACCGACCCGCGCGACGCCACCAGCCGAGTGATCGACGTCTAACCCCTTATTCGACGCCGAGGGCTTGCTTGATGGGGTGGAGTGCGAAGTAGGCCGCGAAGAGGATCGCGATCACCCACAGCAGGATGTGTGGCTCGCGCCACTTGCCCTGTGCGCTCTTGAGTACGACGAAAGAGATGAACCCCGCGCCGATGCCGTTGGTGATCGAGTAGGTGAACGGCATCAACACCATCGTCAGGAAGCACGGGATCGCGATCGCCCAGTCGTCCCACGGGATGCCCTTGACCTGGGTCATGAGCAAGAAGCCCACCGCCACCAACGCTGGAGTCGCCGCGGCCGACGGGACCATCGAATAGAGCGGCGTGAAGAACAACGCGATCACGAACAAGAGGCCCGTGAACACACTCGCCAGTCCAGTTCGCGCACCCTCACCGACACCAGCGGCGGACTCGATGAACGCGGTGTTCGACGACACCGAACCGACGCCACCCGCGACAGCTGCGGCACCGTCGATGAACAGCACTCGACCGATGTTGGGCACGCGACCGTTTTCGTCGAGCAGGCCAGCCTCGTTGGAGACACCGACGATGGTGCCCATCGCGTCGAAGAAGTCGCTCAGGATCAGGGTGAAGATGAAGACGATGGCCGTGATGACGCCTGCGTGATCGAAGCCGCCACCCAATGAGAACTTGCCGAGCAAGTGCAAGTCAGGAGTGGACATCACGTTGTCGGGCCACTTCGGGACCTGGTTGCCCCAGTTGCCAGGCTTGGGAAAGGCCGGAACGGTGGCAATGGCCTCGATGATGACCGCGACGATCGTCGCCACGACGATCGAGACAAGGATCGCTCCCGGCACCCGCCGCGTCAGCAGGATGATGGTCAGCAGCACCCCGATGACGAACACGACAACCGGCCAACCGATGAGCTCACCGCTGCCGGTTGCGCCCAGCCCAACGGGAGTCGACGCGCCTTCAGGTGTGTGCAGGAAGCCGGCGTCCACCAAACCGATGAAGGCAATGAACAACCCGATGCCGACGCTGATCGCTTGTTTGAGGGGTAACGGGATCGCATCCATGATGATCTGCCGCAGCCCGGTGACGACGAGGAAACAGATGCCGAGGCCTTCGATGACGACCAGGCCCATCGCGTCGGGCCAGGACATCGTCGGTGCGATCTGGAATGCAACAACGCCGTCGAGACCGAGACCGGCCGCGACGGCCAGCGGCAAGTTGCCGCCGACGCCCATGATGAGCGTCATGATTGCGGCGATCAGCGCAGTCATCGCGGAGAGCTGATCGAAGCTCAGCGCATGCCCGAACTTGTCCTTGCCGAGCGACAGGATGATCGGGTTGAGCACGATGATGTAGGCCATCGTGAAGAACGTGGCGAGCCCACCGCGCAGCTCGCGCCCGACCGTCGAGCCGCGCTCGCTGATCTTGAAAAAGCTGTCCAGCCCGCTGCCCCGTGTGGTTGCGGTCGCTGACGCCATCTGATGCCTCCCCGATCCCCTGATCCGTGCGGGGTCAGCCTGTCAGAAAGCGGTTTCGGCACGGCTTCGCCATGCCGAAGGCGACACCTAGGAGTGTCCGAAGGGTTCGGGAATGTCGGCGTCAGCGACCGAGCCGGGCTCGTGCCCGAGCGGTCCCCCGACCAGGTCGATCTTGAACTCGTCGACCAACGGCGGTGCGGGTGAGGGCGGTGCAGGTACGACGACCGCCTCCGAGTGCGCCCCGCATCCGTGGTCGACCGAGACGACCTTGCCGTCGTCCGGCGCGTACTCGTTGGCGCAGGCGCCGAACGCCTGATGCAGCGCGCCGGCCAACGGCACGAAGAAGCCACACGTCGCGCACGCAGCCGGCGCGGCACGAGCGATCGCGGCTTCCGGGCCGCGATCCCCGTCGTACCAGCGTTCGACTGCATCGACTCGCCCGTCGTAGGACAGCACCCGGCGTCGTCCGAGCCCGAGCTCGAAAACGACGCCGCGGGCGTCGTCGTCGTCGACGTCCATGTAGGAGGGGACCAGTCGTGGGTCGTCAGCCTTGGTGGGCAGCAGGTCACCGACGCCGAGGTCACCCGGGCGGAGTCGTTCGCTCCACGGCACCCAGGGCGGTGCCAGCAGTGCGTCGTCACCGGGGAGCAGCACGACCTCGTCGACGCTGACGACCTTGCTGCGTGGGAGCCGTGCGAGAGTGACCGCCCAACGCCAGCCGCGGTAGGCGGGGTCCAACGTCGCGAAGAAGTGTGTGCCGAGGCGCTCCTCGTCGGCGACGACCCCCAGGTGCTCGCCGACCAGACCCGGTGCGTTGTCCTCCGCGGCTGCCCGTGCTTCCTCGATCGCGTCCGCCACGACGCTGTCGACTACTGCGGTCGTTGTTGCCACCCGGACAGTCTAGGTTCGGGGAGACTGGCCCGGTGGCAACGGTGGACGAGTCGGGCGACAAACACCAGCCCGGCTTCGGCGCTGCCCTGGTCAATCTCCTCCGGGCCTTCGTCCGCGCCTGCCGCGGCGGCGTACGCCGGATCGGGACCTGGAACCGCAGCCGCGGCGCCGGCGAGAGTGGTCTCGCCCGGCTCGTGGAGGTGCACGCGCTGCAGACGGCCGGCGACGCGTTCGTCACGGTGGCGCTGGCCGGATCGCTGTTCTTCTCCGTGTCGCCGGGGACCGCACGGTCGCGCATCGGTCTCTATCTGCTGATCGCGATGGCGCCGTTCGCGGTGGTCGCGCCGGTGCTCGGACCGTTGCTGGACCGGTTCCGCCACGGTCGGCGGTTTGCGTTGGCCGCAACCATGGTGGCGCGGGCGACACTCGCACTGGTCATCGGTCACGCCCTCGCCGGCAAGCACCTGACGACAACAGAGGCGTTGGCTCTCTACCCGGCGGCGCTGGGCGTCCTGGTCGCGCAGAAGACCTACACGATCGTGCGCAGTGCCACGGTCCCCCGCCTGCTGCCGTCCGGGCTGACGCTGGTGCAGGCCAACTCGCGGATGACGATCGTCGGTGTCTTCGGACCGTTCGCCGCAGCGCTTGTCGCGTTCATCCTCACGAAAGTGGGTGGTCACCAGTTCGCACTGCGGGTGGGAGCCCTCGTCTACGCAACAGCGGCCGTCTTCGCACTTCGGCTGCCACGCCGTGCCGACGGTGGTCCGGATGTGCGCGCGCACGAGGGTCGGCTGCGATTCGCAAGCCCGCTCAAGCTCGGGCAGCCGGACCCCGTCGTCGCCGGTGTGCTGCGTTCCGCTGCGGCATTGCGCTGGCTCGGCGGGTTCCTGCTGTTCTACGGCGCCTTCGTCGTACAGGAGCATTCGATCGGCGGCATGCCCAAGGCCGTCTCACTGTCCGCACTTGCGATCGGCCTCGGCGCGGGCAACTTCACCGGCACCGTGATCGGTTCGCGCATCGTCCGCTTCAACGCGACGCGACTCGCCGTCCTCCTGCTGCTCATCACCGCGCTGACCACAGCATTCACCGCCCTCGACTTCGGCCTCGTCACCGTCTTCGGGGTCGCCGTCGTCTCCGCGGGGACATCCGCGATCGTCAAGCTCGGCCTCGACGCGACCATCCAGCAACGGGTGGACGACGCAGTGCGCACCTCGACGTTCGCGCGGTCCGAGACCACGATGCAGCTGGCCTGGGTCGTGGGTGGCGCCGTGGGCATCCTGCTGCCGACCCGGCCGATCGTGGGATTCTCCGTGGCGACGGTCGGGCTGGCGTTCGCGCTGGTGGTCGCCATCGGTACGAGCCGGCGGAGCGCGGGAACGGCTTAGAGCTCCAGCTCGTTGGCCACTGCCCGGACCATTTCCGCGATGCGGTGAGCCGTCTTGCGGTCGGGGTAGCGATCGCGGCGCAGGTCGGGCTGCACCTTGGCCTCGAGCAGCTTGATCACGTCGTCGATGACGCCGTGCAGCTCCTCGGCCGGTCGCCGCGTGGTCTGTGTCTGAGCCAGCGTCGGTAGCGGGTCGAGGATGCGCACCGAGAGCGCCTGCTCACCACGCCGGCCTTCGGCCACGCCGAACTCGACGCGCTGGCCGGGCTTGAGCGTCGTACCCGATGGGAGCGCCGAGGCGTGGACGTAGACGTCCGGGCCGTCGTCGCGGGACAAGAAGCCGAAGCCCTTGTCCACGTCGTACCACTTGACCTTGCCGCTGGGCACCCTGAACTCCGCTGTTGTGGTGGTATGTGCGCAGCCCAGGCTAGCCGCCAAAGCGCCATGTCGCCCGTGCGATTTGTCTGCGACGATGGGGTCCCGCCACGGGGCGACCCAGGAGGCACCACGGTGAGCGACTCCACCGACGTCATCTCCAGCGACGAGCCCACCGAGCGGCCCGGCCGGATGCCGCGCCAGGGCTCGTTGGCCGGCGCCGGCGCGCGGACCACCGCGATGACCGCAGCGTTGACCCTCGTGGTTGCAGCGGGGGTGACGACCGCCGCCTATCGCGGGCCCACCGGCGGGACCTCCCCCACCTCGCTGATCCCGGCTGGCGCCTTCGCGGTCGCCACCGCTGACCTCAGCCTGCCCGACGGGCAGGCGGGGGCGCTCGAGACGCTGCTAGGCCGCTTCCCCGAGCTGCACCTGACCGGCGACGGCTCCATCCGCGACCGGGTGCTGCGCTCGATCATCCAGTCCGGCGACGACAGCATCGACTACGACAAGGACGTCAAGCCGTGGCTCGGTGACCACGTCGCGGTCGCCGGCTGGCAGAACAACGGGCATCCGCAGATGGAGGTCGTGCTCCAGTCGAGCGACGACTCGTCGGCCAGGTCCCATCTCGAGCACTTCCTGAACGACAACGGTGACGTCGAGTTCCGCGATGGCTACGCCGTGCTCGGCAGCAGTCAGGACGCCGTGCGGTCAGCGCTGGCGGCGGCGGACAAGTCGTCGCTCGACGACGCCGGACCGTACGACGGCGACATCAAGGCACTGGGCCACACCGAAGCGATCACGGCATGGTTCGACGGACCGGCCGCGAAGGACGTCCTCGGGCCCACGATGCTCGGCGGCCCCGAAGGCGCCCTCGCGTTCTCCGGTCTCGGTGCCTTCGGCGGCGGCATGGGCACCCTCTTCAAAGGCCGTGTGTCGCTCGGTGTGCACGTCACCGACACCGTCGCGGAGATCGATGCGCGCAGCGTCGGGGCGCAGACGACGAAGTCGGCGCCGTCGAAGATGCTCACCTCGCTGCCGTCGGGCACGGTCGGCGCACTCGAGTTCGGCGATCCCGGCATGGTCGTCGATTCAGTGACGCCGCTCATCCGTGGTCTCGCCACCTTCGCCGGCGGCGGCGTCTCGGGAAGCTGTGCAAGCAGCGCGCCCCCGACTCCTGCTCGGGCGCCCCGGAGCAAGATGTCCCGGCATCAGCCACCGATGTCCCGTTGCTACTCGGACACACCGGCTCCTCCGATCGACCCGTTCGCACAGATCCAGAAGGCCATCGGGATCAGCTTCCCGGACGACGTCAAGACGGTCCTGGGCGACCGCGCGGTTGTCGCGTTCGGCGGGCTGGAGCTCGCCGGCCTGCCCGACGTCGCCATCCGGTCACATCCCGCTGACCTTGCCGCGGCGCAGTCCCTGGGCAGCACGTTGAGCACGGCGTTGTCCGGCTCGTCGCCGGTCAACATCGATGTGAGCACGGCCGGTGAGGACCTGATCCTCGCCACGTCGTCGGCGTACGGGCAGGAGATTGCCAAGGCCGGCGATCTCGGTGACCAGTCGGACGTGAAGAGCGCGCTCGACGGGATTCCGGGCTTGGTGAACGTCGCCGCCTACGTCAACCTCAGCAGGGTCTGGCCGCTGGTCGGCGCAGGTGTTCCTGAGGGTGTGAAGCATCTGCACGCGATCGGCTTCTGGGCCGCCAACGACGGCGACGTGCAGACTGCGCAGCTCCGGGCGGTGTTTGGCTAGCGAAAGCTCGCCCGGTCGGGAAGCAGCTCGTTCATCGAGCCCGACCGGAAGCCGCGGGGGTCGACCTCGACGGTGTCGAAGCCCTCGACGGCCTGCAGCAGGTCCGGCCGGCCGCTGACCGCCTCGACGAGGTGCGCGTCGACCTCGACCCGCGCGACGTCGCCGAGGTCACGGACGCGCAGGTTCTGTACGGCGATGTCCGCCGCAGCCAACGCAGCACGCAGCCCGACCTCGGCCCGCTCGACCCGGTTGAGCCGTTGCGGTGTGACCTCGATGCCGTAGGCGATGCGACTCGACAGGCATGCGGCAGCGGGCTTGTCCGCCGTCACGAGACCCCACGCCCGGGAGGCGCGGCGTACCTCGTCCTTGGTCAGCCCGGCATCGAGGAGTGGCGTGACGGCGCCGCGCTCCGCAGCCGCACGGATGCCCGGCCGGAAACCCGCGCGAGCGTCATCGGCGTTGGTCCCGGTCGCGACCCGCGCCAGGCCGAGCGAGTCGGCAAGTGGGTGGAGGACGTCAAGGAGCTCGGCCTTGCAGAAGTAGCAGCGGTTGCCCGCGTTGGCCACGTAACCAGGCCGGGACATCTCGTCGGTGACGGGCGTCAGGTGGCGCACGCCGAGACTCGCAGCGAACGCGGCTGCAGCGGCGAGCTCGGCCCTCGGCAGGCTTGACGATTCGGCGGTGGCGGCTACGACGCGGTCGGGGCCGAGCACCCGCGTGGCAGCGGCGAGCAGGAATGCCGAGTCGGCGCCGCCGGAGAAGGCGACCAGCACACTGTCGAGCCCGCGCAACCCGTCCGCAAGGTCTGCGAGCTTCGTCTGCAGGTCTGCCTCGCTCACGGTGCCGAGCCTACGACCGCCACAGCAAGAGGACCCGTGACCGCCCAGCCGGTCACGGGTCCTCGCGCTTCGGGTGCCGTTGGGCTCCCGTCATCTGAGTCAACGGGGCACCGGCCTGGATCTCGCGGTCAGGCGGAAACTTTTTCTGAACTAACCCGGAGGTAAGACGAGGGCCCGGCGGTTTCCCGCCGGGCCCTTCGCCCTCGTGACTGGGCTTCGTACAACGCAGGGACTAGAAGTCCATGTCTCCCATGCCGCCGCCACCCGGCATCGCGGGAGCAGCCTTTTCGGGCTTGTCCGCGATGACCGACTCGGTGGTGAGGAACAGGGCGGCGATCGACGCGGCGTTCTGCAACGCGGAGCGCGTCACCTTGGCCGGGTCGATGATGCCTTCCTTGAGCATGTCGACGTAGGCACCCGTAGCGGCGTCGAGACCCTGGCCAACCGGAAGCGAGCGCACCTTCTCGACAACGACCCCACCTTCGAGGCCGGCGTTGAAGGCGATCTGCTTGATCGGGGCCTCGAGCGCGATCTGGACGATGCGCGCACCGGTGAGCTCGTCACCCTCGAGGTCGAGCTTGTCGAACGCGGTCTTGCTCGCGTGCAGGAGCGCCACCCCACCGCCGGCGACGATGCCCTCTTCCACCGCTGCCTTGGCGTTGGAGACGGCGTCCTCGATGCGGTGCTTCTTCTCCTTGAGCTCGACCTCGGTCGCAGCACCGACCTTGATCACCGCAACACCGCCGGCCAGCTTGGCCAGACGCTCCTGCAGCTTCTCACGGTCGTAGTAGCTGTCGGACTTCT
>JAICMI010000068.1 GCA_025929315.1 Frankiaceae bacterium
AAGAAGCCGCCCGGCTCGAAGCAGAGCGCCAGGCCGCCGAACAAGCCGCCCGGCTCGAAGCTGAACGACTTGAAGCCGAACGCCTCGCCGCCGAAGAAGCCGCCCGCCTCGAAGCCGAACGCCAGGCCGCCGAACAAGCCGCCCGCCTCGAAGCCGCCCGCCTCGAAGCCGAACACCTCGCCGCCGAACAAGCCGCCCGCCTCGAAGCTGAACGCCTGGCGGCGGAAGAGGCGGCGCGCCTCGAAGCGGAGCGTTTCGCAGCCGACGAGGCTGTACGACGTGACGCGGAGCGGGCCGAAGCCGAAGCCGAAGCGTGGGCGGAGTACTGGGCACGCGAAGCACGTGCGGCCGAGATGGCGACAACCCACGGTGCTGCCGCTTCCGCGCTGCTGAGCCAGCTCTCCGCGGACCCCGTTGAGACTCCAGCGCCTGCTGAAGAGGTCGTCGAAGAGGAAGTCAGGGTCGAGGAACCACCGCCCGTGCGTGAGCCGGCTACGGTCGGCGCGCCCGCGATGTACGAGATGGCCGACACCGCAGCCCTTCTCCGTGAGCTCTCCTCGCTCGGCGTCGAGGACGAACCAAGTGCCCCGCCTACACATCGACCAGGGCCACCTCGGGGCCCCGCGCGCGCACCCGCAGCAGACAAGAAAAAGAAGCGCGGACTCTTCGGCTTCTAACGGCTCGCGATCCTTGGAGCCGTGCCGGGTATCGGGGTCAGATCTGGACCCGGCAGGGCTTCAAAGATCGGGCGCCGCCAAGTGGGACGCCGCCGACCTACGCGTCGACGAGTCGTTCCGCCTTGGCGGCCATCCCGGCGACCATGAGGTGCGCGTCGTCACTTGTGGACCGTTTGATCACAGCCAACGCGATAGGTCCGAGCTCGGCGTGGTGCACCGCCGTACCAAGGAAACCCGCCGACCGGTCGTCGACGGTCACGTCGGTGCCAGGGGGCGGCAGTGTCTCCGATGTCCCATCCAGGTGCAGCAGCACGAGACGTCGGGGCGGCCGGCCCAGATTGTGAACGCGCGCCACCGTCTCCTGGCCGCGATAACAGCCCTTGTCCAGGTGAACCGCCGGCCCGATCCAACCGACCTCGTGAGGAATCGTTCGGTGGTCGGTCTCGAACCCCAGCCGCGGGATTCCTGCGGCGACCCGCAGGGCCTCCCACGCGTCGTGACCGGCCAGCGTCTGTTCGCCGACCTCCGCCACGAGCGAGTCACGTGCAACCAGACGATCCTCAGCCGCTTCGATCCCGGCGGACGGCACAACCGTCACAACGGCGTACGACGCCGTCAGATCCTCGACCTCGACCCGCAGCATGAACCGCATCGAGTCCAAGTAGGCAACCAGGGCCGAAGCAGTGCCGGGCTCGACGTGCAACCAGGTCGCTTCACCGTCGTCGACCAAGCGGATGTCGTGCTCGACATGGCCGTGCGGGGAGAGCACCAAAGCCTCGGTCCAGCGCCCCGACGGCAGCCCGGTGAGGTCCTGCGATGTCAGCGAATGCAGCCAGGACAGCCGGTCGGATCCGCTGACCCTCAACACGCCCCGCTGCGAACGATCGACGACGCCCCCATCGGCGAGCAGCAAGCGCTGCTCCCGCAACGGGTCGCCGTAATGCCCAGCCACGTCCTCGTCCGGTGCACGCGCAGCAACTGCCCCGGGACGCTCCAACAACTCGCTGCGCATCCTTCGAGGGTATGCGCGCTTCGCGCGAATCTCACATGCGCAGTCGCACCAGCTCGATCATCATCGGCACATGTTCGCCGCGCTGCTGACCGGCCTCGGCCTCGGCCTGTTCGTGGCGGCACAGGTGGGACCGATCTGGCTGCTCTGCGCGCGCAGCTCGCTGCGATACGGCACCCGCAGCGGTCTCGCGATCGGTGCCGGCGCCGCGACGATCGACTTCGTCTACGCCGTGCTCGGCGTGGCCGGAGCCTCGCAGCTGGTGCAGATCCATGCGGCTCGCCTCGCCCTTGGCCTGATCGGCGCGGGCTTCCTGCTCGTCCTCGGCTGCCGCACGCTCTGGCACGCGATGCGTGTCCGACTCGGCGGCGAAGCCGAAGGTGAGGTGCTGATGCCGCGCGACGCCTTCCGCACGTCACTCGCGGCAACGGCGTCCAACCCGATGACGATCGCGTCGTGGGCCGCGGTCTTCAGCGCGGCGTCGGTCGGTCACGTCGCCGACCACGCATCGGGCGCCGCCGCGATGCTGCTCGGGATCGGCGTCGGCAGCTTTGCCTGGTTTGCGGTGCTCTCGCTCGTGACGGGACGCCTGGGGCAACGGCTTCGTACGACGCATCTGCGGATCGCGGACGGACTGGCCGGCATCGGCATCGCCACTTTTGGCGGGATTCTGGCCACGCGGACCTTCCGCAGCGAGTAACTTCCCGACCATGTCTGAGGCAACGCTGGCCATCACCGATTTCACCGGCACACTGCTGCGCTCCGGGGACACGGGCTACGACGAGGCTCGACGCGTCTTCAACGGACTGATCGACTCGAAGCCCGCACTCATCGCTCGATGCACGTCGACGAGCGATGTCGCTGCCGCCGTGCGCCATGCGCGGGAGAACAACCTGACGGTGTCCGTCTATGGCGGCGGTCACGGGGTTACCGGTGCAGCGGTGGCAGAAGGGTCTCTGTGCGTCGACCTGCGCGGCCTGAAGAGCGTCGACGTGGACCCGGACAGCCGCACGGTTCGTGCCGGCGGCGGTCTCACCTGGGGTGAGCTCGACGCTGCGACGCAAGAGCACGGACTGGCCGTCACCGGCGGGCGGGTGCCGAGCACCGGCATTGCCGGCCTCGCGCTCGGCAGTGGAAGCGGCTGGATCGAGCGCAAGTGCGGCTTCACGTGCGACAACCTGCTCGCCGCCGAGGTCGTGACGGCCGACGGCAACGTCGTGACGGCGTCCGAGACCGACAACGCAGATCTGTTCTGGGGTTTGCGCGGAGGCGGTGGCAACTTCGGCATCGTCACGCAGTTCACGTTCCAGCTGCACGAGGTCGGGCCGATGGTGTGGGGCGGCATGCTCATCTATCCGCCGCAGCGTGCCGCCGAGGTCGCTCGTGCCTATCGCGACTTCGTGCTGACTGCGCCCGACGAGGTCGGCAGCGGCTTGGCGTTCGTCACCGCGCCCGACGCAGAGTTCGTGCCGGAGCCGGCGCGAGGCCACCCGATGGTCGGCATCATCTGCTGCTACCTCGGACGCCCCGAAGACGGCCCCACCGCTTATGCGCCGCTGCTCGCGCTCGAGCCCGCGATGGTCATGGCCGACGTGATGCCCTACGCCGCGGTGCAGGGGCTCATCGAGCCCGGCAACCAGAAGGGGTTCATGAACTACTGGACCGCCGACTTCTACGACGAGCTCCCCGACGAGGCCATCGACACGCTCGTCGAAATCGCAACACAGCCGGTGTCGGCAATGACGCAGATCATCGTCGTACCGGGTGGCGGGGCGATCGCGCGCGTCGACGACGACGCGATGGCGCTCGGCTCCCGTCAGGCGGCGTTCAACCTGCACTTCCTGGGCATGTGGGCCGACCCGGCGGAGACCCAGCGCAACATCGACTACATCCGCAACCTCGCCGGATCGTTGAAGCCGTGGTCGACCGGTGCGGCCTACCTCAACTTCCTCGGCGACGAAGGCATCAGCCGCATCGAAGCGAGCTTTGGTCCCGCGAAGTTCGCTCGACTGCAAGAGCTCAAGAGCAAGTGGGATCCGACGAACTTGTTCCGGCACAACCAGAACATCCCGCCGGCACCGAACATCCCGGCGCCGCGCTAGCTAGCGCGACTGGTGCCACGCGGCAGCAAAACGGCTGCGTGCGGCGTAACCCGCGGCTCCGGTGAGCAGCACCGCTGCCCCGCCGACGAGCCATGGGTCGTTGGATCCGTCGTCGCGGGAGTTGAGCCGGCTCATCTGGAACTCGACCGACGCATCTTCTTCGCTGCCGAGCGAGTCAGCGCCTGCGAACGCAAGCTGTCGCTGCTCCTCTTCCTGGCTGGCGAACCCGACGTTGGCGTTGAGTGCCGGGTTGGGGTTCGGGTTGGCGTTGGGCACCGGCTGACCCGGCGCGGGTGGCGCAGCGGCGGCGGCAGCGACAGGCGCGGCGACCGCGGCAGGCGGCAACGCGGGGTGGTGGTGCACGAGCGGGATCGCCCCGCAGCTCACCCGCATCGGCGCCGAGGCGACCACGCGCGGCCCGGCAGCCGCATTGACGTGCAGGTGGTAGAGCTTCGCGTGGTGCGTGCGGGGACAGTCGTAGCGCACCGTGAACCCCACCGAGTTGTCGTTCTTGACGTTGACCTGTGGCAACGGCGAGGGCGCGACGACGCTCGCGATCCGTGCAGGCGCGCCGGCGAACTGCAATGCGACGGTACGAAGGTCCGGCAGAGCCACCGCGGCCTGCGTGATCGCCGACGCAAGCTTGACCGGCAGCACCTTGCTCTCCCGAACCGTGACGTTGCCGATCTTGACACCCTGCGTCACGGTCACCGGCACCTTGCAGACGAACGGTGCGCCGGGAGTCACGTCCGGCACCAGGTCGCCGTTGCAGTCGACGCCGCCGGGCGGAGCGAGCGAGCCGGTGTCGATGGCGAGCTGCTGCTCGACCTTGTAGGAGTGGAAGCCGTGCTTGGCGCCTCGGTCGTCGACCGTTTGCACAGCAAGCCCGATCGGGTGCACACCATGACTGCGCAGCGCCGAGACGGTCCGCGCCCACGTAGGTGTCAGGTAGGACCGCTCGTGGTGGAACCGTTCGTCCGTCGCAAGAACGGCGAGCTTCAGCGCGGCGGGACGGTAACCGGCGGAGTCGCCGGGAGCCAGGTAGCGGATGTAGCCGCGGCGACCCGGGTAGTGCTGCCCGGCGCCTGTCGTGGACTGGTAGAGCGCCGTCAGCTGTGACTCGGCAGGGTCGCCGCCACCGTGAGCCTTCAGGTTGTTGAGCGCGGCACGCAGCGAAGCGTCCGACGGGCCGACACGCCGGTCGAGACGATAGGGATAGTCGCCGAGCTCACCATCACCGATGTTGTCGATCCGCGGCGAGTAGTCCTTGAAGTCGGCGAGACCGAACTGCACATCGAGACCGGTGGCCGCCAGGTCGTTGACGATGAGAGCCAGGTCCTGCTTCAGACCATTGATGGTCTTGTCGGTGCTCGCCGTGCTGTCGACCAGGAACATGATGTCGACCGGGGACGGCGTGCGCGGCAGCAGCAGCCGGTAGGTCACGTTCTCGTGCCCGCCCGCAGGCAGCGTGACGGTGGTCTTGGCCGGGGTCAACGTCGAGGGGAACTGCCGGGGCACGCCGTGCGGCAACAAGACCACCGGCCTGCCAGGTGCCGTCGGCTGCACGATCAGGTTGTTGAGGTCGCGCACGGCACGGAGCACGACGTCACCATGCAGCGCGACGATCGCATAGCCGTTGGGCGACGGGGCGGTGAACTGTGTCTGCAGCGGCGCACCCACCCCAGGCGTGATGTTGCGCGCACTGGCGGCGCTGCCGTCTGTCTCGAGGTAGAGCCGGTTGGCGTCGGACACAGCGGCGGTGTTGAGAATCGGTTGCTGTGCAACGGATTTTGCCGCCACCCGCGATTTGTAGGCGGTCCACGACCGACCCAGGTCGAGGCTGAGGTCGAACGCAGGGCGGCTTGAGTGGCCCGCAACGAGCAGGCTGGAACCCATCCCGCCCGCCACGTCGAAGGAGTCGATGTCGCCACCGGCGTGCGCGACCTGGAACGACTTGCCACCGTCCTGCGACCTCATCAGGCCACTCGGCCCGAGGCCGTAAAGGAACGTCGCGACGTTGGGGTCGACGCGGAGGTGGGTGATCGTCGACGACCGCATCGTCGCATTGCTCTGCACCCAGTTGGCGCCGCCGTCGACCGTGCGGAAGAGGCCGCCCTGCCCCCCGAGCTGCGGGTCGACAACGGTGAACGCAGTGGTGGGCGTGCTGTCGGAAGCCGACAGCTCGAACTCGCTGATGCTCCCGAAGCGGGGCAGGCCCTTTGCCTCGGTGGTGCCATTGGTGCCGAGCACAGTGATGTGCGGACGCACCGTTCCGAGCGATGACTTGTCGTTCCAGGCGATGTAGACGCGATCTGACGCAGTCGCGGAGCTTGGCGCCGCGATGGCTACGACCTGTGCCTCGGAGGGCAGCCGCAGCAGGTCGTCCAGCGGTGCCGGCAGCACGCCCAAGGACCCGCCACTCGGCGGCGGCGTCGGCAGGTGCCAGCTGCAGCCGGCGTTGTCGGTTTGCAAGACCTCGCTGCCGTTGGTCGCATACATCTTGTCCGGCACATAAGGAACCGCCACGACCTGCGTGATGCGGTTGGGGCCGCTCGTCCAGTTGGGCCGCAATGCCTGCCAGCCATTGCCCGCGTCCTGCACTCCTCCACCGCACGGCTGCTTGGGGGCCGCCTCGACCGCGGCACCGATGCCGGAAACGGCAACAGCGCCGACGATCGCAGTCGCGAGCAGCAGGCGGGAGGCGCGCATCAGCGTCGGGTCAGCTCACCGTCGAACGACGTCGGGACGCGCCCTTGGCGCGCACCCGGCCACGCGCGGCCGGCTGCATCTTGGACTGCAGCGTGTCGATGTGCTCCTGCAGCACGTTGCCCTCGAGCGTCTCCTCGGCCGCGAGGATCGCCGCGAACTCGTCGAGCAGCGGCTTGTGGTGCTCGAGCAGCAGCTCGGCCTCTTTCTCGGCCTCTTGCAGCAGCCGTCGGATGGCGCGGTCGGCCTCGGCTCTCGTCTCCGGACCGATGTCCTGTAACGGCGTCTCCTCGCCGAGGTAGGCCGAGGAGTCACTCGCATAGAGACGCATCAGCGAGATCTCGTCGGACATGCCGAACCTTGCCACCATGTCGCGCGCCATCGCCGTCGCCTCTTCGAGGTCGGCCTCGACGCCCGTCGAGATCTGACCGAAGAGGAGCTTCTCTGCAGCAGCACCGGCGAGCTTGACCGCGAGGCGGCCGCGCAGCTGTGACTCGGTGAGCATGAGCTCTTCTTCTTCCTGGCGGAGCTCGGTCGTGGCGATGGCCCGACCACGGGTGAGGATCGAGACCCGCTGCACCGACTGTTGCTCGTCCTGGCAAAGGGCCACGATGACGTGGCCGGCTTCGTGGTAGGCCGCGCGGCGGCGCTCGTCGTCGGTCATCAGGTGACCGCGACGCTTCGGCCCCTCGAGCACTCGGCGGATGGCCTCGCGGATGTCGTCGGTCGTGATCTCGCTGCGCTGACCGCGGATGGTCAACAGCGCGGCCTCGTTCACGACGTTGGCCAGGTCGGCGCCGGTGAAGCCGGGCGTGCGGTCGGCGATGTCCTTCCAGGCGACGTCGCGAGCGATCGGCTTGTTGCGCGCGTGGATCTTGAGGATGCGCTCCCGGCCCTCGCCGTCGGGACGCTCGATCGTGATGTGCCGGTCGAACCGGCCCGGGCGGCGCAGCGCCGGGTCGAGGATGTCCGGTCGGTTGGTTGCCCCGATGACGACGAGACCTCGGGAGACGTCGAAGCCGTCCATCTCGACGAGCAGCTGGTTGAGAGTCTGCTCGCGCTCGTCCGAGCCGCCCGTACCTCCGCCGGCACCACGCTTACGGCCGGCCGCATCGAGCTCGTCGATGAAGACGATCGCGGGCGCCGCGGCGCGGACGCGGGCGAACAGGTCACGGACACGAGCAGCGCCGACGCCGACGAGTGCCTCCACGAACTCGGCGCCGGCGACGGAGAAGAACGGAACCTCGGCCTCGCCGGCGACCGCCTTGGCGAGCAGGGTCTTGCCACAGCCGGGAGGACCGAACAGCAGCAGACCCTTTGGCGGCGCGGCACCCATGGCTTCGTACTTAGTTGGGTCCTTCAGGTAGTCGACGACCTCGCGGAGCTCCGCAACGGCTTCATCGACACCGCCTGCGTCTTCGAAGGTCACCTTCGACGTGCCCTTGCCCACCTTGCCCTTGCGCATCTGGCTGAAGTCGGTGACATCACCGATCGCGCCGCCGCCGCCACGGCCGCCGGGGGCGAGCAGCAGAGCGAACACCGTCGCAAGGATGAGCAACGGCAGCAGGAACGTGGTGATGAGCTTGAGCCGCTGCTTGCCGGTCTGCGGGTCGACGGTGACCTTGGCCTGCGCGTTGACGAGCGAACGCTCGAGGTCGAGAGTCAGCGACGCGCTGGAGGGATAGTCGGCGTAGAAGGCGCCGGCGGCCGAGGGCTGGTTGATCGGGCTCGACAGCGGGGCCTGCGGATAGAGGCCGGTGGTGCCGTCCCCGGCGACATAAGTGCCCACGATGCGGTTGTCGACGTCGCGGAAGTCGGCAGCCGCGATGCGGTGGTTGCTGGCGAGTGCGCTGAGCTCGTCGAGCGAAAGCCGGGTGCCCGGTGAGGGCGAGCTGAAGATCGAGCTCAGCGACCAGAAGAACAGGCCAAGGAGTACGACGAGGAGTGCCACCAGGCCGCGGTTGAACCCGCGCTTGCGGCCCTTGGCAGCACGCTTGCGGCTGCGATCGCGAAGGTATTGCGCGGAGCGCTGGCGGGCCGTTCCGAGCAGGGCGACGAGGCGGTTGCCCTCGTCGTCAGACATGGGGGTGCCCGCCACATCGACTCCTTGTAGATGCGCCGCGCTACGCGGCGTAGAACCTGCTTTGTCCGGGTTGGTTCGACAGTGCCACATCTTGCACCTGCCGGCACGGCAGGGGAAAGCGCGTCACATCCTTGAAAACGAGCGGGCCGGCCCCGCGTAACGGGGGCCGACCCGACTCGGGCGCTTCTCGGTCAGCTCACGTGCAGGGTGAGCCGCTTGCTCTTGCCGGCGACGTTGTGCGCACCCTTCTTGACCGACGCGTAGATCACGTCCTTGCCCGCGGGCAGGACCACGTGGGCCGTGAACCGGGAGTGCTTGTTGAGGCGGGCGGTGCCCACCACCGTGTTGCCGCTCGAGGTGTGCCGATAGATCGTGACGACCGCACCCTTGTGCTTGGGCCCGACCTTGCCCTTGACCGTCACGGGACTGCCCACGTGCGCGCCGAAGTTGGGCGAAGTGATGGTCACGGCGTAGCGCACGAGCACGCGCTTGGTGGTCGCGGTGACGCCGTCGTGGTCAGGAGCTCCGGCGTACTTGGCGACGTAGGTCGCGTTGTGCTTCGCCGTGAGGCGAGCGGTGTAACCACCATTGCTGCTGTCGGTGACCACCGTGACTGCCTTGCCGAAGTGCCCGGCCGAGTAGCGTGCGCGCACCGTGATCTCGGCGTTGGTGATCGGCTGGTTGGCCTCGTCACTCAGCACGCCTGTGACCTTGATCTGCTTGCCGGCGGTTGTCCGGCTCCGGCTGACCGCCGCCGTCAGGTGAGACATATGGGCCGCCATCTTGGCGTGCACCGTGTCCGACGCCGACGTGCCATTGCTCTTCTTGGCCGTCGCCTTGATGGTCAGCGTGCCGTCGGGCAGCGACGAGAGGTCGAGCGGACCTGCAGCCCAGGTGGCGTTGGGGTCGGTGCTGCTGCTCGGTTGAGTGATCGTGGCGTTGTAGAGCCGCTTGGTCGAGCTGCCGGAGGAGGTGATGATCAGCTGGAGCGTGCTGGCCTCCTTGCTCACGGTGCCCGAGATGTTGACGCTCTTCTCGTTCTTCGCTGTCACCGGGTGGGTGTACTGCGTGATTGCGACCGTCGGCTTGGTGCTGTCGACCGTGAACGTGAACGGCGTCCCGGGGTCGCCCGTTCCGGGGATTCGCACGAGGTCGTTGTAGCTCTCACAGTCAGGCGCTTTGCCGCCGTTGGCTGCATAGCCGGCCGGGGTCCGGTCGGGGCAGTTGCTCTGTGAGTAGGTGTGCACGCGGACGGCATAGTCGCCGTCCTGCAGCTTGCTCGCGACCTTCATGCTGATCGACTTGTTGTCGTTGGCGACCGTCGGCGCGGCCGTGACGAGGCAGTTGCCGTTGGGGGTCGCGATGCACATCGATGAGTGGTTGGTCACCGGCCCGGACTGCGTGCAGCAGTCCTGGAACGACTCCTTGATGGTCTGGGTGAAACCGACGGTGACCTTTGTCGGGGACTGCACGGACTTGCCCTGCTGAGCCTCCTCGAAGGTGGTGTCGCCGCTGCTCGAGGTAAGCAGGCTGGTCCCGAGGTTTGGCGCCAGACCGACCTTCTTGACGAGGTCGCTGCCGCTGTACTTGCTGCACGGAGAGTTCGGCGGGAACGACGAGCAGGAGTCCGAGCTGACGTTGCCGTGGGAGTCCACTGCCTGGATCAGGACGGTCAGCTGCCCGTCGTCGAGGGTGGTGACGTCGACCGTCTGGGCCGGAAGGTCGTTGCCCTGCGACGGGAAGGTCTGGGTGACCTTGTTGCTCGAGGGGTCGCTGACGGTGACGAGGTAGGACGTCACGTCAGAGTTGTTGGCGTTGTCGGCCTCTTGCGCGTTGACGCTGACGAACGCGGTGTGCTGGGACGCGTTCTGGGTCAGCGAAGGCGCTGGGCTGGAGCTGGGGACGTCCGGTGGCGTGTAGTCGATCGTAAAGGTGGCCTTGGGGTTCTGGGCGGACGCCTTGGATGAGATCGGGGTGCTCGGGTTGCCGTTGACGTCCTGCTCGCTGGCGGTCCAGTCGACGTTGTTGGCGGAGGAGGGATATTCGCTGCCGCTGATGTCGACGGTCACCGTCCAGGGGCACAGTGGCGCCGACGGGCACGGCTCGACGACCGTGCTGCCGGTGGCGTCGGTTTGGCCGGTCGGGTCGTTGGGGTTGTCGACGTCGACGGAGACCGTGAAACCGGACGGGGCGTAGCCGCTGAGCGGGAACGCCGAGTTGTTCTGGGTGTTGGCGTACTGCGGCGCGGAGAGGCTGTAAGGCGCCACGGTGCTGATGTAGACCTTGTAGTCGAGGTTGGTGACTGCGGCCGGGTTCTTCTTGCCGTCCTTGTCGACGCCGAAGACCTGGACGACCGCCTCGTAGGAGTCACCGTTGATCAGGTTGAAGTCCGGGTTGAAGTCAACAGTGTCCTGGACGCCCGTGAGCGGGTTGCCGCTCGTGGTGAACGACGTCGCCCCCGGCAGCCGGAGACCACGGGAGCCGTCCGCGTTGACCTCGTAGAGGATGAACGCGCACTGGTTGGCGCCGCTCGTGTCCTTGCACTTGTCCGCGCTGGTGCCGTCCTGACCGGTGATCTGCTGGTCGAACACCGCGGTGATGTCCGAGCCCGTCGTCGCGAGTGATCCACCTGGCTCGGGAGCGCTCTTGGTCTTGTCGATCGTCGGCCCGGAGGCCGCTGCGGCGGGCGCGGTTGGCTCGGCAAGCGACACGGCCATGGGCGCGAGCGCAGTGGTGAGAGCGGCAACTGCGGCGGCTGCCACCGAGCGGCGCAGAAGGACTGCTGCCATCAGACGTGTCTCCTTGTTTTCTGGATGCCCCGTGACTCGGAGAATTCTTGCTCGCAGCGCGATTTCCTGCCGGGCACGCCGGGTCGTGGGCCCGCCCAAAAGCCTCCTGACAGTAGTGGACGTCGCCGTACCGCCAAGGTCACGTCCGCCGCGCGTCGTACCGGGCTTTGGCCAGCCAAAACTCACCGTGCGGACAGCGGTCAGGTGTGGCAGGCGGCGCAGAGACCGAAGATCGCGAAATGGCCGGCGTCGACCTCGAAGCCGTGCTCGGCCGCGAGCCGACCGATCGCGCCGTCGAAGACCTGGGTCGGGACCTCCTCGATCCCGCCGCACTTGCGGCAGACGAGGTGGAGATGGTCAGCGTCGTCTGCGGCGTGGTATGTCGGCGCCCCGTGCCCCAAGTGGGTGTGGGTGACCAGTCCCAGCTCCTCGAGGAGCTCGAGCGTGCGGTAGACGGTCGAGATGTTGACCCCGCTGGCGGTACGACGGACCCGCTCGGCGATCTCGTCGGGGGTGGCGTGGCCGAGCGCGGTGACGGCCTCGAGCACGAGCTGTCGCTGGGGCGTGAGGCGGTAGCCGCCGGCCCGGAGCCGGGCCTGCCAGGCGTCACCTGGTCCAGTGGCCACGCTCGGAGTGTAAGAGCCACTAGCGCAGGTTGACGACGTTCGCGCTTTCGATGGTGCGCTGCTCGGGCAGGCGCGTCACGGGCGCGACCGGCAGCCGCAGCAGGAAGGTCGAGCCGGCGCCGGGGACCGAGGACACCGACACGTCCCCGGCCATCGCCCGGGCAAGTCGACGGGTGATGTAGAGCCCTAGGCCGGTGCCCGTCTGGGTGCGTGTCTCCTCCAGGCGTTCGAAGCGCTCGAAGATGCGATCCTGCGAGTCCGGGGCAATGCCCGGGCCGCGGTCGGTCACAGAGACGAGGACCTCGTCGCCCTCAACGTTGATCGTGACGTCGACCGGCTCATCGTCGGGCGAGTACTTGACGGCATTGGCGACCAGGTTGGCAACCGCGCGCTCCACCCAGACCGACGAGCCGCGCACCTGACACGGCACGGCGGGCGGACGCACCCGCAGGATGCGATCCGGCCTCGCGGCCAGGGTGTCCTCGACGATCCGCATCGTGATGGAGCCGACGTCCGCGAGCCCCTCGCCGTCGACCCGGCCGGACTCGATACGCGACGCCTCGAGGATGTTGAGAACCAGCGACTCGAGCTTTTGCGCCTGGGCGAGGATCGACTGCACCGCGGTACGACGCTGGTCGTCGGTGAGCCGGTCGCCACGGTTGATCAGCGTCTGCGCCCAACCCTTGATCGGCACCAGCGGCGTGCGCAGCTCATGTGAGACCACCGCGACGAAGTCGTCCTTGAGTCGCTCGAGCTCGCGCGCCTGGGTGATGTTGCGGGCGACGACGACCAGCACCTCGCGCCGGCCCTCTGAGGCAGGGATCCGACTGTAGGAGCACGACAGCCAGAGTGTCTGGCCGGTGCTCGTGACGATCTGAAGCTCGGATGGCAGCCCGGTCGTGTCGATGCAGTCCTGCCACCGCTCGACGAGGACATCGCGGCCGCCGGCGTCGCGGGCGCGCAGCAGCCCCAGGTGGCGGGTGTTGACCATCTCGGTCGCCGAATAACCCGTCATGCCGACCAGACCCGCGTTCCAGGAGGTGATCGTGCCGTCGGAGTCGACGGTGAAGATGCCGTCGCTGGTGCTCTCGAGGATGTCGGTGAGCTTGCGCCGCTCCTCGTCGATGGCGCGCATGAGGTCGACGCGCTCGAAGAAGCCGAGCAGCTCGCGGGCGAGCGCCGACGCCACGACCAGCTCGCCGGACTCGAAGCCTTCGACGCCGAGCCGGTCATAGAGCAGCAACATGCCGACCGTTACGTCGCCGCTGCGCAGCGGCGCGGCGAGAGCCCGGCCGTGAGCAGTGCGTTCGAGAGCAGCGCAGGCCTCCGGTGACGGACCGCGCTCAGTGGTGAAGTGGGACGCCTCGTGAATGGTTGTGGCCAGCAACGCGGCGAGCTCGTGGGGCTGGTCGGTCACCGCGTAGCCGTCGCGGAGGTGGTCGTGCGACAAGTGGACCGTGACGGTCTCGTCGAGGCCGAAGAGCACCAGCTCGGCCTCGCGCACTTCGAACCCGACACGAGCCTCGGTCAGAAACGTCGGCAACGCCTGCGCCGGATCAAGTGAGGTAGCCAGTGCGTGTGTCGCCCGTTGCAGTCCTTCGAGGCGGTGACCATCCGCACGTACGTTGGCGTGTGCGCGTCCGGCCGCGTCGAGACTGACGACGAACACAGCACCAAGAGCCAGGAGCCAGGGGCTCCATCGGAACGCCGCCACCAGCGTCAGGCCGGTGACGAGCGAGGCGCCATTGCTGATCAGTCGTCCGATCAGCCCGGACATCTGTACGTCGCGCGTGTGCCCCTCGCCCGACTCGCGCACGGCAAGCGACAGCACGCCGACCAGGACCACCTGGTTGACGACGCTCATCGCGATCGTCGCGGCGGCGACGCCTGCGATCACCCGCGACGACGATCCGTCGTTGTTGACCGTGACGGCGTGGAAGACGAGAGAACCGACCGCCGCCGCGAACAGCCACTGCGCGACGTTGAAGACGGTCTTTATCGGCCCGGTACGACGCAGGACCTCGGCGGCAGACAGACCGATGAGGCAGACGAGCACGACCTCGGTGCCGGAGCACGCATAAATGATCGGCGCGAAGATGCCTTCGATGAGGTTGTGACTGACGCCATGACCCCGGTAGTGGTACTGACGAACCTGCAGGAACTCCGTCAGCCAGAGCAGCGCGGTCATGAGCACGAGCACGCCGGCTGAGGGCGCATGCGCGGCCGGCACTGCCAAGGCCGCGATCGTGCTGGCGATAGCGGCGGCCACCGCTACGCCTGCGACGTACATCTTCAACACCATGTCTCGGAGTCCCCCACTCCAGTACTGCTATTGCGGTCAGTCGTCTCCTTGTTCGGTCTACTGATCCCAAGCTCCGTACCAAGCGCTGCCGAACCAGTTACCGCCGTAGTCCTGGCTGCTGTCTTCGATGCCGAACCAGTTACCGCCGAACCAGTTACCGCCGAACCAGTTACCGCCGAACCAGTTACCGCCGAACCAGTTACCGCCGAACCAGTTACCGCCGAACCAGTTACCGCCGAACCAGTTACCGCCGAACCAGTTGCCACCGAAC
>JAICMI010000087.1 GCA_025929315.1 Frankiaceae bacterium
ACCGCGCCACCGACACCTACCGGCCCACCGCCGAACAGATCGCCCACGTCCGCGCCGAATACGTTCACAGCGCCGGCCCCGGCAGCCAGGTCCTGGCCGCACGCACCGACACCGACCACGCGACCACGCATCCCGAAGGGCCGACCCAAGTCGGCAACCTGCTCCCCAACGACCGGACATGGCACAACGGCCACACCCGAGGGCAACTCTGCGTCACCATCGATGACAGAGGTTCCGTCAAGTGGACCAGCGCGCTCGGACAATCACGCACCGTCAATCCCTACGACTACCGACTCGAGCCAGAACCGCCCGACGGCGATCAGGGGCTGTAAGGGAGCTCGTTGACGGTGAAGCAGTTCTTCTGCATGTCCGGCACCTGCGTGACCCACGTGTGTGCGGAGTCCTGCCAGCGCACGACATTGATGCAGTTGGTCGCGGGTTCGTGCGGCCGCGAATACTCGTGGAAGTTGCGAGCGACGAGCAAACCGCCCGCGTCGTAGGGCTTGCCGCTGTTGACGAACGCCTCCAGACAACGCCGTGTCAGCGTGGCGCCGCACGACGCTGCCGCGTCGGCGAACCACTTGCCACCCGCCCAGCCCTCCAGCGTCCACTCGGACAAGTCGTTGGCGCCGCCGTGTCCGTCGGCCGTCATCTCCTGACGGAAGTCCCGGACCCCGGCGTACTGGGTGTCCGCATAGTTGCGCGACATTCCTGTCGCCCACATCGCGTTGCGGCAGTTCGGCGAATTCTTGTAGTCGCTGCCGATGGACTGTTCCCACGACTGCGTCGTGAGCACCTTTGCCGTGATGCGCACCTGGTTGTCGTCGAGCGCCTTGCACAGCCGGATGTTGCCGCCACGGTCGATCGTGTCGTAGACGTACTGAACGTTGTTGTTCTTGAAGTCGATCGCGACCGAGTCGTAGTCCGGCAGCGCGAAGTTGACGACTTTTTTGACGACCTTGTAGCCCTCGTGCTGCAAGCCCGCGGCGATGCTGTCACCGAAGCGCTGCGACGCTTCCTGGTTGTATTCGACGACGCCCGCGACCTTCGCCACTTTGGGGAACCGCTTGCTGAAGTATTTGTAGACCTCGGTCCCGCCCATGAGCTTGCCGTTGAAGCCGATCTGCTTGCCGTCGCGCGGATAGTCCTCGCCGTAGATGTCCCACAAATGCGGGTACTTGTTGTAGGCGTTGTCGATTGGCTGCGCACCCATGTCGGGCACGCCCTTGGAGTTGACGTAGCTCGCGCCGGAGTAGCTGAGGATGGCGTTGCTGACCATCGCGAAAACGTGGTCGCGGTCGATCAGCTGATGCACGCAGCTGACGTTCTGGTTGCCGCTGCCCTGGTCGTCGCATGTCTTGAGGATGAGCTTGCGGCCGTGCACACCGCCGTGTGCGTTGACCCAGTTGACGTAGGCCTGCAGTCCGTACGACGGTCCGACGAACGCGCGCGGGTCGAACGGGTTGGTCTTGCTGACGATGTTGCCGATCGTGATCGTCGTCGCAGTGACGCCCACATCGGATGCGGTGTTGGGACCGCTGGTCGGACCCACAGCACCTGGACTCGATCCATCACCGGGCAGCTGCCCGCCCGAGCCATCGGACCCCGAGCCGCCGGCGCCACCCGGCGCGGAGCTGCTCCCGCCGCCGGGCAACGAGGTTCCCGGTGCCGCGCTCGAGCTCGGCGCGACGCCTCCAGGCAATGTGCCCTGCTGTTGCTGCTGGCCGGCGAAGCTGCTGTCCGGCAACCGGGTCCCGCACCCGCTCAGGGCAAGTACCGCGACCGTCGCCGTCAACGCGACCCGTGCCCGCGACCTCACGTTTGGAGTTTGTCACCGATCTCGACGCGATCCAGGAGATCGTGCAAGCGCTCCATCCCGAGTCCAACCGCGAACCAGGTCGGTGCGTAAGCAGGGCGGACAAGTCCCCGCCAGTGCGTCGGCACCGGTTTGCGGCCGCGGGGGCGCGAGTAGTCCCACGGCACCTCACCGGTGGCCTGCCTGATCAGCTCCCCTGAAGCCGCCTCGATCGCGAAGATCCCAGCGGTCCAGGCGACACCGCGCTGCCACCACGGCCAGCCGGCCCGGCGAGCCACTTCGTCGGCCGGTTCGAATGCCACCGCGGCGATCCCGTAGATGGGCAGCATCCAGAGGTAGGTGTGAGCGGTCAACCGCCAATTGCCGTCCCGGCCTCGGCTCTTCAACCCGGTCGTGAGCACCTCGCTGCACCAGCCGGCCAGGCCGTAGAGCAGGAACCGTTCGCCCCGACCCAACGGACGCGTCACGTCTGCACCAATCCCTCACCAGGCGACGACGCGCGCGCGTGCCAGCGTTGCGGGATCCGCCCGGCGCGGCGCGCCGCACGTCCGGCAACAACAGCAGCGGCCATCGCCTCTGCCATCAAGGCGGGATCCTGGCTGCGGGTGACGGCCGAGGCAAGCAGCACCCCGTCGCATCCGAGCTCCATCGCGAGCGCCGCGTCGGACGCGGTGCCGATCCCCGCATCGAGAATCACCGGCACGCTCGATCCGGTGACGATCATCTCGATGTTGTGCGGGTTGCGGATGCCGAGACCGGTGCCGATCGGGGAACCGAGCGGCATCACGGCCACGCAGCCGGCCTGCTCCAGCCGGCGGGCGAGGATCGGATCGTCGTTCGTGTAGGGCAGCACCGTGAAGCCGTCGGCAACGAGTTCAAGGGCTGCCTCGACGAGCTCGGTGCCGTCCGGCAGCAACGTGTCGTCGTCAGCGATCACTTCGAGCTTGACCCAGGACGTGTTGAGCGCCTCGCGCGCGAGCTGCGCCGTGAGCACCGCCTCCCGCGCCGTATGACAGCCGGCAGTGTTGGGCAGCACACGCACGCCACGCCGGTCGAGCACGTCGAGCACCGACCCGCGCGTCGACGGCTCCAACCGTCGCATCGCCACGGTGCACATGTCGGCGCCGGAGGCCACCAACGCGGCGTCGAGGACGTCGAGGCTCGGCGCACCACCGGTCCCGAGAATCAGCCGGGAGGACAGCGACTGCCCGGCAATGACGAACGGGTCGTCCACCTCAACCTCCCTGCACCGCATGGACAAGCTCGACGCGCTGACCGGGTCGGAGTCGCCAGGTCTGCCATTCACTGCGCGGTACGACGACACCGTCGACCGCCACCGCACTGCCACGATCCGGTGCCCCTGCGGACGTCAACAGGTCGGCGACCGTGGCGGCGTCGGTGATCTGGCGAACCTCCCCGTTGACCGTCAGCTCCATGACGCCTCCCGGTCGACCCGGACCGGGCTGAACCGCAACGGATCGAACGGCTTCCACGCCGTCGGCGCCGTACCTGTCTCGAGCAGGTCGGCGACACCGTCCGCCGTCACCGGGGTGAGCAGCACGCCGTTGCGGTGGTGCCCTGTCGCTATGACGAGCCCGTCCACCCCGGCGCGTCCGAGCAGCGGCGAGTTGTCCGGCGTGCCCGGCCGCAACCCGGTCCGTACACCGACCAGCTCCATCTCCGCCACGGACGGCAGCAGCGCCTGCGCGTCACGGAGAAGGTCGTGCACCACGCCGGCCCTCGGGCGCAGGTCGAAGCCCGCCTCCTCGGAGGACGCACCAATGACGAGGCGGCCGTCGGACCGCGGCACCAGATAGACCGGCGCCCCGCGCACCTCGCCGCGGACAACGTGCGAGAGCGCACCCGGATCACCGCTCAGATGCAGCGTCTGCCCCTTCACCGGACGCACCGCCAGCTCGACGTCACCGGGCAGGTCGAGCAGCGCGGCCCACGCGCCGCACGCGACGACGGTCTCGCCGGCCGTGATCGCGGAGCCGTCGGCGAGGTCGACACCGACGACTGTCTCGCTGTCGACGCGCAGCGACGCGACTCGCTGCTCGACGAGCTGCGCGCCCGCGAAAGTGGCGCCGGTCCGCAAGGCAGCAACGAGCGCCGGCGGTTCGACCTGGTGGTCCCCGGTCACGAGCACGCCACCGGGGAGCCCGGGAGCGAGCAGAGGCTCCAACCGACGAAGCTCGGCCGCGGTCAACGTCTCGACCGTCAGCGCAAGTGCGCGCTGGAACTCGGCCAGATCGCGCAGGGCCGCAAGGTCGGAGCCCATCCAACCGACCGAGACGGTGCCACAACGTCGGTAGCCGACGTCGAGTCCGGTAGCGCTTTCGAGCTCCGTGACGAACTCTGGGTAGCGAGCCGCCGAGTCCAGCGTGAGATCGAGCAAGTCGCGCTCGGCGTAGTGCAACTCGGTGACGGGCGCAAGCATTCCGGCTGCCGCGGACGAGGCGCCGGACCCGGGGCTCGGGTCGATGACCGTGACGGTCATGTCGCGTTGGGCCGCTCGCCACGCGACGGCGAGACCGATCACACCGGCGCCGATGACGGCAACATCACTCGTTCGCATCATCGGTAACCTCGCGACCCATGTCGACCGACCGACTCACCGACGCGCGCTTGTATCTGTGTGTCGATCGTCGGCAGCGGCAGGGCGACCTGGCGGAGTTGCTCGACGCGGTGCTGCCGGCCGGCGTCGACATCGTGCAGTTGCGAGAGAAGTCGCTCGAGGCACGGGAAGAGCTCGCGGCTCTCGAGATCGTTGCCGATGCCGCCGCGCGTCGTGGCGTGCTGTGGTCGGTCAACGACCGCGCCGACCTTGCCGTGGTCAGCGGAGCTCCGGTCATCCACGTCGGCCAGGGCGATCTGAGCGTCCCCGACGTACGACGCGTTGTCGGGTCCGGGTCGATCGTCGGGTTGTCCACGCACGACGAGCAGCAGCTCACCGCTGCCGTCGCCGCGACGGACCTGGACTACTTCTGTGTCGGCCCGGTGTGGACCACCCCGACCAAGCCGGGACGGCCGGCCGCGGGCCTCGACCTGCTCGACCTGGCGACGCGGCTCGCGCCTCCCGACGACCCCGGCGCCAGACCATGGTTCGCGATCGGCGGCATCGACCTGGACAACATCGACGAGGTCCTGGCCCGTGGTGCGCGGCGCGTCGTGGTGGTGCGTGCGATCACCGAAGCGGCTGACCCGGCTGCGGCAACGGCAGCGCTTGCGGAGCGGTTGCGCGCTCACGACGACGTCTCGTCAGGACGCACTCGCCAGAAGTGACCAACCGGGCCCAGCCCCTTGCCGAGCGCGAACGAGTCGTCGACGGCTGCGGTCACGTAAGCCTTGCCGGCGCGCACTGCCGTGACCATGTCGGCCCCACGCGCCAGCGCGGCAGTGGTCGCCGCCGCAAGGGTGTCGCCGGTCCCGTGCGTGTGCGGCGTCTCGCGACGCTTCGCCGAGAGCTCGATGAAGTCGGTCCCGTCGTACAAGACGTCGATCGCATCGGCGCCGTCGAGGTGACCGCCCTTGACCAACACCCACCGCGGACCCAGGTCGTGCAGGGCCTGCGCAGCCGCGCGCATCCCATCGAGGCTGTCGACAACGAGACCGGTGAGGACGCGAACCTCACCGAGGTTGGGCGTCACCAGATCTGCGAGCGGGAACAGCGTCTCGATCAGCGCGGTGATCGCTTCCGGTCGCAGCAATGGGTCGCCGTGCTGCGAGGCGCAGACAGGATCGATGACGAACGGTCCGAGCGACAGCCGCGCCGCCGCATCGGCGACCGCGTTGATGATGTCGGCATTGGCGAGCATCCCCGTCTTTGTCGCATCGACGCCGATGTCAGCCACGACGACATCAATCTGTTCAGCCACATCACTCGCCGGCAGCTCGTGGATGCCCGCGACACCCGTTGAGCTCTGCGCGGTGACAGCAGTTATTGCCGACATCCCGTGCACGTGGCAGCCCAGGAAGGTCTTGAGGTCGGCCTGGATGCCGGCGCCACCGCCGGAGTCCGACCCGGCGATCGTGAGCGCGACCGGCGGACGCGTCACGACGCCTGCGCGCGGTGGCGCGTACGAAGGGACAACGGCAACGTGACGATTGCCGCAACGACAAACGACATGACCGACGCGCTCATCCAGGTCTGCGCGGTGAAGTGCAACCGGTCGGCAATCCAGCCCCAGCCGTTGACCCACCACGAGATGCCACCGGGATAGACGAGCTGGTAGGTAGCGAATCCGAGCAGCCAGGGCACCACCATCAGCGGTCGCGCCGGCGCCGCAACGCTCACGTCCCAGGCGCGGTTTCGGCGTCGGCCGAGGAAGTAGTCCACGACGAACACCGCCGTCAGCGGCACGAAGACCGAGCCCAGCAAATACAGGAAGTTGAAATAGCTGGTGATGTCGAGCACCAGTGCCAGCACAGTGGCGATGCCACCGATGAGAACGGCGAGGACGCGGCGGTCCGCGCGCGGCCACAGGTTCTGCAGCGACATGACAGTCGAGTAGGAGTCAGCGAACGACTCGTCGAGCTCGCGCAGCACCAGTGCCGCAAAGGCCAGCCAGCCGACGGGCACTGCGATGAACGCCGCGAACATGTCGTGCTGCAAGTCGGCGGAGCTGCTGCGTACGACCGTCGCCAGCGCCACGAGCCCAAGGACATAACAGGCGACCTGCGTCACGGTGTAGCCGATCATCGTTGCGCCGAACGCTGACTTCGCCGACGTCGCGTGACGTGTGTAGTCACTGGCGAGCGGTGCCCACGACACCGCGACCGCGATGACGACGTCGCATGCCGGCCAGAACCCGGCCCACGCGCCGTGTGACAACGGTGAGGTCTGATGCCGCAACAGCTCGATGAACAGGTAGATCGTCGCGACCGTGACCGCCGCGAGCGCGTAACGGCGCAGGATGCGCACGGCGCCGAGCGGACGGATCGCCATCAACGTGGTGAGCACACCGGCAACGACGACATAGACCCAGTGGTAGCCGTGCCACGACAGCTCCTGGGCGGTGAGCTGCTGCGCGCCTTGGGTGATGACCACGATCTCGAAAACGGTCCAGCCGACGAGCTGCACGACGTTGACGACGGTCGGCAGGTAGGACAGCCGGACGCCGAACAAGCCCCGCAGCAACACCATCGACGGCGCACCGGTCTGCGCACCGGGGACGGCCGCGGCTGCGACCATCGCCGTGCCGAGCAACGTGCCGACGATGACCGCGAGCCCGGCCCCGAGCAGCGACAGCGGCGCGAAGCCGAACGGCTGCAGAACCGCGATCGCGCCCACCGGGCCCAGCAGGGATATCCCGAGGTTCCCCCACAGGCCGATCTGGTCGAGCCAGCCGAGCACCCGCGGCGCGGGTTCCTCGAGGGTGAGGGGCGCTTCTACGCGCGCCGGTGGTCCGCCGCCGAGTTCTGCTGTCGCCGTCACGGCCACTCCTCATGCCGGCATTACCCGGCTGGTTCAGCGGTCGGCGGCCACATCCGCCCTCTCAGCCCGGTGCATCCGAGCTCCCGCGTGCCTTGCGCCGCCCACCTTACGCCGCCGCAGCAGCGGCGCTACTTGAGCAGCCGGGACAGCCTGCGGTCGGCGAGCGGTTTGCCGCCGGTCTGGCACGTCGGGCAGTAGTCGAGCGAGGAGTCGGCGAACGACACCGACCGCACCGTGTCGCCGCAGACCGGGCACGGCTGCCCGGCCCGGCCGTGGACCCGCATCCCGAGCTTCTTCTCGGCCTTCAGGTCGCCCGCGGCCAACCCTCGCGCCCTTTCGACCGCACCCGTCAGCACCTCATGGATGGCGTCGTACAGCCTCTGGACTTCGACCTCGTCGAGGTTGGCCGCGTGCTTGAACGGCGACAGCCTTGCGGCGTGCAGGATGTCGTCCGAGTAGGCGTTGCCGATGCCGGCGATCTTGGCCTGGTCCCGCAGCAGGCCCTTGATCTGCGACCGGTCTGCGGCGATGAGATCGCGAAACGCTTCGACTGTGAACGACGGGTCGAGCGGATCAGGGCCGAGCCGGGCGATGCCAGGCACCTCCTGAACATCGCGGACGACGTAGGCCGCGAGCTTCTTCTGCGTACCTGCTTCGGTGAGGTCGAAGCCGCTCTTATCGTCAAGATGCACGCGGAGCGCGATCGGTCCCTTGCCCGGCTTCGGCGGCACCGGCGGCAGCGAGTCGCGCCAATGCAGCCAGCCGGCGCGAGCGAGATGTACGACGAGATGCAGGCCGCTCACGTCGATGTCGATGAACTTGCCGTGCCGACTCGCGCTCGTCACTTCGAGACCCTGGAGGGAGGAGACGACGGGGTCGTAGGTCTTGAGGACGTTGATGGTCGCGACGTCGATGCGAGCAACAACCCGGCCCACCGCACGTTCGGTGAGGAAGTCGGCGAGTGCCTGCACCTCGGGGAGCTCGGGCATCAGTAGGCCCCGAGCTCGTGCAGTCGCTCGTCCGAGATGCCGAAGTGATGCGCCACCTCGTGGATCACGGTGTGCCGGACCGACTGCACGACGTCATCGAAGTCCCGGCAGCGCGAGGTGATGGGCAGCCGGTAGATCGTGATGCGGTCCGGCAGGAAGCCGGCGTAGTTGCTGGTGCGCTCGGTCAGCGGGACACCGTGGTAGAGCCCGAGCAGGTTCGGCGACACACCCATGTCCTCGACGACGACCGCGACATTGCGCATGAGCCGACCGAGCTCAGGCGGAATCGAGTCGAGAGCGGCCTCGACCAACTGACCGAACGTGTCCTCGTCGACATCGACCACGCCTCCATGATGCGCTCGCGCATCGGTGGCAGCGGGTCAGTGCCGGACCGGACCGCAGTCTCCACTCGCCGCGGGCGGAAACGCCCCGGTTCCTGACTGTGGCTCCGCATAGTGCAGGCAGTCGAGCTCGTGCGGGTCATAGATCGGCTGCTCGAACACTCCGCCGGGGCCGTCCGGGTCGAGCACGGTCTGCCCATGGGACTGCAGGAAGGTCGCCAGCTCCTGTTCGGCGCCGGACCGGCCGGCGAGCGTCGGGTCGGCCATGAACCCGTGCGGGTCGGTGCCGGACGTCGGGGTCATGTCGTTGCGATAGAAGGTCAGCCGGTCGAAGAGCTGGCCCGCTCGCATGATGTTGCCGATCGTCGTGTTCGGCACGGTGTGGTCGCCGAAGGCATTGAGGTACTGCACGGTCTTGGCCTGGTAGCGCGGATGCAGACGGATCAGCGGTGCGAACGCCTCGGGGCTGCCGGAGCGCTCGAGCCAGTTGCCCGACGACAACGACTGCCTGATGAGGAACGACCCCGGGTAGGGGTTGGTGATGGGCCGGTCGGTCGCATCCGGCTGGCTCTCCGTGAAGCCGTTGAGGCCCGGCCCGCCGTTGAGCAGGCTGGGATGCGACGCCTTGAAGCTTTGCGCGAGCAGGTCGCGGAAGCCGGACTCGCGGGCGATGTCGAGGATCGGGCCGCCGCCCGAGTTGAGGAAGCCGACTTTCACGTGCGGATCGGTGCCCATCAGCATCGTTCCGTAGATGCCGCCGAACGACAGTCCGTAGTACTCGACGTTCTTGGGCGACAGCGCGATCTTGCCCGTCGTTGTCGGCACCTTGACGCCACGCTCGACGGCACGAACGAGCGTCATCACGTCGGAGGTGGTCTGGATCAGCCCGTCGCGCAGACCGACCAGCTGGTTCTTGGCGCCGGTCGGCTGCACGCCCTCGTCGTCGGTGATCTTTCCGTCACCGTTCAGATCGCGGCCGCGACCGTAGGAACGGAACGTCGTCGACTTGTTGATGGTGATCGTGCTCTTCGGTCCGTAGCCGTGCCCGAGCGGATCGATGGCGATCGTGGCGATGCCCAGCCCGGCGTTGTGGTCGGCAGTCACATAGAGGTCGAAGTAGGACCTGGTGAAGCCTGGGCCATAGATCGCCACCGGCCAGCCGCCGGCCGGCGGCACGCCTTGTGGCACCAACATGGCGAAACCGAGCCGAGCCGCGCGCCGAGCCTTGGGTGTGCGCTTGCTCGGCACGGGTGGGATGACGGCATGCCTGGTGACGAACTGCGGCGAGAGATACGAGCCGAACGCGTACCAGCCGACGGTGCCCGCGTCGACGAGGTCAGGGACGACACTCGACGACAGCGCAGCCTTGGGATCGGCAGAGGTCTGGTCGTTGCGGTAGATGCCGCCTTCTTGCGCCACGGTCGCGCCCGGGAAGACCGTCGTCAGGGACCCCTGAGTGAACTTCAACCCGCGCTTGCTCGGCTTGATGCCTGCTTGCGCGTAGGCCGAGCCGTTGTCGAGCGCCCGACGGATGTGATCGAGCTCGAGGGTTGCGGTCCTGGTGGTGAAGTGCACACGCACCGTCTTGGCGATCGGCCGCCCGTCGGTGTCGTGCACTCCGGTCGTGATGACGAGGGCATAGCGGGTGTCCTCCGCCAGCTGCCGGTCCACGGTGCCTTCGAGGATGTGCGTGCGCGGGTCGTAGACGATCTCGTAGATGCCTGCCCGGCCGCCCGGGCCGTCGACGTACACGGTCTTGGGCTTCACGGTGTTGACGTCGATCGCTCCGGAGAACGGGATGTAGACCCGTGGTTGCAGGTCGAAGCCGTCGAGGGTGTTGAGCAGCCGGGTCGAGTCACAGATCGACGAGTTGGCCGTCGTGCAGTGGCGCGGCAGCGGCATCTGCACGAGGCGGCCGGTGACCTGCCGGTTGTCGGCGACGGTGAAGCGGTCATCGGGGAAAACCGCGTTGATCTGTGGACGCTGTCCGTGCAGGACCTGCACCCTCGATCCGGCCGCGGCCGCCGCCGAGGGCACCAGCGTTGCGGCGACCAACGCAAACGCCGTCACCAGGGCGCCGGGTCGGGGCATGTGTGTCTCCTTCAGGACGGCTTCGCGAGGATATGGAGATGCCTACCCGCGTCAGCGCCCTGCGCTTCATCGTGTGGTTCGGCATCGTGTCGGCCGTCAGCGACTTCGTCTACGAAGGTGCGCGCAGCGTCATCGGTCCGTTCCTCGGTCACCTCGGCGCATCTGCGGCTGCCGTAGGACTGGTGACCGGCATCGGCGAGGCAACCGCCCTGGTGTTCCGCCTCTTCACGGGCCGGCTGGCGGACCGGACCGGGCGGCCCTGGCCGCAGACGATCGTCGGCTACGCACTGACGATGGTCTGCGTTCCGCTCATGGCGGTCAGCGGCGGACTGTCGTCCGCTGCGGCGCTGTACAACGGTGAGCGGTTCGGCAAGGCCGTGCGCACCCCGGCTCGGGACATGATGCTGGCGCACGCCTCCGCCGCGGTCGGGCGGGGCAAGGCGTTCGGCCTGCACGAGGCACTCGACTCAGCAGGTGGGCTGTTGGGCCCGCTCATGATTGCGGCGGTGCTCGCCCTCGGCGGCAGCTATCGACTGAGCTTCGCGCTGCTCGCCGTGCCCGGCGTGGTGGCCCTGGTCGTTCTCACCCGGTTGCGCGCGGCCGTACCCGAGCCCGCCGACTACGACCCCGCGGCTTCCGTGGCTGAGTCCAAGCGGCTACGGCTCGACACGCACCTGCCCCCTCGCTTCTGGCTCTACTCTGCGTTCTCGGCCGCGACGATGCTCGGGTTCTCGACCTGGGCCGTCCTCGCCTACCACCTCACCGAGCAGCACATCGTCAGCTCGAGTCTCGTCCCGGTGCTCTACGCCGGGGCGATCGGCACCTCAGGCGTCGCGGCCGTGGGGTTCGGCCGGGTCTACGACGCCGTCGGGATGCGCGGGCTGATCGTCGTACCGCTCGCGGGGGCGGCGGTGCCGTGGCTGTCGTTCTCCCACTCGGTTGCCGCGGTCGTGGTGGGTGCGGTGCTGTGGGGGGTCGCCGTCGGCGTGCACGAGTCGACGATGCGCTCGGCCGTGACCGACCTCGTTCCGCACGCCCG
>JAICMI010000151.1 GCA_025929315.1 Frankiaceae bacterium
ACGATGCCATAGACGCCGATCGCCGCCATCGCGAGGATGAACAGCACCGCGACCGGCAGGTCGGTCAGCTGCAACGGCGTCTGGTGTCCAAAGATCGACACGGTCGGACCGATGGGGATCACCGCGAACGACAGGAACGCGGGGATAGCGGCAGCGAGCGGAGCGAGGATGTAGAGCGGCCTGTCGACGATGGCGGGGATCAGGTCTTCTTTGAGCATGAGCTTGACGCCGTCGGCGAGGCTCTGCAGCAAACCGAACGGGCCGACCCGGTTGGGCCCCGGGCGTTGCTGCATGCGGGCGAGGATCCGTCGCTCTGCCCAGATCTGCAGCAGGGTCGTGACGAGCAGAAAGACGAAGATGACCAACGCCTTGAGCAGGATCAGCCACCACGGGTCCTTGCCGAACAACCCGAGGTGGGCGCCCCCGCTCGTGCTGGCCGCGATCACAGCGGTCGACGTCATGACGGGGCCCCGCTGTCCTGCCCCGCCGGCCCAGCAGCACTGATACGTACGACGGCGCCGGTGTCGACGCCGAGCGCCTCGTGCACGTGGCAGCCGGGCGACTTGGTCGGCAGCCACACCACCCGCTCGGGCATGTCGACGAGCTGCACCGGAACGGTGACCGAGCCGCGGTCGGTGCTCACGGTGAGCATCCCGCCGGCAGCAACACCGATCTCCTTCGCAGTCGTCTCGGAGAGCATCGCCAGCGTCGGCTTGCGCGTGCCGGCCAGATGTGGCTCGCCGTCCTGGAGACGGCCGTCGTCGAGCAGCAGATGCCAGGACGCGAGGACGGCCTCGCCGGACTGCGGCCGAGGTGGTGTCGCGGCAGCGGCGGCGGGCAGCGCCGGCCGGTCACCGCGCCAGGCGCCGAGCCGCTGGATCTCCGTCTGGACGGCAGCGGTGGTCGCTGTGCCCAGAGGTGCGTGCATCGCCTCGGCGACCCAGTCGAGCACGCGTGCGTCGGTCAGCATGCCGACCGTGCCGACCGGGGAAAGCGTCGCCTCGAACGGCCGGACCCGGCCTTCCCAGTCGAGGTAGGAGCCGGACTTCTCGACCGCCGGCGCGACAGGGAACACCACGTCTGCGCGGTCGGTGACCGCCGACTCACGGAGCTCCAGGCTTACGACGAACGGCGCGTTCTCGAGTGCGTCGAGCACGAGCTGCGGGTCGGCGAAGTCGCTCGGGTCGACGCCGCCGACGACGAGCGCGATCTCGCCGGCAGCCGCGGCACGCAGGATTGCGTCGGCGTCGCGACCGATCGCCTCCGGTCCGGCTTCGCCCCAGATCGCCGCAACCTCGCTGCGAGCGGTGGCGTCGCTGCTCGGGCGTCCGCCCGGCAGCAGCCCGGGCAGGCAGCCCGCCTCGACCGCACCTCGGTCGCCGGCGCGGCGCGGCACCCAGGCGAGCTTTGCTCCGGTCGCGTCCGCGAGCTGCGCAGCAGCGCTCAGTGCACCTGGTGAAACCGCGAGCCGCTCGCCCACGACGATGACGGCACCGGGAGTCCGCAGCGCCTCGGCAGCAGCACGTCCGGCGTCGTCGAGGCGCTCGTCCAGCTCGGCCAGCGCCGTCAGCACCTCTGCCTCGGTGTCGGGCGCCGCGGCCAGCAGCCGACCGCCGAGCTTGCGAAGTCCCTCGCTGCGAAGCGGGGCGACGGAGAACACGGCTTGGCCTCTGCGCGTCGCCTTGCGCAGACGCAGGAAGACGATGGGCGACTCTTCCTCGGCCTCGAAGCCGGCCAGCAGGACGGCCGGCGCGGCCTCGAGGTCGGCGTAGGTCGTCTCGAGGTAGCGACCGGCAACCCGGGCCGCGAGGAAGTCACGCTCTTCCGGCGAGTGCGGACGAGCGCGGAAGTCGATGTCGTCGGTGCCAAGAGCGAGGCGCGCGAACTTGGCGTAGCCGTAGGCGTCTTCGACGGTCAGCCGGCCACCGGTGAGCACGCCGACTCGACCGCGGTAGTCGTGCAGTCCCGCCGCAGCCCGATCGAGCGCAGCCGACCACGACGAGTCGACCAGATAGCCGTCCGCATCGCGGATAGCGGGATCGGTCAGCCGGTCCTTGGCGGTCGCGTACTGGAAGGCCCACCTCCCCTTGTCGCAGTTCCACTCCTCGTTGACGTCGGTGTCGGCACCCGCCAGTCGGCGCAGGACCTTGCCACGCCTCCAGTCGGCGCGCTGCTCGCAACCCGACGCGCAGTGCTCGCACACGCTCGGCGTGGACACGAGGTCGAAGGGCCGCGCGCGGAAGCGGTACTGCGCGCCCGTCAACGCCCCCACCGGACAGATCTGAACGGTGTTGCCGGAGAAGTAGGAGTGGAACGGCTCGTCGGTGTAGATCGCCACTTGTTCGAGCGCGCCGCGCTCGAACAGCTCGATGAACGGGTCGCCCGCGATCTCCTGCGAGAAGCGCGTGCAGCGCGCGCACAGCACGCAGCGCTCACGATCGAGCAGCACCTGCGAGGAGATCGCAATGGGCTTCTCGAACGTGCGCTTCTCGTCCTTGAACCGGCTCTCGCCGTAGCCGTTGCTCATCGACTGGTTCTGCAGCGGGCACTCGCCGCCCTTGTCGCAGACCGGGCAGTCGAGTGGGTGGTTGAGCAACAGGAACTCGAGGTTGCCGGCCTGAGCCTTCTCGGCGATGTGCGAAGTCAGCTGGGTCTTGATGACCATGTCGTCGGTGACAGTCGTCGTACAAGCAGTGAGGGGCTTGCGTTGTCCCTCGACCTCGACGATGCACTGCCGACAAGCCCCGAGCGGTTCGAGCAGCGGGTGGTCGCAGAACCGCGGGATCTGGATGCCCAGCATCTCCGCGGCGCGAATGATCAGCGTGTTCTTCGGCACCGTGATGCGGATGCCGTCGATCGTGCAGGTGACTGTCTCGCTCATGACTCAGCCCAAAGTGTTGCGGCCTCGGGATCGAACGGACAGCCGCCCTTCTCCCAGTGGGCGATGTATTCGTCCTTGAAGTACTGCACGGAGGATGTGACCGGGCTGGTCGCACCGTCACCGAGTGCGCAGAAGGCTCGCCCGAGAATGTTGTCGCAGGCGTCGAGCAAGGTGTCGATGTCGGTCGCATCGCCCTCGCCGACCTCCAGCCGTCTCAGGATCTGCACCATCCAATAGGTGCCCTCGCGGCACGGTGTGCACTTGCCGCACGACTCGTGGGCGTAGAACTCGGTCCAACGGAGTACGGCGCGGACGACGCAGGTCGTCTCGTCGAAGATCTGCAGGGCCTTGGTGCCGAGCATCGAGCCGGCCGCGCCGACGGACTCGTAGTCGAGGGGAACGTCCAGATGCTCTGCCGTGAGGATCGGCGTCGACGACCCACCCGGCGTCCAGAACTTCAGCTCGTGACCTTCGCGAACTCCGCCGGCCAGGTCGAGCAGCTGGCGCAGGGTCAGGCCGAGCGGCCCTTCGTACTGCCCGGGCCGGGTCACGTGTCCGGACAGTGAGTAGAGCGTGAAGCCCGGTGACTTCTCACTGCCGAAGCCACGGAACCAGTCGACACCCTTGTCGACGATCGACGGGACGCTCGCGATCGACTCGACGTTGTTGATGACCGTCGGGCTGGCATAAAGACCCGCAACGGCGGGGAACGGCGGACGCAGGCGAGGCTGGCCGCGATAGCCCTCCAGCGAGTCGAGGAGCGCCGTCTCTTCGCCGCAGATGTAGGCACCGGCGCCGGCGTGGACGACGACGTCGAGGTTGTAGCCGGTGCCGAGGACGCGCTTGCCGAGGATGCCCGCGGCATAGGCCTCTTTCACCGCTGCCTGGAGGCGTCGTACGACGTGGAGCACCTCGCCGCGCACGTAGATGAAGGCATGGTTGGCGCGAATCGCGTAGGACGCGATCACGATGCCTTCGATCAGCACGTGCGGATTGGCCAGCAGCAGCGGGATGTCTTTGCAGGTGCCCGGCTCGGACTCGTCGGCGTTGACGACCAGGTAGTGCGGCTTGCCGTCACCCTGCGGGATGAATCCCCACTTGTTGCCGGTGGGGAAGCCGGCGCCGCCTCGGCCGCGCAGACCGGAGTCCTTGACCAGCTGGATGACGCTGTCGGGGTCCATAGCCAGCGCCTTGCGAGCAGCGCTGTAGTCGCCATAACTGTCGAGCTTCCACGGGGTTTCATCGCCCCAGTTCGCCGACAGCACAGGAGTGAGAGTCACTTCTGGCCTCGCCCGGAGTCGTGAGCGGAGCGAGCGAGTTCGTGCGCAGTCTGCAGTCCTTCGAGCGTCGCGGGACCGGCCGCGTCACCTTCGTCGGCGCGGCCGTCGTAGAAGCCGGCGAGCACGCGCTCGGCTTCCTTCCACGTGCAGAGGCTGCGCGCGCCGCGGGTGGGCGTGACCGGGTTGCCGGAGCGAAGCTCGTCGACGAGCGCGCGGGCCGAGCTCGGCGTCTGGTTGTCGAAGAACTCCCAGTTGACCATCACCACTGGCGCGTAGTCGCACGCCGCGTTGCACTCGATGTGCTCCAACGACACCTTGCCGTCGTCGGTGACAGCGTCCTGCCCCTCGACCCCGAGGTGCTCCTTGAGAGCTGAGTAGATGGAGTCGCCCCCCATCACTGCGCACAACGTGTTGGTGCAGACGCCGACGTGATAGTCGCCGACCGGACGCCGCTTGTACATCGTGTAGAACGTCGCGACCGCGCCGACCTCGGCCTTGGTCAGCCCGAG
>JAICMI010000085.1 GCA_025929315.1 Frankiaceae bacterium
GCTCGGGGATTTGAACCCCGGATGGGCGATGAACCCAAACCGCATTAGCAGTGCGGCGCCATAGACCGGACTAGGCGAAGCCTCCTCGCGACCTCGCGGCCGCGCCCGGCCAGATTACCGTGCCCCGGCCGCGGCGGGGTCCCAGTGGATGAGGTTGCCCTGCCCGTCCACGTAGTCCACCCCGCTCACCGGGTCAGCTGTCAGCGAGACCACCTGGACGTCCCGGATCGACGCGGTCACCGGTGTCGACCCCGATCCGAGGGCATCCGGTGAGTAGTAGAGAAGGCCGGACCCGGGGACCGCCACGAACAAGCCATCCTTCGTCTCGGTGACTGCGCTGGGATGACCAGGAACGAAGACACGATCGCCTTCGGCGCAGGACACGCAACCGGACAGGGCGCTCGGGTCGAGCGCGATGAGCCGCCCGCCGTAAGCCCAGATGCCGTCTTGCCCGGAGAGCGGCAGGGTCGGTGCGTAGAGGGCGCCGGTTCCCCATTGGACACTCTTGCCGGTCGTGAACCCGCGCGACGACAAGGTCAGCTCGGTCAGCTGGTCCCCGACGTGGACCCAAACGTGACCACGCCCACTCGCGACGATCTCCTGCGCCCCACGGAGCACGACCTCGCCCACATCGTCGAGCCGGTTTCCGTCGAAGTCGATCCGGGCCACGTACGCACCTGATGTATCCGACTCAGTGACATAGAGGGAGTGATCGACGGCCGCGCCGTAGCTCACCTGTGGCTGCTCCAGCTCGGCGGTCTTGCCGGTGCTGGTATCGATCGCGGTAATTCGCCCTCGGTTGTCTCCCGGCGCTCCGCTGCCGCTGCCGATCACCCAGATCACGTGGTCGCCGGCGACGATGTAATCGGCAGGTGACTGAACGGCGATCGGCTTGTCCGTCCCGCCGGACAGCTGCGTGACATAGCTCTGTCCGTTGTCGGCGTAGAGCAGCCACCGCCGACCGCTGGAGTCGGTCGTGGCCCACGCGGCGCTAGCGGTCCAGAGCGCGGTAGTACCTGACGGCAGCGGTGATGGCGTCGGCGTCGGCGTGTGCACGATGCCGACGCTGTTCGGAGAGCCGTTGCCGTCGAGAACAGCAAGCGGTACGACGACCGCCGCGACGATCGCCGCCGCCACGGCACCGGCGCCCGCCGCCATTCGGCGGCGCGCTCTGCGGACTCGGCGATCGAGCGCAGCCAGCGGATCCGTCGTCGATGGAGCCGCCGGGGTCGCGGCCAGCGCCTGCCGCACCAGGTCTTCTATCTGGGTCATAGCGAACCTCGCAGCTTCGCCAGCGCCTTCGACGCCTGGCTCTTCACCGTGCCGACCGAGCAGCCGAGCAGCTCCGCCGTCTCCTGCTCCGAGCGATCCTCGAGATAACGGAGCACCAGCACCGCCCGCTGCCGCGGCGGCAAGCCGGCCAGCGCACGTCGTACGGTCATCACGTCGTCCACCCCAGCCGAGGCGTCAGCTGTCGTCGCGGCTTCCGGCACCTCCGGAACCGATGTCTCGCGCGAACGCACCCGCCGCCACGTCGTCAGATAACCGTTGACGATCGCTCGTCGTACGTAGCCGTCCGGGTTGTCCTTGTCGCGCACGAACGGCCAGCGCAAAGCAACCCGCACCAGCGCCGACTGGACCAGCTCCTCGGCCTCGGTCGGGTCACCGCACAGCGCGGTGGCGTAGCGCACCAGCGCGGGCCACTGCCCGCGCACGTAGTCACCGAGCCGCGCATCGACCACTGAGCTCCGGCCCACCCCTACAGCCTCGGCGATCGTCCCCGTCACACCAGACAGACACGCGACCGCCGCGAAAGGTTGCCTTTAGGAGAAGGAGTCGACGTCGAGCTCACCGTCGGCGTAGGACTTGCGCAACACCTTCTTGTCGAACTTGCCGACGCTCGTCTTCGGCACCTCGTCGATGAACGTCCACCGCTCCGGCACCCACCACTTGGCGACCCGGTCGGCAAGCCAGGTGCGCAGCTCTTCCGCCGTCACCGACTCCCCGTCACGCAACACGACGGCAGCAAGCGGTCGCTCGTCCCAGCGCTCGTCCGGCACGCCGACGACAACCGCCTCACGGATCGCCGGGTGCGCCATCAACGTGCCCTCGAGCTCGACCGACGAGATCCACTCGCCACCTGACTTGATGACGTCCTTGGACCGATCCGTCAGCGTGATGTAGCCGCGCGGGTCGATCGTGCCGACGTCGCCGGTGCGCAACCAGCCGTCGTCGAACTTCATCGGGTCGTCGTCCTTGTGGTACGACGCCGTCACCCAGGGCCCGCGCACCTCGAGCTCACCGACAGCCTTGCCGTCGCGCGGCAGGACAGTGCCGCCGTCGTCGACCACCCGACCTTCGACGCCGAACGCAAGGCGCCCGGCGGTCGCGCGGTAGTCCCACTCGGCCTCGGGTGACAGCCCGCGTGGGGGCCGGGCGACCGACCCGAGCGGTGACGTCTCCGTCATGCCCCATGCCTGCACAATGGTGATGCCGAACTCGTTCTCGAACGCCTCCATCAACGCCCGCGGCACGGCAGACCCGCCGCACACGATGCGCTTGATCGACGAGATGTCATGCCCGGGGTTGGCGCGCAGATAAGTGAGGATGTCGTTCCAGATCGTCGGCACCGCGGCGCTGTAGGTCGGCTTCTCCGCCTCGATCGCCCGCACCAACGGTTCCGCCTGCAGGAACCGGTCCGGCATGACCAGGTCACACCCCGCCATGAACGCTGCGTAAGGCAAGCCCCAGGCGTTGGCGTGGAACTGCGGCACGATCACCAGCGCCGTGTCGAATGACGACAAGGCAAGACTGTTGGTGGTGCATGCGGCCTGCGAGTGCAGCCACATCGACCGGTGCGAATAGACGACGCCCTTGGGGTTGCCGGTCGTGCCGCTGGTGTAACACATCGCGGCTGCCGAACGCTCGTCCACCTCGGGCCAGTCATACGACGCCTCGCCGCCCGCAAGCAGGTCGGCGTAACGCATCACGTCCTTGCCGGCCGGTTCGAGCGGCGCCGTGTCCCCGTCCCCGCACACCACCACTGTCTGCACGGTCGACATCTCCGGCAGCACCTTGGCGAGCACCGGGATGAGTGAGGAGTCGACGATGACGACCCGGTCCTCGGCGTGGTTGGCGATGTAGGCGACCTGGTCCGGGAACAGCCGGATGTTGAGCGTGTGCAGCACAGCACCCATCGCGGGGATCGCGAGGTAGGCCTCCATGTGCTCCTGGTTGTTCCACATGAAGGTGCCGACGCGCTGGTCGCTGTCAATGCCGAGCGAGCGCAGCCCGTGCGCGAGCCGGGCCGCGTTGGCGGCGACCTCGGCGAAAGACGCTCGACGGTTGGCCGTATCCCCGATCGAGATGATCGTCGAGTCGCCGTAGACCTGTTGGCCGTGCCGGAGGATGGACGCGATGGACAGGGGGACGTCCTGCATGGTGCTCTGCATGGGGGCATTCTGCCGCATGGAAAGGTGCTTGCTACGTGTTAGCAACCTTGCAAGCGGGCATAACAAAATTATGCGAGTTCCACGTATTGACCCCAAGGATGCAACGGGCCTTATTGACAAGGTTGTCGGTCTCGGCAAGGAGATCACCGGCGAGGTTTTTGACCGGAACAGCCTGATCGAAGCTGGCGAGGCGCAGCAGGCCAAGGGCACCGAAAAGCTCAAGGCCATCCGTGAGCAGGCCAAGGCTGACGCACACAAGGCGAAAGCCAAGAGCTACGACTCTCAGGAGCGCGCGGCTCAGCGGGCCAAGGTCTGAAGGGAGAACGACATGAGTGTTTTCGAGCAGGCCAAGGGCAAGGTCAAGGAAGCGGTCGGCGACCTGACGGACAACGAGGCGCTGAAGACCGAGGGCGAAGCCCAGGTCGACAAGGGTTACGAAGAGTCCAAGGAGACCGAGGCTCGCGCCAAGGCCAAGGCCCACGAGGAAAAGGCCGAGATGCACGAGCAGAAGCAGAAGTTGGCCGAAGAAGCCAACTAGCAGTTAGTACGACGAGAACGGCCCGGGCTTTCGCCCGGGCCGTTCTTTTTAGTGCACTCGCAATCGGCGGGACGGTGAATAACCGAGCGAGCGACCGTCTGAGCCGGCGACCACAGTGCGATACAGATGCACGCCCTTGGTGCGCGGCACGAACTGGAACTCGTAACGACCGGAACTGTCCGTGTGCGTCTTGCCGGCAGTGCGCCAGCGGCTTCCGTAGTAGGCCTGCCTGGTGACGCGGACGCCCTCGAGCGCCGGTCCGACTCGACCATGCAACGTCACCGTGTGGCCGTGCCGGACGCGATGGCGCGAGAGGTGCGCACTCGCGCGGTTGTGCACGAGCACGTGAACGGTGCGTTGCGCGTCTCGCCAGGCGTCGTTCGGACCGGTGAAGGTGGCCCGCACGTCCACGTTGTGCTGTGGGCGACGCAAGTGCAACACCACCCAACCGTGTGTGTCAGTTGTCGCAACCTGAAGCGGCTGCCAGCCGAGGTTGTTGCCGTCCTGCACACGCTGTTCGATGTCCAGCTCGCGTCCGGGCATCCCGTGGTTGCGGTCGGGCCGGACAAGTCGAATCGCGACCCGCGCATTGCCGCCGTACGTCGTCTCTGCCGGCCCGCCGACGCTGAGGTCGGTCGGGATCCGCGGCGTCACCGTGGTTTCGCTGGACGGCTCGCCGAGACCGCGCGCGTTGGTCGCGGCGACGGTGATCGTGTAGGTCGTGCCGTTGGTCAGCCCGTCCAGCGTTGCGGACGTCGTCGTGCCGGAGACGTCGACCGACTCACCGGCGGTGCCGTCCGTCGGCGTCGCGCTCACGGTGTAGTGCTGCACGGCGCTCGAACCAGTGTCGCCGGGCAGCCAGGTCACGGACGCGGTCGCGTCACCGCCGTGCGCATCGATGCGGACTGGCGCGCCGGGGGTCTGGGCCAGCCAGCGCGACGGCGCCGTCCCGTCCCGCAACTGGTCCCAGACCTCGACCGGTTCGGTGAAGACACTCATGTCGACGTGACCGCGGATGCCCTGCACGTGCGCACCGGCGGTGTACTGCCACAACGTCGCGGCATCGTCGGCGGGACCGCTGTAGCTGGCCATCCAGAGCGGGTAGCGCGACAGCGCCGCCGGGTCAGCGAGGGCGCCGGTCCAGAACGACGGATACGTGTAGATGAGCGGGGTGCGCCCGGTCAGCTTGCGTACTTTCAGCAGGAACAGCTGCGCCCACGTCACGAGCGCCCCTCGGCTCAGCCCGCCCGTGCTCTCGAGGTCGAGGGCCGGCGGCAGCGTGTTGGAGGTCTGCACATCGCCGAGGTGATCGACGTAGAAGTTCGCCTGGTTGCGCGCCGTCCGCGCGAGTGGGTAGCCGGGCCGGGCGAAGTGATAGCTGCCCCGCACCAGACCTGCGCGCCGCGAGCCCGTGTAGTCCCGCTTGAACCACGGGTTGCGGTAGGACGTCCCCTCGGTGGCCTTCACGATCGCGAAGTCCTTGTGGGTTCTCGCGACGGCCTGCCAGTTGATCTTGACGCCGTACGGGTGCTGGTAGCTCGCGACGTCGGGACCATCGATCACGTCCGCGCTGCGAAAACGAGCCTGGCCGGCCGCGCTGGCAGCCTCCGCGGGGACGATGAGCGTGACGAGGACAGCCAGAACTGCTGCGGTGGGCCGGCGCATGCAGTAACCCTCGACCGGACCCGGGGGGTCTGTTGAGCGAATCGGCGGCAAATAGTTCGAACGGATGACCCCTTCACCGCTAGTTGAACCTTACTGATCCTTTCGTCCGCCAAATCGTTTGCTATGCCAAAGCAAAGTGCTTTACGCTGGTCGGGATGAGCTCCTCCCCGTCGGCTGCCGCCACCGAGCTGTTCATCGCCCTCGGCGCGGTGATCAAGCGGCTGCGGCACCAGCCGATCCCCGAGGACGAGGGTCTGCGCGACACGTTCACCAACAAGGCGCCGGCGCGCCGGCACATCGCCGCGCTGCTCCAGGTCGCGTCCGAGGAGCGGCTCGGCATGAGCGAGCTGGCCGAGCGGCTGTCCGTCTCGCTCGCGACCGCGAGCCTCGTCGTGACCGACCTTGCCGACTGGGGCCTGGTGGCCCGCTCGACCGACGAGGCCGACCGGCGACGCACGTTCGTGACCGTCGCGCCCGCTCACGAGGCGACCATCCGCGCGCTGCTCGACGCGCGGCTCAAGCCACTCGAGCGGACGTTGCGCCGACTCGAGCCCGACGAGCGCGCCGCGTTCGTGCGCGGACTGACTGTGCTTTCTGAAGAGCTCGACCGGACCATGGAGACCGCCCGGTGACGACACCGACCACCACCTTGTCCATCAGCCCGCGCCAGCTGCGGCTGGTGTTCGCCGGCCTCATGGCCGGCATGCTGCTCGCCGCCCTCGACCAGACGATCGTCGCGACCGCGCTGCCCACGATCGTCGGCCAGCTCGGGGGCTTGTCCCACCTGTCCTGGGTGGTGACCTCTTATCTGCTGGCGTCGACCGTCTCGACACCGTTGTGGGGAAAGCTCGGCGACCTCTACGGACGCAAGCGCTTCTTCCAAGCCGCGATCGTGCTCTTCCTGATCGGATCTGCACTGTCCGGTGCCGCCCAGAACATGAACGAGCTGATTCTGTTCCGCGCGGTGCAGGGTCTCGGCGCCGGCGGCCTCATCGTCGGAGCCCAGGCGATCATCGCCGCCGTCGTCGCGCCGCGTGAGCGCGGTCGCTACATGGGTCTGATGGGTTCGGTGTTCGCCGTCTCGTCAGTTGCAGGTCCGTTGATCGGTGGCGTGTTCACCGACCACCTCACCTGGCGTTGGGTCTTCTACATCAACTTGCCAATCGGCGCGATGGCACTGGCGATCGTTGCCACGGCGTTGCCGGCGCGCGAGGTCCACGTGCGGCACTCGATCGACTACCTCGGTACGGGGACACTCGGTGCTGCCGCAAGTGCGCTCATCCTCGGGCTGTCATGGGGCGGCACGTCCTACGCGTGGGGATCGAGTGTGGTCCTCGGGTTATTCGCCGCCACCGTCGTACTCATCGCGTTGTTCCTCCTGGTGGAGCAGCGAGCCGCCGAGCCGATCATTCCGCTCCGGCTGTTCCGCTCGCCGGTCTTCCGCGTCGCGTCCGCCGCCGGTCTCATCGGTGGTCTGTCGATGTTCGGCGCAGTGACGTTCCTGCCGCTGTTCCTGCAGACCGTGCAAGGCGCCAACCCGACCGACTCCGGTCTCCAGATGGTGCCGATCATGGCGATGGTTCTGGCCATGTCCATCTGGAGCGGTCGCCGGATCACCAAGACCGGTCGTTATCGCCCCTATCCGATCGCCGGCACGATCATCATGACTATCGGCGTCTATCTGCTCTCGCGGATCGGGGTGTCGACGCCGTACTGGCAGGCGGCCATCTTCATGGCCCTCGTCGGCGCGGGGATGGGCCTGTCGATGCAGGTGTTCGTCCTGGCGGTGCAGAACTCCGTCGAGTTCAAGGAGCTCGGCACAGCGACGAGCGCCGCCGCCTTCTTCCGCTCGATCGGTGGTTCGATCGGCGTGGCCGTGTTCGGCGCGATCTTTGCCAACCGGACGCTGGCCAACCTGCCGGAAGTGTTGCGGGCCAAGGGGCAGGCGTCGACCCACTTCACGCCCGCTCAGCTCAACGCGCTGCCGGCGTCGCTGCACGCGGCCTATCTGGACGCGTTCGCGCACGGTCTGCACATCGTGTTCCTGGCGGCAGTTCCGTTTTCCGCCCTCGGCGTGATCCTCGCGCTGATGTTGCGCGAGGTGCCGCTGCGCGCGACCACCGGACGCAGCGCCGGCATGGACGCGGCGGAGGGTCAGGCGATTCCGCACGCAGCGGAGCCCATCCCGGAAGCGCCTGCTACCGAAGGAAGTCCAGCAACAGTTCGTTGACCTTGTCGGCGGCCTCGACCTGCATCCAGTGGCCGGGGCCGTCGAGCCGCTCGTAACGCCACGGTCCGTCGACGTACTTTTCGCTGCCCTTCATCTGGGCCTCGGTCAGCGCAATGTCGTTGCTGCTCCAGATCCCGAGCACCGGGCAGGCGACGTTGGGCAGCTGCACCGAGCCCTCGACGAGCGTGCGCGGATGTGCGTTGGCTCGATACCAGCCGAGGCTGGCGGTCAGCGCGCCCGGCTCGTTCATGGCCGCGCGCACTTGCTTACCGTCCGGATGACCGTCGAAGAAGATCTGCCCGTCGCCCTCCAGCAGATAGGTCTCGGCCACGTCCTCGAACTGGAAGAGCAGCATGTACCAGCTGCGCATACGCTGCTCGAAGCCCGCCTCCGCGAATGCGCTCGGATGACCGACTGACAGCGCTGCGAGCCGCTCCACCTTGTCGGGCACGAACGCGGCGAGTCCCCAGGCCGCCGCGGCACCCCAGTCGTGGGCGACGACCGCGGCCTTGTCGACGCCGAGCGCACCGAGCACGGCCAGCATGTCGACGACGGTGTGCTTGAGGGCATAGGCCTCGACGTCGTCCGGCTTGTCGCTGGCACCGAACCCGCGAAGGTCCGGTGTGATCGTCCGGAACCCCGCCTCGGTGAGCGCCGCCACCTGGTTGCGCCACAGCTCATGGCTGTCCGGCCAGCCGTGCATGAACAGCACCGGCGTCCCGTCGCCCGGTCCCTCGACGAAGACCTCGATCCCGACCCCGCCATCACCAGTGACCCTCATGCACGACCTCCCCCGGCCACCCTGCCAGTTCAGGCCGTGTCTGTCAGGCAGCAATCTGGCGCCCCAGGCAGCACCGCTGCCTGTCGGGCCGTCTTGCTGCCACCCTGAAGCGATGTCCCTTGGCGAGGTCTTCCGACGCACCCGGGAGCAGCGTCGCCGTCCCAACGCGAGCTTGCCCGTCGCGCGGGAGTCTCCTCCAGCTTCGTCACTCGTCTCGAGCGCAATCTCACCAACCCCACATGGCGAACGATCGGAAAACTCGCGGCGGTCTTGGGTTCAACCGCCTCTCTGCATTTGATGCCCGACCCGCGAGCGGTTGCGGACGCCGCTCATCTGGTCAACGAGATGAAGCCGATCGACCGCTTGCGAAAGCAGCCGGTCAACCTGGTCGGTGCGCTCTCCTGGCTGACGCAGTACGACGTGCCGTACGTCGTCACCGGCGCGGTGGCGGGGTTGCTTCAGGGATATCCGACGCCGGCGCACGAGCTGCGCGAGTTCGTGGCACGGTCCTGGGCGTTCAACGAGTCCGAGGTGCACGTCACCTTGGTGGCCGAGCTCCCGCCCAGCATCAGCGTCGAACTGCTCTCGGATTTCGCCGTCAAGGTGCTCCCACCATATGAGCTGCTCGAGGACGAGGAGGTCGCGTCGATGTTGGGCGTGACGAAGATGCGATCCTCGGAGACGTGACCAACGACGTGTCCGAGCTCTTCGACCCGGCTGCCTGGAAGCAGGTCGACGGGTTCGACTTCACCGATATCACCTATCACCGCGCCGTCGATGTCGGTGCGGTGCGTATCGCGTTCAACCGACCCGACGTGCGCAACGCGTTCCGGCCGCACACCGTCGACGAGCTCTACACCGCACTCGACCACGCGCGGATGTCCAGCGACATCGGCTGTGTCCTGCTGACCGGCAACGGTCCGTCGCCCAAGGACGGCGGCTGGGCGTTCTGCTCCGGCGGCGACCAGCGCATCCGCGGGCGGGACGGCTATCGCTACGCCGACGGCGAGACCGCCGACACCATCGACCCCGCCCGCGCCGGCCGCTTGCACATTCTCGAGTGCCAGCGACTGATCCGGTTCATGCCCAAAGTCGTCATCGCCGTCGTACCCGGCTGGGCGGCCGGCGGCGGCCATTCACTGCACGTCGTGTGTGATCTGACGATCGCGAGTCGCGAGCACGCCAGGTTCAAGCAGACCGACGCCAAGGTCGGCAGCTTCGACGGCGGCTACGGCTCGGCCTACCTCGCCCGGCACACCGGGCAGAAGTTCGCGCGCGAGATCTTCTTCCTGGGTCGGGAGTACGACGCCGAGACGATGCATCAGATGGGCGCGGTCAACGCCGTCGTCCCACATGCAGAGCTCGAGACCACTGCGCTGGAGTGGGCTCGTGAGGTTGTCGCGATGAGCCCGACGGCGGTGCGCATGCTGAAGTACGCGTTCAACCTCGTCGACGACGGCTTGGTCGGCCAGCAGCTGTTCGCCGGCGAGGCGACACGGCTCGGCTACATGACCGACGAGGCGGCCGAAGGCCGTGATGCGTTCTTGGAGAAGCGCGACCCGGACTGGTCCGGTCACCCCTACTACTTCTGATCGCGCTGTTGTCCTAGCAGCAGCTCGAGGACGCGCGCCCGACCTTCTTCGGGGCCATCGGCGGACAATGCCGCAGCTGCGGCGTCGGCGCACTGCTGCGACGTCACGCCCGCCAGTCCCGCCCGCACGGTCGGGATGGATCGCGCGTTCATGGATAACCCGCTCGCGCCAAGGCCGACGAGCACCGTCGCAAGCAGTGGATCGCTCGCCGCTTCGCCGCACACGGTCACCGCGCGTCCCGCAACCGCGCCTGCGCGCAGCACTGTGGCGACGAGGTCGAGGAACGCCGGTTGCCATGGATCCAGCAGATCGGCGAGCTCACCGTCCTCACGGTCGGTGGCGAACGCATACTGCGCGAGGTCGTTGGACCCGACCGACACGAAGTCGACGGTCTGCAACAGGTCACGGGCACGCAGCGCCGCCGCGGGCACTTCGACCATCACGCCGACCGTCTTGATGCCCGCCGCACGAGCGCGGCTGGCAAACCATGCCGCCTCTGCGGTCGTCGCCACCATCGGAGCCATCACACGGACATCGGCCCGGCTGTCCTTGGTCGCGCGCGCGATCGCCAGGAGCTGATCCGTCAGCAGCTGCGGATGCCGTCGCGCAACCCGCAAGCCGCGGACACCGAGTGCAGGATTGGGCTGGTCGCCGAGACGCACATAGGAGACCGGCTTGTCCGCGCCGACATCGAGCGTCCGGACAGTCACCGGCCGGTCAGCGAACGCGTCGAACACCTCGCGATAGGCGGCGGTCTGCTCAGCGACACTCGGCGGATCGGCACGCTCGAGGAAGCACATCTCCGTACGAAAGACGCCGACACCTTCGGCGCCCGCCGCGAGCGCGTCCTCGACATCGCCCTTGCCGCCTACGGCGGCGAGGAGCGGGACGGCGCGGCCGTCCTTCGTCCGGCCCGGACCATCGGCAGCTGTTGCGGTCGCGGGCCGCGACTTGGCGAGCGTGCCGACCAGCTCGGCATCGGGGTCGGTCGTCACCACGCCGTTGGACCCGTCGACCGCGACCCGCTGTCCGGCGGTGAGCGAGGCGACCCCGGGGCATCCGACGACGGCTGGAATGCCCAGCGCCTTCGCGAGTACGGCCGTGTGCGACGTCGGTCCGCCGCGTTCGGTCACGAGCGCCAGCACCTGGCTCGCATCGAGCGTCGCGGTCACTGCAGGCGAGAGGTCACGCGCCACGAGCACGAACGGCATGCCGGGGTCGGGGATGCTCGGCGGTGGTTCACCGAGCAGTCGCGCCACCACGCGGTCGCGCAGATCGTCCAGCTCCGCCGCATCGGGAGCGCCGCGCAGGGGATCCGCCTGGCGCATGTCGCGGTAGGCGCCGAACGCCTCCCACGCCGCACGCGGCGCGGCACGACCGGTCCGCACGAACTGCTCGACCAGCGCGCCCAACGACGGGTCCCGGCTGATCCGCGCCTGACGGACCAGCACGGCCCCGCCGGAAACACCGGCGCGGTCAGCGAGCGCAGCCAGCTCGCCGGCGACGGCGTCGAGGGCCTCATCCGCCCGCTCGCTCTCAGCCTCGACGTCGATCGGCGCGCCGTCA
>JAICMI010000017.1 GCA_025929315.1 Frankiaceae bacterium
ATGACCGGCGTACCTTCGCTCGCCTTTTCGCGCGCACGTTGGAACACCAACCGGATGTGCCGCTCGGTCTCGCCGACGTACTTGTTGAGCAGCTCGGGACCTTTGATGTTCAAGAAGTAGGAACGACCCTCGCCCTTGCCGGCCTCGGCGACCTTCTTGGCCAGTGAGTTGGCAACGGCTTTGGCGATCAGCGTCTTGCCGCACCCGGGCGGGCCGTACAACAGAATGCCTTTCGGCGGTTTGAGCTGATGCTCGAGGAAGAGCTCCTTGTGCAGGAACGGCAGCTCAACCGCGTCACGGATCTGTTCGATCTGGTCGCCGAGACCACCGATGTCCGCGTAGCCGATGTCAGGAACCTCTTCGAGGACGAGCTCCTCGACTTCGGACTTGGGAATGCGCTCGTAGGCCCACCCGGAGCGCGGCTCGACGAGCAGGGAGTCGCCCGCGCGCAACGGCGTCTCGTGCAGCGAGTCGGCAAGCATGACGATGCGTTCTTCATCCGTGTGACCGATGACGAGCGCGCGGTCGCCGCCTTCGAGGATCTCTTTGAGGAGTACGACGTCACCCTGGCGTTCGAACTCGCGCACCTCGACGATGTTCATCGCCTCGTTGAGCATGACTTCCTGGCCGCGGCGCAGCTCTTGGATGTCGATCGTGGGCGAGACCGTCACACGGAGCTTGCGACCGCCGGTGAAGACGTCGACGGATCCGTCGTCGTGCGTGGCGAGGTAGTAGCCGTAACCCGACGGCGGCTGTGCCAACCGGTCGACCTCTTCCTTCAACGCGACGATCTGCTCGCGCGCCTCCTTGAGCGTGCCGACGAGCCGTTCGTTCTGGTTGACGACGCCGGAGAGGTTGGTCTGCGCCTCGGACAGGCGCTCCTCGAGCTGACGAAGCTGTCGCGGCGACTCCGACAACTTGCGTCGCAGCATCGCGACTTCTTCCTCGAGGAAGGCAAGCTGCGTGGTGAGTTCGTGCGCTTCCTTTTCGAACCGCGCGGCTCGAGCCTCGGCGTCGTCACGTGTGGACACGTGCCCCACCTCCTCCGGCGCGGTTTACGCGCTGTAGCGAGCCTATCGCCGTGCGCCAAGCACATAGTGGCGAACCGCCGCAGCGCGTCTCTTAGTCCTCCATCGGCAGATCGGGGCGCGAACCTTTGGCCGGCCTTCGCCGCCGGGGCGGGGCGAGCACCCCAGGAGCCAACCGACGGGAGGTCACCAGGAAGCCCGTGTGGCCGATCATCCGATGGTCCGGCCGCACCGCCAGGCCGTCCACGTGCCAGCCACGGACCAGCGTCTCCCAGGACTGCGGCTCGGTGAACGCCCCGTGCTCCCGCATCGTCTCCACCACCCGGGAGAGCTGGGTGGTGGTGGCGACATACGCGCACAGAACACCGCCCGGCAGCATCGTCTTGGCGACCGCGTCGACGACGTCCCAGGGCGCGAGCATGTCGAGAACGACGCGATCAACATCCTCGTCGTCGTACGACTGGCCGATGTCGCCGACGGTCAGCCGCCAGTTAGCAGGCTCCGCGCCGAAGAACCGAACGACGTTCCGGCGGGCCACCTCGGCAAAGTCCTCGCGCCGCTCGTACGACGACACCGTGCCCTGCTCGCCGACCGCGCGGAGCAGGCTGCATGTCAGTGCGCCGCTGCCTGCCCCGGCCTCGACCACATGAGCACCCGGGAAGACGTCCGCCATCTGCACGATCTGCGCGGCGTCTTTGGGATAGACGACAGCGGCGCCGCGCGGCATCGAGAGCACGTAGTCCGCGAGCAGCTGCCGGAAGGCGAGATAAGCCGTGCCGCCGGTCGAGGTGACGACGATCCCCTCCGGCTGCCCGATCACGTCGTCGTGCTGGATGAACCCACGATGCGTGTGGAAGGCCTTTCCCTCGACGAGCTCGACCGTGTGCATCCGGCCTTTGGGGTCGGTGAGCTGGACCAGGTCGCCGGGCGCAAACGGACCGCGTCTCATCGCAGGCCGGCGGCCTGCAGCGCCGCCACCAGGTCGATGCGTGCCAGGACGCCGCAGATCGCGCCGACGTTGTCGACGACGAGATACTCCGTTGCCGGCGCTTCCTGCACCGCCTGCAACAGCGCCTCACCGTTCATGTCGGTACGAAGCACCAGGCTCGGATCGACCGGTCGGGCGAGATCGCTGACCGCCACCCACGGCTGCCGCTGCGGCGGCAGCGCGCTCACCGCGGCCTCCGACACGAGTCCGCTCGGTTTGCCCAGGCTGTCGACCACGACGAGGGCTCGCGCGCCCGCCTCGCGGGCACGTCGTACGGCCTCTGCCACGGGGAGCTCGGCCGCGACCGGCATCGCGCGTCGCGTGAGTGACCGGATGTCCAGCGTCGGCAGTACGCCCGTCACCTTGGCTTGCGCGATCGCGACGGTCGCATTGGTCCAGATGAACATGGCGATGATGACGAGATAGAGAGCCCCGATCGTGGTGTCGCCCCATCCGTGGGGCTTCGCGACGGCCACCACGACGACCGCGACGGCAAGACCGCGTCCGACCCAGCCGGCCGCCAAGGTTCCACGGGACTTGTCGTTCGTGACGTGCCAGAGAAAGCTCCGCAACACCCGGCCTCCGTCCAGCGGCAGGCCCGGCAACGCGTTGAAAGCCGCGACGAACAGGTTGGCGATCCAGAACTCGCGCGCGATGACCCACGCCACCGTGCCCGGGTCGAGGTTGCGTTCGACGACGAGACCTATCAGGCCGAGGATGAAGCTTGTCAGCGGTCCGACAGCCGCGACAAGACCTTCGCGGCCGGGCTTGCCCGGATGTTCCTCGACGACCTCGGACACGCCGCCGAGCATCTGCAGGACGATGCGGCGCACTTCCATGCCCAGCGCCTTGGCCACTGCCACATGGCTGATCTCGTGGACCAGCACCGAGCCATACAACAACAGGACGAACACCAACGAAACCGCATAGGCGGCACCGGAGCTCAGCGACGGCACTTGACCACGCACCGTCGGCCCGAAGCTCACGGCGATGACGATGACGATGACGAACCAGAGCGGCTGGATGACGACGGGCACGCCGAGGATGCGTCCGACCTGTACGCCCGCACCCGCAGCGGAGGTCGGACCCCGCCGGTTTGTCGAGCGTTGGTCGCTCATCCCCCGATGCTACGGCGGTCTGCTGTGCGCGGGCTGAAAGGATGGCGCGCATGCTGCCCTGGTCCACAGAGCTCGCCGGTCGTCTCAACGAACACGTCATCGACGCTCCTGCGTTGCGCGGCAATCCTCTGGGCGACCCGCACGAGCGACCGTTGTGGGTCTACACGCCACCGGGCTACGACGACGAGCCGGATCGGCGCTACCCGTCTGTCTACGTCATTCAGGGCTACACGGGCCAGGTCACGATGTGGCGCAACCGGTCGGCCTACCGCAGACCATTCGTCGAGACCGCCGATGAGGTCTTCGCAAATGGCGACGCGCCCCCAACCGTCGTGGTCTATGTCGATGCGTGGTCGAAGTACGGCGGCTCGCAGTTCGTCGACTCACCGGGCACTGGCAATTACCACTCCTACCTGTGCAACGACGTCGTCAGCTGGGTGGACGAGCACTACCGGACGCTGGACGCCCCGCAACATCGCGGCATCACGGGCAAGTCGAGTGGTGGCTTCGGTGCGTTCATCACGCCGATGCTGCGGCCCGACCTCTTCGGCGGCCTCGCCTCACATGCAGGTGACGCGCTGTACGAGCACTGCTACTTGAAGGAGTTCGCCGACTCGACGCGGTTCCTGCGCGACTACGACGGCGACATCTGGAAATGGTGGGCCGACTTCACGTCGCGGGTCGCGTTCACCAAGAAGGCCGACCAGTCGCTGATCATGACTCTCGGCGTGGCCGCCTGTTTCTCCGCCGACGAAGACGGCACGGTACGTCTGCCCTTCGACACGAAGACGGGAGCGATCATCCCGGACCTTTGGGACCGCTGGCTGGCCTGGGACCCGGTTCGAATGGTCCCGAAGCACGCTGAGGCACTGCGTGGCCTGAGCGCGATCTGGATCGACGCGGGCAAGGGCGACGAGTGGTACCTCGACCTCGGTGCCGAGGCGATGGTCGCCGAGCTCGCCAAGATCGGCGTCACCGACGTGCATTTCGAGTTGTTCGACGGCACCCACATGGCGATCGACTACCGCTACCCCCTGAGCCTTGCCTACCTCGCCCAGAAGCTCTCCCCCGCTTCTGGGTGAACAGAGCGGCGTGGAGCCCGGAAATTGTCGGCCCGGTCGCCTAACGTTCAGGACATGACGGCAGGGGTCGACATCAGCACGGATTGTGCCCCGCCGCCAGAGGCGGCCGAATGGGCACTGTCGCCGTCGCGGGCGCTCGACTTCAAGACCTGTGCCCTGCTCTACCGGTTCCGGGTGATCGACCGGCTGCCTGAACCACCGAGTCTGGACGCCGCCCGCGGCACCGTGGTCCACGGCGTTCTGGAAAAGCTCTTCGACATCCCCGCGGCGGGCCGCACGGTGGACGCGGCTGCCGCGCTGATCGAGCCCGAGTGGCGCGCACTGCTGGAGGCTGATCCAGAGCTCGCCGCGCTCGTCGACGACGGCGTAGCCGAGTGCGCCGACGGCTCGGCCGGCCTGGTCGCGCTGCTGTCGTCCACACGCGGGCTGATCGACAGCTACTTCACGCTGGAGGACCCGCAGCGGCTCGAGCCGGCGGAGCGAGAGGTGCTCGTCGAGGCGACGCTGCCGTCCGGCGTGCGACTCAAGGGCTTCGTCGACCGGCTGGACCGCTCGCCGAGCGGCGAGCTGCGCGTCGTCGACTACAAGACCGGCAAGTCGCCGCACGAAAACTTCGAAGGCAAGGCGCTGTTCCAGCTGCGCTTCTACGCGCTCGCGCTGTGGCGCTCGACGGGCGTCCTGCCCCGGCTGCTTCGGCTCTACTACCTGCGCAACGTCGAGGCCATCGACTATGCACCGGACGAGCGCGACCTCGAAGGGCTGGAGCGGCAGCTGGAGGCGCTCGGCGAGGCGATAGCCCGAGCGCGCGAGTCCGGCGACTGGCGACACAAGCCGAGCAAGCTCTGCGACTGGTGCTCCTTCCAGTCCCTGTGCCCCGCATTCGGCGGCACCCCTCCGCCGCTGTGACGGACGCCCTTACGGTTGCCGGATGGCATCGGTCAAGGAGTTCCAGGTCACCTTCGACTGCGCACAACCTGAACGGGTCGCCCAGTTCTGGTGCGAGGTGCTCGGCTACGACCTCTCCTACGCGGACGAGGGTTCAGCCGCCTGCGCTGACCCCGCCGGTGTCGGTCCCCGACTGTTCTTCCAGCGCGTGCCCGAAGGCAAGGAAGTCAAGAACCGGCTGCATCTCGACGTACGGGTGGGCACCGGCCTCGTGGGCGAGGAGCGACTCGGCGCTCTCGAAGCCGAGTGCGCACGGCTGGTCCCGCTCGGTGCGACGCGCGTGCGGCTCCTGCGCGCCGATGGCGTCAACGAGTCGTGCCTCGTCATGCAGGACGTGGAGAAGAACGAGTTCTGTCTCGACTGACGATCAGCATCGTGTTGGCGCCGCGCTGGAACTCGTAGCCGACTTGTCGCCGTTCCACGCGCAGACCATCGCGCTCCAGACCTGACATCAGCTCGTCCATGAACGGCACCGGCTCACCCGGACCTTGCATCACGGTCGGAAAGACCCGGACGTACGCCGCCACCCTCGCCAGCTCGACCAACGCCGCCAGGTGCCAGTCGAGCCCGAGCTGATCGGCCCAGGTGAACAGCAGATGCGAGCACACCGCCAGATCGAACGCCATGTCGCGGAACGGCAGCTGTGGCAGCTGCCCCGCAACGAAGGAGCTCGGGTTCGTCGCGAGGTCGACGACGAACTGCGCCAGCGCGGCCTTGCGCAGCGTGAGCCGGCGCTCCGGACCGCCGTACCAGTCGAAGGTGAAGCTTCCCGCGTATTGACCGGCGATGGCGCTGCCACGAAGCAGGTCATCGCGACCCATTTCGGCGAGCTTCTCGCGCGGCAACGCATAAGCCGGGTCGGCCGCCACGGCCCAGCTGCCACGGCGCGCAGCCTCGGCCCTGAACCCGGCTACCCCTGCGCAGCAGTCGAGGATCTTTGCGGGCAGGTTGGACGCATCAAGATCGAACATGGCGACGTACTCGTCGAATGAGCGCGAGGTCACCAACACACTGGCACGTTATCCACTAAATGTCCGCGCCTTCTTCCGATAACGTCAGCGCGTGGCCGCCGCATCAGTCTCAACCGAGTCGCCGACCGCCGCTGCACGCGCCGTCGGCGTCACCAAGATCTACGGCGAAGGTACGACGCGAGTCGTGGCGCTGGACCAGGTCGACGCGGAGCTGCGTCGCGGTGAGTTCACCGCGATCATGGGACCGTCGGGCTCCGGCAAGTCGACGCTCATGCACTGTCTGGCGGGGCTCGACAGCGTCACCGAAGGCACCGTCTTCATCGGTGACACCAACCTCAGCGCACTGGACGACAAGGCACTGACAGTGCTGCGTCGCGACCGGATCGGTTTTGTGTTCCAGTCGTTCAATCTCGTCCCGACGCTGACGGCCCTCGAGAACATCAGGCTGCCGATCGATCTTGCCGGCGGTAATCCCGACAAGGAATGGCTCGACACCGTTATCGACACGATCGGCTTGCGCGACCGCCTCACCCACCGCCCGACCGAGCTGTCCGGCGGACAGCAGCAACGAGTCGCCTGCGCGCGGGCGATGGTCAGCAAGCCCGAAGTGATCTTCGCGGACGAACCAACCGGCAACCTCGACTCCAAGACCAGCGCCGAGGTGCTCTCCTTCCTGCGTAAGTCGGTTGATGACACCGGCCAGACCGTGGTGATGGTGACCCACGACCCGGCCGCGGCCTCCTACGCCAACCGCGCTCTCTTCCTCGATGACGGTCAGATCGTCGACGATCTGGCCGATCCGACGGCAACCAAAGTGCTCGACCGGATGAAGCGCCTCGACACCGCGCGCGCGGCCGGCTGACCCATGTTTCGCCTCGCTCTCAAGGGCGCCCTCGCACGTCGCCTGCGGCTAGCACTGACCGCGTCGTCCATCATCATCGGTGTCGCGTTCGTGGCCGGCACCTACATCCTCACGGACACTCTCAACTCCACTTTCGACACGATCTTCGGCAATGCCGAGAAGGGTGTCTCGGTTGTCGTTCGTGGCCACGAGGCGTTCTCGACCAGTGGCTTCGACTCGGGGCCGACCGACGAGCGCGCCTTGGTCCCCGACTCCGTCTTGCAGGAGGTCTTGCAAGTTCCGGGCGTCAACGACGCGGTCGGGGTCGCAGACGGATACGCCCAGCTGGTCTACAAGGGCAAGGCGATCGTCAACGGCGGCGCGCCCAACCTCGGCACCGCCTGGGTGGGCAACAAGCCGGAGAGCCCGCTGCATCTCGTCAAAGGCCGCGAGCCCACCGGGCCCGGCGAGATCCTCATCGACAACAAGTCCGCGGACAAGTACCACATCCCGGTAGGAGCGCAGGTCGAGGTGATCGCCTCCGGCGACACCGTGCCGGCGACCGTCGTCGGCTACATGCGCTTCGGCAGCTCGACATTGGGCGGCGCGACGATCACCGCCTTCGTCCCCAGCCAGGCGCAACAGCTCTTGATCGGTGCCAGGAACCAATGGTCGACCGTGCAGGCCTCGGCCGACCCCGGCGTCAGCCAGGACGCCCTGAAGCAGCGGGTCCAAACCGCGTTGGCAGGCGCCGGTCTGGCCGACGCTGTGACCGTCCAGACCGAAAAGGCCTATGCCGCCGACCAGGCCGACCAGGTCAAGTCACAGCTCAAGTTCTTCAACATCCTGCTGCTCGTGTTCGCATTCATCTCCGTGTTCGTCGCCGTGTTCATCATCTTCAACACGTTCACCGTGCTCGTGGCACAGCGCACCCGCGAGCTGGCGCTGCTGCGCGCGCTGGGCGCATCCCGTCGACAGGTCCTGTCCAGCGTGGTGCTGGAGGCAGCGATCGTCGGACTTGGTTCCGGCATCATCGGCATCGGACTCGGCCTGCTCGTCGCCGACGGGCTTCGAGCGCTGCTCGGAGCTTTCGGCGGCAGCTTTGACACGGTGTCGCTGCAGCTGCGCACGCGGACCGTCGTCGTCAGCCTGCTCGTAGGCGGGCTCGCGACCATCGTCGCCGCGGTGGTCCCGGCAATCCGCGCCGGTCGCATTCCGCCGGTGGCGGCGATGCGCGACGACTTCGTTCTGCCGGCGGCGTCGCTTCGCCGTCGTACGCGTATCGGCGTTGCGCTTCTCGTCATCGGCGCGGTGCTGCTCGTGCTCGGGGTCAAGAGCGGCAAGGCGCTCGAGATCGGGCTCGGCGCGCTTGCGATGTTCCGCGGCGTCGTCTCGCTCAGCCCTGTCCTGAGCCGGCCGATCGTCGGTGGCATCGGCCGACTGCTCCCCCGCTTCTGGGGAACGACCGGACGCCTTGCCCGCGAGAACGCACTCCGCAATCCCAAGCGCACCGCGGCAACAGCCTCGGCGTTGATGATCGGCATCGCGCTGACCACGACCATGTCGATCATGGCGGCGTCGATCACCACATCCGCAAACGCTGCGATCGACAACAGCGTCGGCGCCGACTTCATCATCACGGCCGACAACTTCAACCCGATCTCCGACAGCGTGACGGCTGCCGCCGAAAAGGTCCCCGGTGCCGGAGCCGTCACGGCGTTCCGCGCCGGGTCGGCGAAGATCAAGAACAGTACGACGCAGCTGCAGGGGGTGACGCCGAACACTGTCGTCGACACATTGCGCCTGGACACCACGAGCGGCTCGGCAGACAACCTCGCGCTTGACTCCGTGCTGCTGAGCGAGAAGGTGGCCAAGAACAACCATTGGCATGTCGGCAGCAAGGTTCCGGTGGAGTTCAGCCTGACCGGCAAGAAGTCACTGACCGTCCAGGGCATCTTCGCGAAAAACCCGATCGCCGGTGACTACCTCATCGGGCTCAACACCTACGACGCCAACTTCCGCAACCGGCTCGACCAGGTGGTCGCCATCAAGGCCGCTGGCGGCGCCAACCTCGGTCAGGTCCGGGCCGACCTCACCAAGGCGCTCAAGAGCTATCCAACGCTCAAGCTGCAGGATCAGACCGAGTTCAAGGCCGACCAAAAGCGCCAGATCAACCAGGTGCTGGCCTTCGTACTCGCGTTGCTGGTGCTGTCACTGCTGATCGCGTGGCTCGGCATCGTCAACACCCTGGCGCTGTCGGTGTTCGAGCGGACCCGCGAGATCGGGCTTCTTCGGGCGGTCGGGATGGCGACTCGGCAGGTGCGGCGGATGATCCGGCTCGAGGCCGTGGTCATCGCGCTGTTCGGCGCGCTGCTAGGGGTGGCATTGGGCATTGGCTACGGTGCCGCACTCGTCCAGGCACTGCACTCGCAGGGCATCGACACGACGTCATTCCCGGTTGGACAGCTGATCGGCTATCTCGTCGTGGGAGTCGTGGCCGGCGTCACGGCTGCGCTCTGGCCCGCTCGTCGAGCCTCACGCCTCGACGTACTCCAGGCGATCTCCACCACCGAGTGACAGGAGCCAGTCCGGGTCGATGTCCGCGACGCGATCGACGACGTAGCGACCAGGGCCGGGCTCGATCGGCGCCACCGACGGGACCACCACGACAGCACAACCCGCCGCTTCAGCGGATCGCACGCCGTTGAGCGCGTCCTCGACGACCACAGCGTCGGCCGGGTGTACCTCGAGACGGCGGCACGCGAGCGCATAAGGCTCCGGGTCGGGCTTGCCGCGAGCCACCTCGTCCCCGGTGATGACGACGTCGAACCGGTGTGAGCCCAGCACCGAGAGGACAGCGTCGACGAGGACCCGGAACGACGACGTGACCAGTGCCGTGGCCGCGCCGCGGGCGCGCACCGCATCGACCAGCTCGAGCGCACCGAGGTGCACCGGTGATGCCGTCGACAGCGCGGCGACCATGTCCGTCATCACAGCCTCCTGGAGCTGTGCGACGCTCCAGGAGGTCCCGGTCAGCGTGGCGATGTAGCGGCAAGTCGCGTCGACGGTGCCGCCGATGCACCTGGCCTGGTGCTCGCGACCCCAGGTGCCGCCGAGGCGCCGGACCAGATCGCCCTCGATCTGGTACCAGATCGGCTCGGAGTCGACGAGCACGCCGTCCATGTCGAACAGGACCGCTCGCGCCGACACCGTCATCGAGCGTTGAAGTACTTCGCCTCGGGATGATGGAGGACGATCGCGTCCGTGGCTTGCTCTGGATGCAGCTGGAACTCCTCGGACAACGTCACCCCGATGCGGTCCGGGCGAAGTAGCTCGACGACCTTGGCCCGGTCCTCGAGGTCAGGGCAGGCCGGATAGCCGAACGAGTAGCGCGAACCGCGATAGGCCTGATGGGCGAGCACCTCGGACAGGTCGTCGCCGTCGTCAGCGGCGAAGCCGAGCTCCTCGCGGACCCGCCCGTGCCAGAACTCCGCCAACGCCTCGGTCAGCTGCACCGAGAGCCCGTGCAGCTCGAGGTAGTCGCGGTAGGCGTCCTTGGCGAACAGATCCGCAGTGACCTCGGCAATGCGAGACCCCACCGTGACCAGCTGGAACGCCACGACATCGACCTCGCCGGAGTCCTCCGAGCGGAAGAAGTCGGCGAGGCAGAGGAAACGAGGCCGGCGCTGCCGCGGGAACGTGAAGCGCATCCGTTCGGATCCGTCCTCGTTGAGGACGATCAGATCGTCAGCCTTGCTCACGCACGGGAAGTAGCCGTAGACGACGCCGGCCTCGAGCAGCTTCTCGCTCTGCAGCCGCTCGAGCCAATGACGCAACCGCGGTCGGCCTTCGGTCTCGACGAGCTCCTCGTAGGAGGGGCCGTCGCCGCGACTCGGCCGCAGCCCCCACTGCCCGAGGAAGGTCGCACGCTCGTCGAGCAGCCCGGCGTAGTCGGCCAGCGCGATGCCCTTGACGACCCGGTCACCCCAGAATGGCGGATCAGGTACGACGTTGTCCGCCGCGACGTCGGAGCGCGCGGGGATCTGGTCTGCCGGCACCTCGTCCGGGCGGCTACGGGCCGCGACCCGACGGCCGCGGGGTGCCGGCAGCGTCGCGCCCGGCACGCCGCGCTTGACCGCCATGACCGCGTCCATCAGCCGCAGGCCCTCGAACGCATCACGCGCGTAGCGGACGTCGCCGACATATGTCGCAGCCAGGTCGTCCTCGACGTAGGCACGCGTCAACGCGGCCCCGCCGAGCAAGACCGGCCATCGGTTGGCGACCTCGCGCGCGTTCATCTCCTCGAGGTTCTCTTTCATGATGACCGTGCTCTTGACGAGCAGGCCGCTCATGCCGATCGCGTCCGCTCGATGTTCGTCAGCAGCCTCGAGGATCGTCGAGATCGGCTGCTTGATGCCGAGGTTGACGACGGTGTAGCCGTTGTTGGACAGGATGATGTCGACAAGGTTCTTGCCGATGTCGTGGACATCGCCTTTGACCGTTGCCAGGACGATCGTGCCCTTGCCGTCCTCATCGGTCTTTTCCATGTGCGGCTCGAGATAGCCGACAGCGGCTTTCATCACCTCGGCCGACTGCAGCACGAAGGGCAGCTGCATCTGGCCCGAACCGAACAGCTCACCGACGGTCTTCATGCCCTCGAGCAAGGTGTCGTTGACGATCTCGAGCGCCGGCCGCGACTGCAGCGCCTCATCGAGGTCGGGCTCGAGCCCGTTGCGCTCGCCGTCGATGATGCGTCGTTCGAGTCGCTCCGACAGCGGCAAGGCCGCGAGCTCCTGGGCTCGGCTCTCCTTGGCGCTCTGCGCGTCAACGCCTTCGAACAGCTGCGGGAAGCGCTGCAACGGGTCATAGCCCTCGCGGCGTCGGTCGTAGACCAGGTCGAGCGCGACCTCACGCTGCTCGTCGGGGATCCGCGGCAGCGGCAGAATCTTGCTGGCGTGCACGATTGCGGAGTCGAGTCCCGCGTTGACGCACTCGTGCAGGAACACCGAGTTGAGCACTTGGCGGGCCGCGGGATTGAGCCCGAACGACACGTTGGAGAGGCCCAACGTCGTCTGCACGCTCGGATAGCGCCGCTTGAGCGCACGGATGCCTTCGATGGTCTCGAGCCCGTCGCGCCGTGACTCTTCCTGACCGGTCGCCAATGTGAAGGTCAGGCAGTCAACGAAGATGTCTTCGACCGCCATGCCCCATGTTGCGACGAGATCGTCGATGATCCGGCTCGCGATCTCGACCTTGCGGTCGGCAGTGCGCGCCTGGCCCGTCTCGTCGATGCACATCACGACAACCGCCGCGCCGTGCTCGTGAACGACTTGCATCTTCTTCGTGTAGTTGCTCTCCGGGCCGTTGCCGTCCTCGAAGTGCACTGAGTTGACGATGCTGCGACCGCCGAGGCACTCGAGGCCGGCTTCGATCACCGGCCACTCGGTGGAGTCGATCATCAACGGGATCGTGGCCGCGGTCGCGAGGCGCGAGGCGGCCTCGCGCATGTCGACGGCACCGTCGCGGCCCACATAGTCGACACAGAGGTCCAGCACGTGCGCGCCGTCCCTGACCTGGTCGCGCGCAATCTCGGTGCAGTCGTCCCAGCGGCCTTCGAGCATCGCCTCACGGAACGCCTTGGACCCGTTGGTGTTGGTGCGTTCACCCACCGAGAGATAGCTCGCGTCCTGGCGGAAGGCGACATGCTGGTAGAGCGAAGCCGCGCCCGGCTCGTGCCGCGGTCGACGGCTCGTGACTTCGCGCCCACCGACCCGCTCGACGACTGCGCGAATGTGCTCCGGCGTCGTACCGCAACAACCGCCGACGAGAGCCAGGCCGAACTCACGGGTGAACTGGTCGTGTGCGTCGGCGAGCTGAACCGGTGATAGCGGATAGCGCGCGCCGTCCCGAGTGAGCTCCGGCAGGCCCGCGTTGGGCATGCAGGACAAGCCGATGCGCGCGTGGCGAGAGAGGTAGCGCAGGTGCTCGCTCATCTCGGCCGGCCCGGTCGCGCAGTTGAGCCCGACCAGGTCCAGCTCGAGCGGTTCGAGGGCGGTGAGTGCCGCACCGATCTCGCTGCCCATCAGCATCGTGCCGGTCGTCTCGACCGTCACCTGCGCGAACAGGGGCAGCTTGACCCCGGTGGACCGGAAGGCACGGCGGGCGCCGTTGATGGCCGACTTGGCTTGCAACAGGTCCTGCGCGGTCTCGACGAGCACGGCATGCGCACCGCCCTCGATGAGACCGACCACCTCGGCCTCGTAGGCATCGCGCAACGTGGCATAGGGGAGGTGCCCCAGGGTGGGCAGCTTGGTGCCGGGGCCGACCGAGCCGATCACCCACCGGCGCCGGTCCGAGGTCGACCAGTCGTCGGCAACCTGGCGGGCGATCTGCGCCGCGGACAGCGAGAGCTCGTGGATGCGGTCGGAGATGCCGTACTCGCCGAGGTTGGCCAGGTTGGCGCCGAAGGTGTTGGTCTCGACAGCGTCGCTGCCGGCCTCGAAGTAAGCGTCGTGCACGGCGCGTACGACGTCCGGGCGGGTCACGTTGAGGACCTCGTTACAGCCCTCGTGTCCTTCGAAGTCGTCGAGACCGAGGTCGTGGGCCTGAAGCATGGTGCCCATCGCGCCGTCAGCGACGATCACCCGCTCGCGCAGTGCAGCAAGCAGGCCGTCATCAGCGGCAGAACGTGTCATGTCAGTTCGGCAAGTCTACCGGGGGCGGATCATGTCGGACGAACCGATAACGTGCGCGTGACACGGCGATCGAGGGGTGAGGCGTGGCCAGCTACAAGACGATCCTGGTTGGCACAGATGGCTCGGAGTCGTCCTTCCGTGCCGTCGAACGTGCGGCGGCCGTGGCCGCTGACACCGGAGCCACACTGCTCATTGCGTCCGCCTACACCCCCATGTCCGACCGTGACCAGCGTCGTGCGGGCGATGCGCTCGGTGAAGATTCCTACAAGGTCGTCGGCTCCCATCCGGCCGAAGACATCGTTCGCCATGCGTCCGAGATGGCGAAGAAGGCCGGCGCCAAGAAGATCGACACGGTGTCCCAGGCAGGCGACCCGGTGGACGTTCTCGTGGACGTCATCGACGCGAAGAAGGTCGACCTCTGCGTCATCGGCAACCGTGGACTCAACAGTCTGGCGGGTCGGCTGCTCGGATCGGTGCCGGCCAACATCAGCCATCGCGCGTCGTGCGACGTGCTGATCGTGCACACCACCAAGGGGCGCGGACGCTGACGCTCCGCGTCACCCGATGACCGTCCTGGGTGCCGCGCCGGCACCCGCCGGCGGCATCGACTTCGGCCTGCCGGGTGACGACATCCGGCTCGGCGCGACCCGGTGGCCGGGGGCCGGCCCGCCGGTGGTCCTGTTGCACGGCTTGGCCTCACAGCGCCGGTTCTGGAACCTCGTCGTACCCCATCTGGTCTCGCCTGCGGGTTCGGGCCTGCCCGTGCTTGCCGTCGACCAGCGCGGTCATGGCGACGCCGATAGACCGGCCGGGTTGTACGCGCTCGACCAGGTGGCGGCGGACCTCGCCATCGCCCTGGACGCAATCGGCTGGTCGCGAGCGATCATCGTCGGCCACTCGTGGGGAGGCGCGGTCGCAGCGACGTTTGCGGCGAACCATCCTCAACGGACCCTCGCCCTCGTCGGCATCGACGGTGGCACCTCGTCCCCCGTACCGGTCGGACGCGACCGCGGCGAGGTTCGCACCCGGCTGGAGCCACCGCGGCTGGCGATGCCGCCCGCTGAGCTCGAGGCAATGATCCGCTCTCGCGCCACCACCAGCGCGACAAGCGCCGACGAAGTCGCGGCCGCCGTCCTCCCGATCTTCGAAGTGGGCACCGACGGGCTGGCACGCGCGCGCCTGCCGTTCGACCTTCACATGCAGATCGTCGACACGTTGCTCGACTACGACGCGCCGGCAACGTTGGCCCGGGTGCGGGCGCCCATGTGGTTCGTCGCCTGCGGCTGGCCGGGCGACGACGCCGAGCAGCGAGCCCGGGCCGACGCCTACGACGCTCTCGCGCGAACCGTGTCGCAAGCGCGCTTCATGCGCTGGGGCGGGGCAATTCACGACGTACCCTTGCAATGGCCCGCGCTGGTGGCCGGACTGATTCGCACCGTCGCCGACGAGGTTCGCTAGTCCCCGTAGCGAGAGGAGCACGCGTGACCGTCACCGGACGCGTCATGCTCGCCGCCTTCGAGGGCTGGAACGACGCCGCCGATGCGGCGTCTGGTGCCATTGAGCACCTCGAGCGCGAGTGGCAGGCGCAGCCCTTTGCGGCGATCGACCCAGAGGACTACTACGACTATCAGGTCAACCGGCCCACGGTCCGTCTCGTCGACGGCATCACCCGCCGCATCGAGTGGCCGACGACCCGGTTGTCCGTTGCCAAGTCGGTCGAGCCCGAAGTGGTGCTGCTGCGGGGGCTCGAACCCAACATGCGCTGGCGCGCTTTCTGCGACGAGCTGGTCGAGTTCGCCCAAGAGCTCGAGGTGCAGACGGTGGTGTGCCTGGCGGCGTTGCTCGCCGACGTGCCGCACTCGCGCCCGATCGAGATGCATGGCTCGGCGTCGGACGACGCACTGGCCGAGAGCCTGGGGCTCACGCGCTCGAGGTACGAAGGTCCGACCGGCGTCGTGTCCGTGTTCCACGAAGCGTGCGCGCGTGCCGGCATCAAGGTGGTGTCGTTCTGGGCCGCGGTGCCGCACAATGTTGCACAGCCGCCCTGCCCCAAGGCGACGCTGTCACTTCTGCACCGCGCCGAGGACGCGCTCGACATCGCGATCCCGCTGGGTGATCTGCCCGAGGAGGCACGGGCGTGGGAGCACGGCGTCGACGAGCTCGCGCGCGAGGACGGCGAGATCGCTGAGTACATCTCCTCGCTGGAGGAGCGCGAAGACGAGTCGGAGCTACCAGAGGCGAGCGGTGACGCGATCGCGAAGGCGTTCGAGCGCTACCTGCGCCGGCGGGACAACCCGCCGGCCGGCAGCTAGCGACTCGGCGTCGACTCGTCGTTCTTCCTAGGCCTTGGCGCGAGAACGGCGCGGCCGCGCAGCGGGTTCCGCTGCCCGCTGTTCCGGGACGTCCGGAAGAGTGATCGACTCCGGCTGACCTGTGCGCTGGTAGAGGTAGCCCGCGAGCACCAGGTTGAGCACGCCCGCGCCCATGAAGCCGAACCACGAGCCGATGCCGCTGATCGAGACTGCACCGACGACGACAGTGACGATGCCGAGTGCTTTGGGCAGCGCCTTCGTACGCAGGGAGCTGATCCCGATGGAGAGCGTTGCGACCGCAAGGCCGGCGAACAGCGCCACGAAGAAGAGGTCCTCGCTGATCTGGTTGAGCGCCTGAGCAGCGTCCGCGCTGAGCTTGCTTGTCTTGTCGTTGATGGCAGCGGTGGTTCCCGCGCCGATGGCCAGACCGACTGCCATGACAGCGCCACCGACGACGGTGAGCGTCGCGAGAAGGTCGGAGCCGCGGCGACGTAGGTAGCTCGCCATGCCTGCGTAGAACACGATCGTCATGACGGACGCGTAACCGATGAGCACGACTGTCGCGTTCATCCGGCCGTGGTGCGACCCGTAGTAGCGCAGGATCTTCGCGCCACTCGACCCGGCGTCGGGTGTGTTGGACATTGCGATCCCGATGACCAGGAGCGCCACCATGGCTACTCCGGCGACGGGCGGGACGAGGCGCTTCCAACGATCCGCCATGACGAATCCTTTCGACTGAGGGTGGGCCCCTTCAGCCGTTTGGTAGCACCCTCGTCACACAGGGTCAGACGAACGGCGGATTATGCGGGTTCGTCCACACGCCGGTCAGACGATGCCGAGCAGCGCATCGACAGCGAGTGCGACCTGACCGGGCGCGGCACTGTCGGTGCCGTCACTCGCGGCCCACGTGTCGATGAACTGCAAGGCATCTGGAGTACGAAATCCGTCGGCCAACGCACCTCGAACTGCATCGACGACCGGACCGGCCGGTGCGGCACCCGCTCGCTCGAATGCGTTGCGCCACCGCTCCAGCCGGCGCTCCCCCGCGGTCAGCTCGCCGTGTCGCCACTCCCAGTCGGTGCGGTGGTCGTGCGCGAGCAGCGCGAGCCTGATCGCCATCGGATCCACGCCGGTTGCGCGAAGCTTGGAGACGAAGACCAGGTTGCCCTTCGACTTGGACATCTTCTCGCCCTGATAGCCCACCATCGCCTGGTGCACGAACGTGCGAGCGAACGGCCATTCGCCGGTCACCGTCGCCGCCTCGGCGGCCCCCAGCTCGTGGTGGGGAAAGACGAGATCCGAACCGCCACCCTGGACATCGATGACAGGACCGAGATAGCGCATGGCGATCGCGGCGCACTCGACATGCCAGCCGGGACGTCCGTGGCCGAGTGAGGACTCCCACGCCGGCTCGTCGGGGCGGGCGGCCTGCCAAAGCAGACAGTCGAGCGGGTCCTTCTTCCCCGGCCGATCAGGATCCCCGCCGCGCTCGCGCGAAAGCTGGATCATCTCGTCGACGCCGTAGTGACCGACCTCGCCGAGATGACCGGTGGCCGCGACCGAGTAGTAGACGTCACCGTCGATGTCGTAGGCAGCACCGCGGGCACGGAGATCCTCGACCGCCCTGATGATGTCCGGGATCGCCTCGACCGCGCCCACGTAGTGCTCCGGCGGAAGGATGCGCAACGCGGCCATGTCGGTGCGGAACAGCTCGGTTTCCCGCTCGGCGAGAGCGATCCAGTCGAGCCCGGTCTCCTGCGCGCGCACGAGCAGCGGATCGTCGACGTCGGTGACGTTCTGCACATAGTGCACCGCACGGCCCGCATCCAGGCAGACGCGCTGAAGGACGTCGAACACCAGGTAGGTGGCCGCGTGGCCGAGGTGAGTGGCGTCGTACGGCGTGATGCCGCAGACATAGATCCGGATGACATCGCCGTGGCCGCCCAGCTCGACCAGCGACTGGCTGGCGGTGTCCCACACCCGCGGCATGTGCCCGATGCCGAGACCAGCGTCCGCGAGGCGCGGGACGTCGACGATCGGCCACGACTCCACGCGCCGAGCCTAGTGTGACCGGGTGCTGGACGCGTTGGGACGCGGTGCAGCCGACGTCACGGTCGGCGGCGTGCGCCTGCAACGCGACGACCTGACCGGAGCCGTAGCCGCGGTCGCCCGACGTGCGACCGGACTGAGCCGGGTCGGGGTCGTGGCGGACAGCTCGCTGGAGTCGGTCGTCGCAGTAGCGGGTGTCCTCACCGCGGGCGGCTGCGTCGTACCGATCAACCCGGCATCAGGCACTGAGGAGCGCCGGCACGTCCTTGACGACGCAAGACCGGAGCTGGTGCTCGGGCGTGACGATGTCGACCTCCGCGCCCGTGCAGAGCTCCCACCACCGGTTGCTGCGGACGACAGCCCTGCCTTCGTCATCTACACGTCCGGCACCACCGGCTCGCCCAAGGGGGCGATCGTCTCGCGGCGGGCGGTCACGTCATGCCTGGACGGCCTGGCGGCCGTGTGGCAGCAGAGCTCGGCTGACGTCCTCGCCCACGCACTGCCGCTCTTCCATGTGCACGGCCTCGTGCTCGGAACGTTGGGGCCCTTGCGGCACGGAGCGCGTCTGGTGGTGACCCCTCGGTTTGGGCCGGTCGGTGTTGCGAACGTCTACTTCGCCGTGCCGACGATGTGGTCGAGACTTGGCGACGCAGACCTGCACGAGATGTCGCCGGCCCGCTTGCTGGTGTCGGGTTCGGCGGCGCTGCCGGCCCCGGTGTTCGAGCGGGTGCGTGCGTTGACCGGCCAGTCACTGGTCGAGCGCTACGGGCTGACCGAGTCGCTCATCGTCACTGCCGCACGTCCCGACGACGACCGCGCACCAGGACGGGTCGGCCGGCCACTTCCGGATGTCGGTCTGCGCATCGCGAACGCCGATGACAACGGCATGGGCGAAGTTGAGCTGTCCGGGCCGACGTTGTTCTCGGGCTACCTGAACCGGCCGGACGCAACGACCGCCGCGACGACCACCGACGGTTGGCTGCGCAGCGGAGACCTCGGTGCGTACGACGACACGCGTGGCTTGCGACTGTTCGGTCGGATCGCCACCGACCTCATCAAGACCGGCGGCTTCAAGGTCGGTGCCGGAGAGATCGAGGACGCGCTCCTCGCACACCCTGCGGTCGCCGAGGCGGCAGTGCTCGGCGAGCCGGACGATGATCTCGGCGAACGCATCGTTGCCTGGGTGGTGACACACGAAAGCGTCGACGGTGAAGCGCTGACTGCACATGTCGCGCAGGCACTCGCCCCGCACAAACGACCGCGAGTGGTCAGGTTCGTCGACGCGTTGCCGCGTAACGCCTTGGGCAAGGTGCAGAAGAAGCTCTTGCGCTAGCTAGAACGGCGGCCAGGGAACCGGCGGCCAGTCATCGCTCGGCAGCGGGTGGCGCCGCGTCGACAGCAGGCGGTCGACGCGGACGATCGTTCGCGCGACCTCGGCAGGATCCAATAGATCGCGCAACGCCTTTCCGAGATCGCCTTCCATCTGTGCACGCAGGCCGGACAGCACGTCGATCGCTTCGTCAGTCAAGTGCTTCCCGCGCCAACGCCACAGGACCGTGCGCAGCTTGTCGTCGACGGAGAAGCAGACACCGTGGTCGACGCCGTAGATGTGGCCATCGACCGTCGGGAGCAGATGGCCGCCCTTGCGGTCGGCGTTGTTGACGACGGCGTCGTACACGGCCATCCGGCGCAGCTGCGGATGGTCGCTGCGAGCGAGCACCGCGATGTCGACGCTGTCATCGATGTCGATCCAGAGCTGGCACATGCCGACGCCGAACGGGCCGTCACGCATGACTGTCGGCGGCACGATGTCCCAGCCGAGTGCTTCGGACACGAGATATGCGGCGACCTCGCGCGACGCGAGCGTCCCGTCCGGAAAGTCCCACAGCGGACGCTCCCCCGCGACCGGCTTGTGCACGCACGCGGCAGTGACACCGTCCAAGGTCACGGTGCAATAGAGCGTCGCGTTGGAGGCGTCGTACAGCCGACCTTCGACATCGAGGGTCCCGTCCCGAAGCAGCCTCAGCGCGTCGGGAAGGTCGAGTACGGCCGGCTCGCTCACGGGATCAGTGTGGGCCGCGATGGCCGTTCTGGCGCGGACAGATGTGACCGCGCGGGTCGAGCGGGTTGCCACACAACGGGCACGGAGGACGGCCGGCGGCGACGACCCGCAGAGCGCGCTTGGCGAACGCGCGCGCGACGCCGGGTTGCATGCGCACCCGCAGGAGGTCGCCCGTGAACTCGGCCTCGTCGGTCGGGTCGGAGTCGTCGTCGGTCTGCGACTGGGCCTCTACCAGCACCGTGGAGGTGTCCTCCTCCCAGGCCAGAGCGAGCGCGCCGACGCGGAACTCCTCCTCGATCGGCGCCCCCAGCGGCCCGACGTCCTCGAGCTCGGACGGCACCGTCGCGGGGACGTCGGAGTCGGCCCCCTGCCGGCGGCGTACCTCGTCGAGAAGCTCGTCGAGGCGTTCCGCCAACGCAGAGACCTGGATCTTCTCCAGAGCGACGGAGACGATCCGCGTCCCACTGGACGCCTGGAGGTAGAAGGTGCGCTCGCCGGGCTCGCCGACGGTGCCGGCAACGAACCGATCCGGGTCGATGAACTCGAAGAGCTGCCCAGGCATCAGCCCACCCTAGGTCGAACTGCCCGCGCCGCCGCCGACTGCGGCGTCGGACGAGGCTCGCCGGCGGCCACGACGCTTGGGTGGCAGCAGGTCGGCCACCGACCCACCGACGTCGTTCGTCCGTACGACGAACGGGCGCAGCTGGGTGTAGCGGATCACCGTCAGTGAGCAGGGGTCGATCTGGATCCGCTGGAACATGTCGAGGTGGACACCGAGTGCGTCGGCGACGATCGACTTGATGACATCGCCGTGACTGACCGCGATCCACGTCGCGTCGTCGCCGAGGGCGGCGTTGCGCTCGCGCACGGCGTTGACGGCACGGGCCTGGGTGTCACGCAGCGCTTCACCGTTGGGGAACGCTGCGGCGCTGGGATGGGCCTGGACGACCTTCCACAGCGGGTCCTTGACCAGCTTCTTGAGCTCCTGGCCGGTCCAGTCGCCGTACTTGCACTCACCGAGTCGGTCCTCCGTCGTGACCGAAATGTCTCGATGGACGGCGAGCGCTGCCGCCGTCTCCTGGCAGCGCTCCAGCGGGCTGGCCACGATCGCTTTGACCGGGACATCGCGAAGTCGCTCGGCCAGCGCGGCCGCCTGCTCGCGACCGCGGTCGTCGAGGTGGACGCCAGGGGTCCAGCCGGCCAGGACAGGTCCGGTCATCGACGTCAGCCCGTGCCGGACGAGCAGCAGAGTGGTCATCGATTCAAAACCCTAGGACGTGTAGTCCGTTCGGCCCTAAGGCTCAGAGAGAAGTCCGCCGAGAGGTAACCCCGACGCCACTAGTGAAGTCGAAAGTGCTGAGGAGGTGAGGAATGGCCGAGATCGAGGAGCGCATCGCACGGCTCCAACAGCTGTTGTCGACCCCTGACGTCGAGCCCGAGGCCGACGAGGCCGTCCTGCGTCACCACCTCAGCCAGCTGCGCCAGCTCCGCGCCGAACTCGCCGGGGTCTAGAACCCGAAGCCCGGGAGGTTGTCAGTCGCCGACGCCGGCTTTGTCCAGGGCTTCGGCGGCTGCGCGCAGCGTGGCGATCCGCTCGTCCTGGGTCGCGCCGTAGCCGGAGATGTTGAGCGTCGTGACACCGGCTTCGGCCAGGTGCTGCATCTTGTCGGCCATCCGATCAACCGAGCCGATGAGCGCGGTGCGGTCGATGAACTCGAAGGGCACGGCCGCGGCGGCCTCGTCGTACTTGCGATCGAGGTAGAGGTCCTGGATCTCCTTCGCCTCCTTCTCATAGCCCATGCGCACCGCAAGCCGGTTGTAGAAGTTATGCTCGCGCGAGCCCATGCCGCCGATGTAGAGCGCGGCATAGCCACGGACCGGGTCAGCCGCTGCCTGTAGGTCGTCGCCGACGACCACGGGAAGAGTCGGCGTGATGTCGAAGGGCGCATCAGCGCGGCCGGCGCGCTGCATACCGGCACGAATCGACGCGACCTGTTCCTTGGCGAACTCGGCGTCGTAGAAGATCGCCAACCACCCGTCGCACTTCTCTCCCGCGAGCTCGAGGTTCTTGGGACCGATGGCCGCCAGGTAGATCGGCATGTATTCGCGAACCGGATGAATGATCATCTTCAGCGGCTTGCCCGGCCCGCCGGGCAGAGGCAGCTTGTAGTGCTCGCCGTCGTACTGCACGCGTTCGCGCGCAAACGCCTTGCGGATGATGTCGATGTATTCGCGCGTGCGCCCGAGCGGCTTGTCGAACTTGGCGCCGTGCCAGCCTTCAGAGACCTGCGGCCCGGAGACACCCAGTCCCAGCCGGAACCGACCACCGGACAGGGTGTCGATGGTGGCCGCGGTCATCGCCGTCATCGCAGGAGTACGCGCCGGGATCTGGAAGATGGCGCTGCCGACGTCGATCTTCTCCGTCTTGGCGGCGATCCAGGTGAGGACAGATGCGGCGTCGTTGCCGTAGGCCTCCGCACACCAGGCCACCGAGTAGCCCAACCGCTCGGCCTCGAGGACGAGGTTGATGTTGTCCTCGCCTGACACGAGGCCCCAGTAACCGACATTCAAGCCCAGCTTCATTCCGGGGACTATGCCATCCCGGCCGATAGGGTCGGCACATGGAGCAGCGCCAACTCGGCAACACCGGGCTCTACGTGTCCCGGCTGGCTCTTGGCACCATGTCGTGGGGACGCGACACCGATGAGGACGACGCCTCCAGCCAGCTCAAGACCTACCTCGAGTTCGGCGGCAACTTCATCGACACCGCCGATGTCTACGTCGACGGTGAGAGCGAGAAGATCGTCGGCCGGATGCTGCAAGGCGTCGTCAAGCGCGACGACATCCTCGTAGCCACCAAGGCGGTCTCCCGGCGAGGGCAGCAACGCGACCGGGACGCGTCACGGCGCCACTTGCTCAACGCACTCGACGCCTCGCTCGCACGCATGGGCACCGACTACGTCGACCTGTGGCAGATGCATGCCTACGACGCGGCCACGCCGTTGGAAGAAACGCTTGGCGCGCTCGACACTGCTGTGGCCTCCGGTCGAGTCCGCTACGTCGGCATCTCCAACTACAACGGCGCGCAGACCGCCCGCGCGGCGACGTGGCAACGCGCCTGGCCCGGTCGCGCCGCGATCGTCTCGACACAGATGGAGTACTCGCTGCTGCAGCGCGGCATCGAGCGTGAAGTCGTCCCGGCTGCAATCGACCTCGACATTGGCATCCTGCCCTGGTCACCGCTCGGCCGCGGCGTGCTCACGGGTAAATACCGCCAAGGAACACCCGCCGACTCCCGCGGGGCATCACCCGACTATCAACGTTTCGTCGCGCCTTATCTCGACGACCGTGCCGGTCGGATCGTCGGTGCCGTCATGACCGCAGCCGATGGACTGGGAGTCTCGCCGCTCGCGGTCGCACTCGCATGGGTCCGCGACCGTCCCGGTGTCGTCGCACCGATTGTCGGTGCGCGAACTGTGGGACAGCTCAAGGGATCGCTTGATGGCGACGGCGTCGCCCTGCCGGCAGAGATCCGTGCCGCACTCGATGACGTCTCCTCTCCCGCAATGGGCTATCCCGAGGCCGGCATCCGACGCTGACGGCCTCGCAGCTGCGCGCACTGCTCGATGATCCGGAGCTGCTTGCCACCGCGCGGGATGACCTAGCGGTCGCCGAACGGCTGCGACGGAGCTGGCCCGCAGACCTTGTCGCAGCTGCAACCGAACAGGCAGCGCTTCGTGTGCGAGCGCAGGGCAAGTTCAGTCGCGCCGGGGCGATGTTGTTCACGCGCGACGGTCTCGAACAGTCGACGTCCGAGCATGTCGCGCGGCACCGCGCGCGCCGGTTCGCCGACGCGGACGGCATCACGACCGTGCTCGACTTGTGCTGTGGCATCGGAGGAGACCTCCTCGCCATCGGTGCCGCCCTGCCGCGCATCGTCGGTGTCGACCGCGACGACGTGCACGCGATGCTCGCGCGGCACAACGCCGCGTCGTACGACGTCGACGCAGACACCGTCGTTGCGGACGTCACCGATGTCCGGGTGCGGCCGACCTCCGCCGTCTTCGTCGATCCCGCGCGCCGGTCGGCGTCCGGTCGCGGCGGCTCGTCACCGCCGGTCCAGTGGTGCACGTCGTTACCGGCGCCGTACATCGCGGTGAAGGCGGCTCCGGGCATCGATCTCGGCACCGTGCCTGCCGGCTGGGAAGTCGAATTCGTCGCCGTCGGGCGCGACCTCAAGGAAGGCGTGCTCTGGTCCCCGGCCTGGGGGGCCGGCGTTCGACGCGCCACCGTGCTGTCCGCCGGGAGCGACGTCGGCCACGAGCTCCTGGCCGATCCGGCAACGCCACCGGCGCCACTACGTCCACCGGGTCGTTTCCTGCTCGACCCCTCCCCCGCGGTCACCCGGGCCGGGGCCGTCGCCGACCTCGCGGCCCACCTGAGCGCCTGGCAGATCGACCCCCAGATCGCGTTCCTGTCGGCCGACGTCCCTCTTCGCACACCCTTCGGTCGACTGCTCGAGATCGAGGCGTCGCTGCCATTCGGCGTCAAGCCGCTGGCCGCCGAGCTTCGCCGACTCGACGTCGGCCCCATCGATCTGCGCCGACGCGGGCTATCCGGCGACGTCGACGAGCTGCGCCGCCGGCTCCGCCCCGCGGGCAGACGTCGCGCGACCGTCGTGCTCACGCGCGTCGCCAACGCGCCCTGGGCGTTCGTCTGCACCGACCCCCCAGGCGCCTAGACGCGCGCGGTTTCGATCCACTGCGCCCGTAGATTCACTGGGTGCCACCCTCCTCGACCTTCGCGCGCTTCTGCGCCGCCGGCCTGTGGCCGGAGCTGAGCAAGCGCTCGGCCGGCCAGCTCGAGGCAGCAGGAATCATCGGGCCCGATGACGTCACACCTGCTGCCCTGGCCAAGGTCGACGGCATCTCGACCAAGAAGGCCGAGCGACTGGCGAAGACGTTTTCCGACGCCCAGGCGCGCTATCGGGTCGCTGAGCTGCTCGACCCGTCCGGCCTGCCGATGCGCCTCGCCGCCGCTGCGGTGGACGTTCTCGGTCGGGACGCCGCTGCGACCTTGCGCCGTGACCCGTGGCGACTCCTCGACTGCGTGTCCGGCAACCAGGTCCAGCCGCGCGACATCGACGCATTCGCTCTACGGGTCCTGCCCGACCGGCCGAACAAGGACGATCCGCGTCGCGGCCGCGCCTTCACCGTCCATGTCCTGAGCCGGGCTACCCGCGACGGCCACACCGTGCTGCCGGACGACACCGTGATGTCGGCGCTCGCCGGGCTCGACGTCCCGGCGGCCGAGTCCGCCATCGCGGCTGCCGTCGACGACGGTGACGTGACCGACTTCCCGTCGTACGACGGCGAGACGCCGACGCGCGTGCTCGGCCTGACCCGCTACGCGATGGCCGAGGAGTCGGTCGCCGAGGGCATCAAACGCCTGCTTGCCACCGCCGAACGGCTTGCGACCCCCGAGGGCACGACGTCGGTCACCGGCGGCCTCGACCCGGACCAACGCGCGGCGGTGCAGCTGCTGGCCGCGCACGGCGTCGTCGTCCTGCACGGCGGTCCCGGCACCGGGAAAAGCCGCACTGTGGCCGCCGTTGTGGACCTTGCTTCGGCGCTGGGCAAGCGCGTCGCACTCGCCGCTCCGACCGGGCGTGCGGCCAAACGACTCGAGGAACTTGCGGGCCACGAGGCGTCAACGTTGCACCGGCTGCTCGGGGCCCAGGGCGGCCGAACGTCGGAGGAACGGCGCGGGGCGACCGAGTTCTTGCGTGGCGAGTCGTGGCCGATCGACGCCGATGTGGTGGTGGTGGACGAGGCGTCAATGCTCGACGTCGAGCTGGCGGCCGCCCTGCTCGATGCATGTGCCGACGGCACCCATCTGCTCGTTGTCGGTGACCCGGCTCAGCTGCCCTCGATCGGGCCGGGGCGCGTCCTCGCGGACATCCTCGACGCCGGCGTGGTGCCCGGCATCGAGCTCACCACGCTGCACCGGCAGGCCGAGGGCGGAACGATCGCGCGCCTCGCCGCGGCGGTGCGCACCGGCGAGCTGCCCGCGGTGGACGACCCGACGCGTGAGGTCGTCGTCGTGCCGGCCTCGTCGGCGGACGAAGGCGCCCGGCGCGTCGTACAGCTCGTGACCGACTCGATCCCGCGCGCGCTGGGCATCCCCGCCTCGGACGTCCAGGTGGTGACGCCTGTGCATCGCGGACCGGCCGGCACCGCAAGCCTCAACGCGGTCCTCAAGGAGCGCCTGAACCCGGGTAGCGGCACCATCGGCGGCTTCGACGTCGGTGACCGGGTGGTCGCGACCGCCAACCACCTCGACGACGGCTTCGCCAACGGTGAGGTCGGCGTGGTGACGCAGATCCAGGACGGCGCGCTGACCGTCGACTTCGGGGCCGGGCCGCTCACGGTGCCGGGCCGGGCCGTCTCCGATCTCGTCCACGGCTGGGCCATCACCGTGCACCGGGCCCAGGGGTCGGAGTGGCCGGCAGTCGTCTCGGTGCTGCCGCCGGAGGCGGGCGGGATGCTCTCGCGCCCGCTCGTCTACACCGCCTGGACCCGGGCCCAGCGACACCTGTCCGTGGTGCACGCGGCAGGCGCCGTGCTCGCTCGCGGGGTCCGCGACGTGGGCGCACGGCCCCGCCGGACACGTCTCACCGAGATTCTCTCCGGCTAGCCCGGCCCGGCGTACGGTGACAGAAATCAGCGCGAAGCCCGGTCGGTGGGTGGCAGGTGGGGTGGGGAACGTGCCTGGCTACGAGTACCAGCGGCTCACGTTGCCGCGCGGCGTCAGCCGGAACGCGGCCCAGCGACTGCTCACGGATGCGGCGGAGTACGGGCACTGGGAGCTCGATCGGCTGCGGTTGTTTCCTGACGGGACGCGCCAAGTCACCCTGCGCCGGCGCATCCTGCGGATGAGGTCGACGCTCCCCGTCTAGGCACGAAAGCGATGTTTCGTCCGACTTGCCGAGGGCACCCCGTATTGCGGAGAGTTGTCGTCCCCGGGAGTGCTCGTGCCAGCCGATCGCCAGTCATGGCGCCGTCGCCGCGCCCGACACGACGTCGAGGAAGAGCCTGAGGTCGTGGCTGCGGAGATGCAGTCCGCGACCCAGCGACTGCGGGACCAGGCGTGGAAGCTCAACGCCACGACCCGCACGCCCATGATCAGCGAAGAGGCACTGCGCTCCAGCGCTAACGCTGACTAGGCGCAGTCACCGGCGACGCGAGGTCTTCGCGGAGCGAACGGAGCAGGTCGATCGCCTCGGCGAGTGGGCCACCGGCACTGCCGTCGTCGCCGGCCATCACCAGCAACCGCTCCACCCGGGCAAGCGTGGCGGCGAGCTTCTCGCCGCCCACCGCATCGAGCCGCCGCTCCAGATCCTCGGTACGACGCAGCAGTCGCTGGCGCTCCTGCTGAAGGCCGACGAAGACCTCGACCTTGGCCCGAAGCACCCACGGGTCGAAGGGCTTCGCGAGGAAGTCGACCGCTCCCGCGGCGTAGCCGCGATAAGCCTGGTGCGCCTCGCGGTCGATCGCGGTCAAGAAGATGATCGGGATGTCCTGGGTGCGGGTCCGGCCCTTGATGTGTGCGGCGGTCTCGTAGCCGTCCATCTCCGGCATCTGCACGTCGAGCAGGATCAACGACACGTCCTGGATGAGCAGATGCTTCAGCGCCTCCGCGCCCGACGTGGCGCGCAACAGCTCGTGCCCCAGCCCGCCCAGGATCGCCTCGAGCGCGAGCAGGTTCTCCTCCCGGTCGTCGACCAGGAGGATCCGCGCGGGAGTCTGTCCCGCCATCAGCTCGACTCGTGCACGTCGGAGGCCGTCACACCGGTCTCGGCGAGCCACTGCTTCATCGACTGCAGCAGCCGGTCGAGGTCGACCGGCTTGGTGATGTAGTCGGACGCACCTGCAGCGATGCTCTTCTCGCGGTCGCCGGGCATCGCCTTGGCCGTGAGGAAGAGCACCGGCAGCTGTTCGCGTCCCGGCATCAACCTGATCGCGGTCGTCGTCTCGTTGCCATCCATCTCCGGCATCATGACGTCCATCAGAACCAGGTCGATCTCCGGGTGGTCCTCGAGCAGCCGCAGTCCCTCGGCTCCGTTGTCTGCGTAGAGCACGCTTGCACCGTGCATCTCGAGTGCGCTGGTGAGTGCGAACACGTTGCGGACGTCGTCGTCGACGACCAGCACCGAGGCGCCCGCGAGCGACGTTGCGTCGTAGTCGGTTGGCGGCGCGTCATCCAGCGACCTGGTCGCCGAGATGATCGGTCCACGCCCGTAGGGGCCCTCGTCCTCGCTCGCCGGCTGCATCGGCAGCGCCGGCAACGCATCTGCGAACGGGAACTCCTGCGGGATGTAGAGCGTGAACGTCGACCCGACGCCTTCCTCGCTCTCCACCGTGATCGCCCCACCGAGCAGACGCGCGATCTCGCGGCTGATCGAGAGTCCCAGGCCGGTGCCGCCGTACCGACGACTCGTGGTGCCGTCGGCTTGTTGGAACGCCTCGAAGATGTGCCGCAGCTTGTCGGCCGCGACGCCAATGCCCGTGTCGGTCACGGCGAAGGCGATGACGGGCGCGCCGGAGTCGTCGAGTGTCGGAACACCGAAGCGGATCGCCGGATCCGCCACCGAGACGTGCAGGGTGATGCGCCCGGTCTCCGTGAACTTGAAGGCGTTGGAGAGCAGGTTGCGCAGCACCTGACGCATGCGCTGCTCGTCGGTGCTGACCGTCGGCGGCGTCTCCCGGTCGACCCTGACGTCGAAGTCGAGGCCCTTCTGCTCGGCGACAGGCAGGAACGTCTGCTCGATCGTCTCGCAGAGCCCCCGCACCTCGAGGGGCGAGGTGTGCACGTCCATCTTGCCGGCTTCGACCTTGGACAGGTCGAGGATGTCGTTGATCAGCTCCAGCAGGTCGGAGCCCGCGCGGTGGATGGTTCGCGCAAACTCGGTCTGCTTGTCGGTCAGGTTCTCGTCCGGGTTGTCGGACAGCAGCTTGGCCAGGATCAGCAGGCTGTTGAGCGGCGTACGGAGCTCGTGGCTCATGTTGGCGAGGAACTCGCTCTTGTACTGCGATGCGAGCTCCAACTGCAGTGCTTTCTCCTCCAGGCCGAGTCGCGCGAGCTCGATCTCGCGGTTCTTGGTCTCGAGGTCTTGCGACTGCTCGGTGAGCAGCTGCGCCTTCTCCTCCAGCTCCGCGTTTGTCCGCTGTAGCTCGTCGGACTGGACTTGGAGCTCTTGCGTCAGGCGCTGCGACTGTGCCAACAGCTCCTCGGTCCGGGTGTTGGCGATAATCGTGTTGAGAACGACGCCGATGGTTTC